>CAVGKH010000060.1:0-11821 GCA_963629755.1 Gemmiger sp.
CACTTATTATACACCCACAGCGCTATTCGTCAAGGCTTAAATCTGCACAAACATTCAAAATCAGCGCTTTTATTTTTGTGCTATAAGTCAAATCCCACTATAAAATAAGAGGTAATAATAGAAAATCCCGCTTTTTTGCTGCCAAAAGCCCGGCGAAGGCACACCCCCGCCGGGCTTTTTTATTTTATGCATCACAAATTGCATAAAATGCAATAATATTCATTTCTTTTCTGATTTCATGCTTTGCGCCGCTGCCAGCAGCTCCTGCAGGCGCTCCGGCGGCAGGGGCTGCACGGGCACAGGCTCTCCCCGCCCCTTATGCAGCGCATAGCGCCAGGTAGAAATGCCCAGCCAGCGCCCGAACTTATAGCCGCAGCGAGGGTTGCGTCCTTCGCACACAAAGCTGCGCCTTTCGTGAAAGCGCTCACTTTCGGGGTTTGGGTCAGCCAGCACGGCATAGGCGTTCCAGTAGCCCATTTCTGCCAGCACTTTCAGTAAAAGGCCGTAGGCAGGCCCCGCCGCGCCGAAAGCACGGTATTCCGGTGCGGCATATACCGTAGTCTCCACATCCCACTGATACGCCGCCCAGGCCCCTCGCCAGGGGTGAGCGCAGGCAAACGCCATCAGCCTGCCCGAGCGGGTGCGTGCTGTGACGATTGGCCCCGTGGCCAGCGCCGCTGAAAGCCAATCGGCCAGCTCCTGCCCGGCCAGCGGCTCATAGCGAAAGGTCGCTGTGCCGTAGGTCACATACCAGTTGTAGATCTCCGCGATCTCGGCTGCATTACCGGGCACGGCAAAGCCAAGACGCGGTATAAATTCATCGGCC
This sequence comes from Gemmiger sp., assembly GCA_963629755.1. GTDB lineage: Bacteria > Bacillota > Clostridia > Oscillospirales > Ruminococcaceae > SFIE01. The sequence continues at coordinate 827 of CAVGKH010000060.1, forward strand.
CAATCGGCACAAAGGGCCTCTTTTTGTGCTTTCGTCAGCTTTTTCAGCTCAGCCTCCCGATGCATGGCCACGCTTTGGTCGGCGCACAGCTCGGCGTAGGCCAGCCCCGCCGCCCTAAAGGCTTTGGTATATTTTGCCCCGCCCTGCCCGCTTTTGTGGGCAAAGGTGCGGTGCGAAAGATCATTCGTCCACCCGGCATACAGGCTGCCGCCCCCACAGCGCATAAGATACGCCCAGCACAGCGGCTTTGGCTCCCGGGGCGGACGTGCCACCTCGGCCCCGCTCATTCGCTCACCGGGCGGCCATTGTTGCGCAGCACCTGGCGGCAGGCGGCAATGGCGGTCTCTTCGGTATCTGCCGTGATCAAAAACTGGCTGGCATGGCAGAAGCGAATGCCCTTTATGCCGCTTTTTGCCTCAATGACCTCCGGCGGCTGCCCGGCCCACGAGCGCGGGAAGGGCAGCTTGTTCTTTTTGGTCTTGCGGTCGGTGCAGCACTGGGCGCTCCAGCCGCCGCGCTGGCTGGGATACACCACAAACAGCGCATCGGTGCGGTACAGGCCGTTTTTCCAGGGCAGGTAGGTGGGCAGCACCACAATGCCGTCCTTACTTTCCTGGTAGGCTTTGCGTACCAGGTCATCAGCCCGGTTCACAGCCAGGGCCGAATCCAGCTGCCTTTGCAAAATCCCCTTTGCCACGGCCACTGCCTGCATAAAGCACTCGTCGGCACTCTGGCCGCCGTCCCACACGGGGTTGAAGGCACCGATGGCATCACACAGGCTGTTGGGTTCACCGGTGTTGTCATTCAGATCGAGCGGCTGAATGAAGTTTTCGTCCAGAAGGCGGGCCTGGTTTTCGCCTACGAGACCGGCGCCAAGCTCACGCCAAAGCTTACCGAACGCCGCATAGGGAATGCCGTTAGGGCGCTCTTCGCGCGGCTCCGCATGGTGGTCGAACTCGCCGCCGCCCACATCGTATACAATACCCTCAAAGCCATCGGGCACGGTAAAGCCGCGCTCTACGGTAAAATCGGGGCGTATGATCTGCAGCAGCGCCGTTGCAAACACATCGTCTGCATGAAATTTTCCGCCGTGTGTAAATCCTTTTGCGGGAACCTGCATGGTCGTTCTCCTCCTATATTCCGGCTCTTATCATAAAAGCCGCCGGGGTTTTATTTTTATATCTTATAAAAGCAAATCATATAAGAAGTATTATAGCACACCACGGCCCTTCCTGCGCAAAAGAATTCACAATTCTGTGCTTTATCCCTTTGGCCGGTTCGTGTATAATAAAAGAAAGTTTTGTCAGAAAAACTGTTTTTCAGCTCTATTATAAAAGGAGAATCTTTCTATGCAAAGCGATGCAAACCGCCGCGTTTACCGGCGTGAGCCAGCCGCCCCCGTCGGGCGGCCCGCGCGCCCGGCACCGCGCAGGCGTAAAAAGAAAAAGCCAGCCCTGCCGCTGATACTGGCCCTGGCGCTCATGGTGCTGCTGGTGGGTGTTTTGTTTATGCTGCTGGCCGGCGGCGGCAATGCCAAGACCAAAAACAATGCCTCGCAGCTTGTCGTGCTGGACGATGACTGGACGGCCTCTTTTTTGCAGCGCACCACTGATGCCGACCGCACCCAGTATTTGCAGGATACCCTGACCGAGGTGCAGAGCCTGGGCGGCAGCGGCGTATTGTGGACGGCACGCGCCGCAGACGGCAGCCTGCTGTTCCGCCCCGAAAGCAGCGCCAAAGATCAGGTAAATGAGACCATCGCCAAAACCGACGGCCTGTTTCACCATTACGACCCTCTGAATGAACTGATCAAGGCTGCCGCTAAGCAGGGCATGAGCGTATTGCTTCTGCCCACCGATGCCGCCGGGCAGGTGCTGGAGCAGGCAGACCTAAGCCAGTGCGCCCCCACTGTGCTGGCCGCTGCCAAAAAGCACGGTGCACTGCTGTGCGCCCCGGGCGAAGCGCTGAACGAAAGCATTCAGCGCTATTATGCCTGCACCTACAAGCTGGGCGATGCCAGCCAGGTATACCTGCGCTGCGATGAAAGCGGCCCTGCTCTGGCCGCCGCCATGGAGCAGCAGGGCTATGACCGCGTGATTTTAGGCGACCTCACCGCCCTGCGACAGGATTCTTCCAACGCTGATATGCTGAACCTGCTGCTTTCGAGCGATGCTACGGGCGGCAGCCTGCCCGATTTGAGCAGTGCGCTGCGCGGGCTTTCGATCTCCAGCGAACTGGCGGTTTCTTACCCCACCGGTGATATTTATACCGATACCTGCTTTTTGATGGGCACCAGCGACCCCAGCCTGCCTCTTACCATTCAAGGTGCCACCGTGGGCGAAGAGGCCGTTACCGTTGAGCGCGGCGGCTCTAAGGGCGTATGGGGCTTTTTGGTGAGCCTGAACGAGGGGGATAATACCTTTACCCTCAGCCAATCTGGCGGCAGCAGCCTTACCTACACCGTTACAAAGCCTGCGCCCAGCACCTCCGGCGGCGGAGCCGGGCGCATTCAGAGCGATGGCTCTGTGCCCGCCATCTGGAGCCAGCGCGTGCGCATTACCGCCGAGGGCTGCGCCAGTGCACTGAACGAATACGGCAATCCGGACAGCATCAACGCCACACTGTATACCGGCGCTACGGCCGCCGTGTATAACAGCGAGCAGTTTGTGCGCAGCGGCAAATATACCTATGCCTACCAGCTGAGCAACGGCAGCTATGTGCTGGCCAAAGATGTAGAGTTGCTGGATGCCGATACCCCTACCCCCACATTAACAGGCGGTGAGGTAAGCTACGACCCGCTCACCCGCTGCACAGCCATCACCTACCAGGGAGGCACCCCGGCGGTGACCCACGAATGGGAGGCCGACGGCCTGACCCTGAATTTCTTAAACTGCCAGTACGGGGGCGATGCCCCTGTATCCAATGGATTTATCGCTGACAGCTCGGTGGAAAACCTTGACGGCGGCATGGGCTTTGTGCTGCGCATCAAGTTTACCGCCTCTGACCCATTATACGGCTGGAGTGTCGGCTACGACCAGGAGGCCGACACGACCACCATTTATTTAAAGCATAAGCCCACACTTTCTGCCGAGGAAGGCCAGCCGCTTTCGGGCATTCGCGTGCTGCTGGACCCCGGCCACGGGCAGGACGATAACGGCGCGATGGGCAGCGCCGGTTATTCGGCCCCTGTAGAAAAGGATGCCAACCTGGCCGAAGCGATGGCTGCTAAGCACCGCCTTGAGCAGCTGGGTGCTACCGTGATCATGACCCGCAGCGACGATACCTTCTATACACTGGCCGAACGCCTGCAGATGCTGAACGAGGTAAAGCCCGACTTCTTTATTGCCGTGCACCACAATTCAGCCGGGCTTACCAGCGATCTGAACGGCAGCGGAGGCACCGAGTGCTATTGGTTCTACACCGAGGGCAAGCCGCTGGCCGAGGCGCTGGCAAGCAGTGTGAGCGCAGCCACTGGGCGGCGCAACCGCGGCACGGCCTATAACTATTATTTTGTGACCCGCAGCAACATCTGCCCCGCCGTTTTGCTGGAAAGCGGCTTTATGACCGTGCCCAGCGAGTATGAATCCTGCGTAGATACCGCAGCCCTCTGGGCCGAAGGCGGTGCCATTGCACAAAGCGTGCTGGCCTGCGTAAAGGCAGGGTAAACGCTGCTTTTACAAAGCTTTATCACAAACCCGGCCCCTGCCGCATCCCGGTGATGCGGCGGGGGCCTTTACTGTATCAGTTCATCCCTCACGGACATTTTTTGAATTTACTCTTGCATTTATTGAATAAATCAATTAGTATATATTTATAGGCTTTTAATGCCCCTCACCCCGGCATTTTTCTTTTACGGAGCGATGAATTTCAGAAAGGAGTTTTTTATGGAGATCTCTCAGCTGCGAGCGGTTTTAGCCATCGCAAAAACCCATAGTTTTTCCCGTGCTGCACAGGAGCTTTATCTTTCGCAATCTACACTGTCGCTGCAGGTGGCCAAGCTGGAAAAAGAACTGGGCGTAACTCTTTTCTACCGCACCACCCGCACAGTACACCTTACCGAGGCCGGTGAGGAGTTTGTAAAAAGCGCCGGGGATATTCTGCGCAATATCCGCCTGCTCAGCCAGAACATGTCGGCCTACGGCGGGCTTATGCGCGGCACGCTCACCATCGGCGCTATCAGCAGCCTGGAGGCGATCCATTTCAGTGAGATGCTGGCCAGCTTTTACAGCCTGTATCCCAGCCTGAACATCGACCTGCAGGAGGGCGGCTCGATCAGCCTGATTGAAATGCTGCGCAGCCACCGCATTGCGCAGGCGTTTGTGGTGGTAGAAGACCCCGCCCAGTATCCCGATCTGCACTTTACATATCTGGGGCGCGACGAGTATCACCTAGCGGTTTCCCGCCTGCATCGCTTGGCCCGCCGCAAAACCATTGAGCTTGCCGATCTGGAAAATGAAAATTTGATCTCGCACCAGGGTGAACACGGCGTGAGCGCCATTTTAAACAACGCTTTTCACCGTGCAGGCATCGAGCCCAATGTGATCTGCCGCAGCTCAATCCCTACCATCGGCTTCAGCCTGATCGAGGCCGGCATCGGCGTGGGCTTCTTCCCGGCCGAGATCTTTGCGCGTATGCCCAGCAGCGGCGTGGCCGAGCTTTCGGTAACCCCTCCGCTGTATAAAAACATTTACCTTGCCACTCTGGCCGAAAATGAATTTTCGGTGCTGGATAAAACCTTTACCAGCTTTGTAACCGAATGGTACAAAGAGCAGGATAAAGCCTTCAGCGAAGAGCTGTAAGGCCTTTTACGATCTTCCCGGCCGATGCGCCGGGAATTTTTTGTGAAAAACTGCATTTATGCCAGAAACCACAGCATTTTATTATGTTTTTCTATTGCGGGGGCAGGGCACTATAATTTATAATATAGCTGTATCATCAATAAGCGGCGGGGCATTTTTGCGCCCAGCCAATGGATCAAGGAGATCAAATCTATGCAGACCAATATGAAATTTGAAGGCAGTCAGGATTATGTGGCAGGCCCCGAGCTTATGAGCGCCGTAAACATCAGCATGGCGCTGCAGAAGCCCCTGCTGATCAAGGGTGAGCCGGGCACCGGCAAAACCAAGCTGGCCGAAAGCATTGCCGCCGCTTTGGGCAAAAAGCTGATCATCTGGAGCATCAAGAGCACCACCAAGGCACAGGACGGCCTTTATTTTTACGATGTTGTGCAGCGCTTGTATGACAGCCAGTTTGGCGGCAACGATGTAAAGGATGTAGCACAGTATGTAAAGCTGGGCAAGCTGGGCGAGGCTTTCAGCGCCGATGAGCAGGTGGTTCTGCTGATCGACGAGATCGATAAGGCCGACCTGGAGTTTCCCAATGACCTTTTGTGGGAGCTGGACAAGATGGAATTCTATATTCCGCAGACCAAGCAGACCGTAAAGGCCAAGACCCGCCCCATCATCATTATCACCTCCAACGCCGAAAAAGAGCTGCCGGATGCCTTTTTGCGCCGCTGCATCTTCCATTATATCTCGTTCCCCGATAAAGACCTGATGCGCAAGATCATCAAGGTGCACTATCCTGTTTTGGAGATGGACCTGCTCGAGAGCGCCATGAACGCTTTTTATGCTCTGCGTGAGCAGCGCGGCTTGCAGAAGAAGCCCAGCACCAGCGAGCTGATCGACTGGATCCGCGCTTTGCAGATCGGCGGTATTTCGGCCGATGAGATCTGCAAAACCATGCCCTTTGCCGGTGTGCTGCTGAAAAAGAGTGAGGATATGGCCGAGCTGGAAAAAATGCAGGAGAGCGGCCGCGGCCCCTTTGCTGCACAGTGATAGCTGAAAGGAACCGTTATGTTTCTTGATTTTTTCTATTTATTGCGGGAAAAAGGTCTGGATGTAACGCCTACCGACTGGCTCACGCTCACCGAAGCGCTGGATAAGGGCCTGGCCAATAACAGCTTTACCGGCTTTTACCAGCTGTGCCGTGCCGTGCTGGTAAAAAGCGAAAACCTGTATGATAAGTTTGACCAGGCTTTTTTAGAGCATTTTAAGGGCATTGCCGATATGCCTGAGATCCCGCCTGAATTTTACCAGTGGCTGGCCAACCCGCGCGGCACCGAAAGCATGGACGGCCAGAAGCACCAAAGCCCTTACCGCAGTGAGGCACAGATCGAGCAGATGCTGCGCGATCGCATTGGCGAACAGACCTGCCAGCACAATGGCGGCACCTACTGGGTGGGCACCGGCGGCAGCAGCAACTTTGGCAACAGCGGCGCCGGTGAAGAGGACGGCATCCGTGTGGGCGGCCAGGGGCATTATCATGCTGCCATGCGTGTGGCCGGAGAGCGCCGTTTTCGTGATTTCAGTGAAGATCAGGTGATCGGCCTGCGCCAGTACCAGATGGCGTTCCGCCGCCTGCGCCAGTTCAGCGGTGAGACCAACGCCGCCAAAACCGAGCTAGATCTGGATGCCACGATCCAAGCCACCAGTGACAATGCCGGTAAGCTGAAAATTGAATACAAGCGCCCGCGCCAGAATACCGTAAAGCTTTTGCTGCTCATCGACAGCGGCGGCAGCATGGACGAATATATGGCCGTGGTCACAGCACTGTTTCAGGCCGTGCGCAAAAGCAATCATTTCCAGGATCTGAAAATTTACTATTTCCACAACTGCATCCATGACCGTCTTTACACCGACCCCACCTGCACCCCCGGCAAATGGGTAGAAAGCGAAAGTGTTCTGCACCAGCTGGACGGTAACTACAAAATGATCATTCTGGGCGACGGCGAAATGGCCCCCTATGAGCTTTTGAATTACCGCTATTATGGGCAGACCAGAATGTGCGGCTTGGATTGGTTTGAGCTTTTTCAAAAGCACTATCCCCACAATGTGTGGCTGAACCCCAGCAACGGCGGCCGCAGCCTGTGGCACGATGATTACTGGAGCATTGGCACCCGCTACGATATGAGCACCTACGATATTTTAAGCGAAAAGTTTGATATGTATCTGCTCACGGTCTCTAATTTGGAAAAGGCGCTGAAAAAGCTGCTGGTGAACCACTAAGCAGTCGGCTGCAAAGCAATGCCCTACAGAATCTGCATAAAGTTTTTGCGCAGCTCTATCTAAGAATGGGCACTATGCGGTGAGGAACATTTGGCCGTAGGCCAACCGTGACGAACCACATGATGCCCATTCGGCCTGCTGCACCCTCAATTTATTTCCCACAAATTACGACAAAGCCCCCGGCTCGTTTGAGCCGGGGGCTTTGCCTTTATCGAGAGTATTCGTGAATCGCTTATTTATTTTGCGTTGTTTGCCTTGGCCTGGCCGGTAGGCAGCTCACGGATCAGTGCGCTGGCGGGGCCTGCCTTCAGAATGTAGCTGGAGCTGTCGTGGTTGAGGATCTCACCCACGCGCTTGCCGATGGCGATCATTTTATCCAGGTCGATGCCGGTCTTGATGCCCATCTGATCCATCATATGCACCACATCCTCGGTGGAAACATTGCCTGCTGCACCGGGAACAAAGGGGCAGCCGCCTGCACCGGCAAAGCTGGAGTCAAAGCGGGTGAAGCCAGCCTCCATAGCAGCTACGATGTTAGCAATAGCCAGGCCGCGGGTGTTGTGGAAGTGCATCCACCAAGTCACCTGGGGGAACTCCTTGGCCATCTCTACACAGTAGTTATATACCTGGCTGGGGTAAGCCACGCCGGCGGTATCCGACAGCGAGATCTCGGTGATGCCGGTATCAATGTAAGCCTGGGTGATGCTCTTTACATCGCTCAGAGGGATCTCTTTCTCCCAGGGAGATCCGAAAGGCATGGAGATAGAGCCGGAAATAGCAATGCCTGCATCCTTAGCGGCATCCACAGCGGCCTTGAAGCCTGCAACGCTCTCTTCGGGGGTGCGGTTCAGGTTAGCCAGGTTGTGTGCGCGGGAAGCAGAAACATTCAGCTTTACCTTTTTGCAGCCACAGGCAGCAGCACGCTCAACGCCGCGGGCGTTGGGGATCAGAGCGCGGTACTCCACGCCTTCCTTCTGCTTAATCTGCTTGAACACTTCATCAGTGTTGGCCATCTGGGGCATCTTAACGGGATGCATAAAAGAGCCTACCTCGATAACGGGCACGCCTGCATCCACGATAGCGTTGATCAGCTCAACCTTATCTTCGGTGCTTACAATGGTCTTTTCTGCCTGCAGGCCGTCGCGGGGGCCTACTTCGCAGATGGTTACTTCATCTACATATCTCGACATAGGGGTTTTCCTCCTGATAAATCGTTTTGAATGAGAAAAGGCGCTGACCGGGGTCAGCGCCTTTTCGGGAAGCCGTGTGCTGACACACGGCAATGTTCAGTTTCGCAGAAACTGGGAAGAATTACTTCTTCTCGGTCTCCATGCCCTCAACATAGAATTCACCGAACAGAACACGGTCAGAGGGCAGGTCCTCCAGGATGGGACGAGCAACCCAAGTGGTGTTCATGTAGTGCTTCAGAGTGATGTTCTCGGAGACAATGTTGCCGCCCCAAGTGCCGCAACCCATGGAAGACGTGGGAGGCATGCCGTTGAAGGCAGAGCCGGAGTTGCCCTTGTTGTTGGGCTGGCGAACCATGATACGAGAAACAGGAGCAACCTGTGCCAGACGATCGATGTGGCTGTCGTCCCAGCTGTAGATACCGCAGCTATGGCCCTTGCCGCCGATCTCGAAGATGGCCAGAGCCATATCGATAGCGTTCTGGAACTCGCCAACATACTTGAACAGGGTTACCAGAGTGGTCAGCTTCTCGGTGCAGTAGAAGTAATCCTTGCGGATGTTCTCAATGCCGCCGCCCTCGACCATCAGGAACTTAACATCGGCGGGCACTTCAAAGCCAGCAGCCTTTGCCAGAGCCTGGGGAGATACAGCAACGGTGTCGGGCAGACGATGGCCGGTCTCATCCCACATAACATTCTTAACAGCGTCGATCTGATCGCCAGTCAGGATGTAGCCACCCTCAGCAACCAGAGCTGCCTTACCAGCCTCGTAAACAGACTCATGGATGACCAGGTTGCCATCGCAGGAGCAGCCAGAACCGAAGTCGGAGCACTTGGAAATACGAGTGTTCATTGCTGCCTCAGCAGGAATAGTGGTCTCGTCCCAAATAACAGTTGCGTTGCCAGCGCCAGAGCCGTAAGCAGGCACACCAGTGCTGTAAGCAGACTTAACCATTGCACGGCCGCCGGTTGCAACAACCAGGTCAGCGCGCTTCATCAGCTCCTGAGACAGGGTGATGTTGGGCTCAGCCAGAACCTGGATCAGGTCAGCAGGAGCACCCTCGCGAACCAGAGCAGCACGCATCAGATCGCAGCACTTCTTAGTGGTGATCTTTGCACGGGGATGGGGGCTGCAGATGATGGCGTTACGAGCCTTCAGAGCATAGAAAGCCTGGCCTGCAGGAGTCAGGCAGGGGTTGGTGGTAGGCACCAGAGAAACCACAACGCCAACGGGCTTAGCATACTTGGTGATGCCCTTAGCAGGGTTGTCCTCGATCACGCCCACAGAGGGGTTACGCAGGCAGTCACGCAGGATCAGGCGCAGCTTGGTCTTCTTGTTACGCTTGGTAACCTTGTCGCCCAGGCGGGTCTCGTCAACGGCCTCGTCAGCCAGCTGAGCCCACACAGTAGCGTCGCAAACAGAAGCAGCGATAGCCTGAATCAGGCGATCGATCTGCTGCTGGTTCAGAGTCATCATGTACTTCTGAGCCTCATGGCCGCGGGCGACCATTTCGTCCAACATTTTCAGATCTTCTTCGGTAACAACATGTGCCATAAGAAAAACTCTCCTCTCGATATTGGTTTGTGAAAAACCTATAAACAATCCCGCACATTGTGCATTCGGACTGCTTATTTTGTACAACTAGATTATCCCACTTGGGGGCATTTCCGTCAAATACATAAATTCGATTAAATCTATCAGGGCAATTTATAAAAGCTTTTAATGCTTCCCAAAAGGCTTTACAAACCGCTGTTTTTTTGCTAAATTAAGTATATAATATATATACGGAACGAGCAAAATGACCAGTTTTTTCTGGATAGTTTGGTTACTTTGACAAATCTTACAAAAGATTCCTCTATCATTTACGAAAGCGAGGGAAGTTTTAACCGTTATGACACTGCTTCAATTACAGTATTTCCGTGAACTCGGCAAAACTCTGCACTACACCAAGGCCGCCGAGCACCTGCACATCAGCCAGCCGGGTTTGAGCTATTCCATCTCTGAGCTGGAAAAAGAGCTGGGCGCAAAGCTCTTTGAAAAGAAAAACCGCAAATTCCAGCTCACTGCCGCCGGGCAGGTGTTTATGCAGTATGTTGAGCAGGCGCTCGACACCATCAACACCGGCGTGGATGCCTTTCATGCGGCACTGGATTCTACCGAAGAGCGCGTTTCGCTGGGCTACCTGCACAGCATCTCCTCTTCGTTCATTCCCCAAATGGTCAAATGCTTTTACCAGGAAAACCCGCACAGCCCCATTCTGTTTGACTTTGTGCAGGACCTGGGCCCCAACCTTATGCAGCAGCTGAAAGACGGCGTGATCAATCTGGCCTTCTGCCCCGAGCTTGATTCCGCCTTAGAGAGCGTGCCCGTAATGGTGCAGGATCTGTTTTTGGCGGTGCCCTCCGGCCATGCGCTGGCACACCGCAGCTCGGTGCAGTTTGAAGACTTTGCCGAAGAAAAGCTGATCATGATGGCAAAGGGCTCCACGATCCGCCGCCAGCTGGAAAAGATCTATAAAGAGAGCGGCCATGTGCCCCAGCTTTCGTTTGAGCTGCAGGAGTGCAACTCGGTGCAGCAGTTCGTCACGCTGGAGATGGGTCTGGCCATCGTGCCCCAGGCACCTGAATACCGCGCCGAGGGCTTGGCGCTGGTGCCCATTGCCGACGAGCGCTTTAAGCGCAAGATCTACTGCTCGTGGAGCAAGACCCGCCCGCTGAGCAGCGCCGTTACTGCCGTGCGC
>CAVGKH010000061.1:0-10222 GCA_963629755.1 Gemmiger sp.
ATCTCTGCCATGCCGCTCTCGGTAAACACGGCAGCAGCACCGCGCTGCACGATATAAGGCACGCCGTTGAACTTGGTGGTCTGGCGGCGCAGCCACATTTGATGCAGGCTGCGGCCGTCACGCTCGAGCTCTTCGGGTACAACGGTATAGCCGCAGCGGGTGCCGGTGAAGCCTGCGATCTTGGAAAAGCTGCAGATCTCGATGGCACAGGTGCGGGCACCCTCTACCTCAAAAATGCTGCGGGCCAGGCCGGGCTCACTCACAAAGCACTCATAGGCGGTATCAAACAGGATCACCGCACCGGTGGCGTTGGCATGGTCTACCCACACCTTGAGCTGCTCAGGGGTGTACACGGCGCCCGTGGGGTTGCTGGGGCTGCAGATATAAATGATGTCAGCCTTTACATTGGGGTCGGGCATGGGCAGGAAATTATTGCTCTCATCACACTTGGCATAGATCACCTTACGGCCGTCTGAAACATTATCGTCCACATAGGTGGGATAAACAGGGTCGGGCACCAGCACGGTATTATCGGTGTCAAACAGGCCCAGCACATTGGCCAAGTCACTCTTGGCGCCGTCCGAGATAAAGATCTCGCTGCTCTTTAAATTTACGCCATGGCCTGCGTAGTAATCGCGCACGGCATCCTTTAAAAAGTCGTAGCCCTGCTCGGGGCCATAGCCGTGAAAGCCCTCGGCGGTGCCCATTTCGTCCACAGCCTTGTGCATGGCTTCGATCACGCACTTTGCCAGCGGCAGGGTCACATCACCGATGCTCAGCTTGATGACCTCACGGTCAGGGTGCGCTTTCTGGAATTCGGCCGCTTTGCGGGCCACGGTGCTGAACAGATAACTGTCGGCCAGCTCGGCGTAATGCTTATTGATCTTCATAAGAATATTCCCCTCTTTATTTTTATAATTTTTATTCCTATTGTTTCCCCATGCTATTCCATACAGCGTTTTTCACTGTAACAGCTTATTCATCCGGCAGAATAGCCTTGCCTTCATACACGGTCTGGGCCGGGCCGGTCATCAGCACGCTGCCGTCAGTGCCAATGCGAATGGTGAGCACACCGCCCAAAAGCTGCACCTGCACATCGGTCTCGCACTGGCAGATGCCCTCTTCCACCATGGCGGCCACGGTGGCGCAGGTGCCGGTGCCGCAGGCGTAGGTCTCGCCGCTGCCGCGCTCCCACACGCGCATAATAAGGTGTGCAGGGTCTGTTACCTGTACGAATTCGGTGTTTACCCCCTCTGGGAAGTTCGGGTGCTTTTCAAAGGCCGGGCCGATCTTTTCAATTTCCAGCCCCGGCACATCATCGCAATGCACCACGCAGTGCGGATTGCCCACGCTGATGCAGGTGACCTCGTAGGTTTGATCCTGCACCGTGAGCGGCACCTTTACCAGCGGTCCCTCGCCCATATTGGCGGCAGGCAGCCCAGCAGCATCGGTGCTGTAACGGCCCATTTCTACCTGCCAGCAGCCGTTGCCCTTATAATGCAGTGTTTTCAGCCCGCTCAAGGTATCCACCCGCAGCACAGGCTCGTTTGCCAAGGCCGGAACATGCTCGCGCAGCCACTGTGCCACGCACCGCACACCGTTGCCGCACATTTTGCCCTCGCTGCCGTCAGCGTTGAACATGCGCATGGTGGCATGTGCTGTGGGCGTTTGGGGCGGGCAAATGCAGATAATACCGTCTGCCCCCACCGAAAAATGCCGCCTGGAAAGTGTTTTTGCCCATTCGGCAATTTTTTCGGGCAGGCCTGTATGCAGGCAGTCAAGATAAATATAATCGTTGGCACAGCCCTGCATTTTGGTAAAAACCAGTTCCATGGTTTTCCCCCTCTCTATCAATAGCCTAACTTTTTACCTTATATATTATATCGGCACTGCCTGCATTGTACAAGAAAAATCTTCGTGTTCGGCTGCTTGTTTTGAAGCTTGTTTAAAAGCCCCTTGCAAAAAAGCGCAAAACTTTGCATTAGGGTGTTGACAGAAGCCCCCAGATGGGCTATATAATTTATAGTAAACTTGATTTCTAAGGAGCAATGAACGATGGATACTCAAATTTTTGAACGAATCCGCGATCTACTGGCTGAGCAGCTGGATATTCCCGCCGACACGATCACCCCGGAAAGCGACATCATCGACGATCTGGAGGCCGACAGCCTGACCGTTTTGGACATGGTGATGACCCTTGAGGATGAATTTGATATCGAGATCCCCGATGAAGATGTAGAAAAGCTTCGTACTGTGGGCAATGTGGTATCGTATGTAGAAGATCACACCTGATCTCTGCCCGTTTTGCAAGCCAAACGAAGCCTTTGATTTCCCTGCGCAGCATCTGTAAGCAGGCAGCCCGCCGCGCAGGGAATTTTTATTTATACCGTGCCCCAAGGCATCGGTTTTATTTTTTTGATTGCGGCCTTTTGGGGCAGGCCGCAATAAGAGAACAGGAGTAAACATGAGCCAAGACAACAAAAAGCTGGTGCAGGCTATCACCAGCCAGGAAGAAAACTTTGCCCAGTGGTACACCGATATCTGCCTGAAAGCAGAAATGGTGGACTATGCCAGCGTAAAGGGCTTTATGATCATGCGGCCCTACGGCCAGGCCATTTGGGAGAATATGCAGCATATTCTGGACACCGAGTTCAAGCGCACCGGCCATGAAAATGTGGCCATGCCCGTGCTGATCCCCGAGAGCCTGCTGAAAAAAGAGGGCGAGCTGGTAAACGGCTTTGCCCCCGAGGTGGCCTGGGTGACCATGGGCGGCAGCGAGCCGCTGGAAGAGCGCCTGGCCGTGCGCCCCACAAGCGAGACCATGTTCTGCGATCACTGGGCCCATGTGCTGCACAGCTACCGCGAGCTACCTATGAAGTATAACCAGTGGTGCAGCGTTGTTCGCTGGGAAAAGACCACCCGCCCCTTCCTGCGCAGCCGCGAGTTCTGGTGGCAGGAGGGCCATACCATTCATGAAACTGCCGATGAGGCCCGTGCCGAGACCGAGCAGCAGCTGAACTGCTATGCCGACTTTGCCGAAAAGAGCCTGTGCATCCCCGTAATCCGCGGCCGCAAGACCGACAAGGAAAAATTTGCCGGTGCAGAGGCCACCTACACCATCGAAGGCATGATGAAGGACGGCAAGAGCCTGCAGTGCGGCACCAGCCACTACTTTGGCGATAAATTCAGCCGCGCCTATGATGTTACCTTCCAGGGCCGCGACAACAAGCTGCAGTATCCGTTCCAGACCAGCTGGGGCATGACCACCCGTATGATCGGCGCTGTGATCATGACCCACGGCGATGACAACGGCTTGATCCTGCCGCCCGCCATTGCCCCCTACCAGGTAGTGATCGTGCCTATTGCCGCGCATAAGCCCGGCGTGAGCGAAAAGGCTGCCGAACTGGCACAGCGTGTAAGCACTTTTGCCCGCGTAAAGCTGGATAACAGCGATAACAGCCCCGGCTGGAAGTTCAGCCAGTGGGAGATGAAGGGCGTGCCTCTGCGCTTGGAGATCGGCCCCAAGGATATGGAGCAGAACCAGTGCGTGCTGGTGCGCCGCGACAATCGCGAAAAGACCATTTGCAGCCTGGACGAGCTGGAGACCAAGATCCCCGAGCTGCTGGAGGCTCTTGCCAAGAACCTGTATGACCAGGCCTTGGCCAACCGCGAAGCCCGCACCTATGCCGCCACGACCATGGACGAGGTAAAAGAGATCGCCGCCACCAAGAGCGGCTTTATCAAGACCATGTGGTGCGGTGAGCTGGACTGCGAGCTGGCCATGAAAGAGCAGGCCGGCCTGAGCAGCCGCTGCATGCCCTTTGCCCAGGAACATTTGAGTGATGTGTGCCCCTGCTGCGGCAAACCCGCCAAAACCATGGTGGTTTGGGGCGTTGCCTACTAATTTATGACTTTCCTGCGCATACTGCCGCTTTTTCGGCGGTATGCGCCTTTTTATACTATGTAGAGGTGCAGAACCATGCTGAGTGAATTCAAACAGAAATTTGTTACCCCCGAGCAGGCCGCCAAGGCTGTGCATCCCGGCGACTGGGTTGATTACGGCTTCGGCGCGGGCTTTCCCGAACTGATGGATAAGGCCCTGGCTGCACGCAAGGAAGAGCTGCACGATGTAAAGATCCGCGGCGGTCTGGTGATTCGCCCCCGCATCGAGGTCGTGGAGTGCGATCCCGAACAGTCGGCTTTTCACTATTACAGCTGGCATATCGGCGACTATGAGCGCAAGCTGCAGAGCCGCGGCCTTGTGAGCTTTATGCCCACCATTCTGCGTTCGCTGCCCATTTTGTACCGCCGGGGCATGATCCGCACGGATGTTGCCTTTGTGCCGGTATCGCTGCCCGATGAAGCCGGTTACTGCGGCCTTGGCATTTCAAACTATGCCTGGCACACCATTTATAAGGCAGCCCGCACCGTGATCTTTGAGATCAACGAGCGCCTACCCCGACTGCAGGGTGTGGATGGTTCGCACCGCGTGCATCTTTCTGAGGCCGATTATGTAGTGGAGGGCGTGCATGAGCCGCTGCCGCTGCGCTCGTACCGCGAGCCGAGCGAAGTAGACAAGCGCATTGCTGAGCTGGTGGTAAAAGAGATCCCGAACGGAGCATGCCTTTCGCTGGGAGTGGGCGGCGTGCCCTACACCGTAGCCCGTATGCTCGCCGAGAGCGATTTAAAAGACCTCGGCTGCCATACCGGCACCATCAGCGATGCCTTTTTAGAACTGTATAAGGCCGGCAAGCTGACAAATGCCCGCAAGCCCATTGACCAGGGGCGCAGCGCCTGGAACCTGGCTATGGGCAGCCAGGCTTTGTATGACTGGCTGGATGCCGAGTCTGAGATCTTCCACCCGGGCGATCTGGATTATATCCATTCACCCGAGCGTATGGGCAGCATTCCGAACTTTATCAGCATCAACGGCGGCGTGGAGCTGGACCTGATGGGCCAGGAAAATGCCGAAAGCGCCGGTACACGCCAGCTTTCCGGCATTGGCGGCCAGCTGGACTTTTTGGAGGGCGCTTACCGCAGCGAAGGCGGCAAAGGCTTTATCTGCCTGAACAGCGTGCACACCAAAAAGGACGGCACACTGAAATCGAACATTGTGCCCTTTATCCCCGGCGGCAGCACGGTTTCGGCCCCGCGCACGATGATCCAGTATGTGGCCACCGAATACGGTGTTGTGTGCCTGAGCGGCCTTTCGCTGCGCGAGCGCGCGCAGGCCATGGCCAGCATCGCCCACCCCGATTGTCGTGAGGAGCTGCTGCGCTATGCCAGCGAAAATTTTAAATAATTTTACGGTATTCCTTAAATTATCTCTGCCCCGGCAGCTGCTTTTCAGCAGGCTGCCGGGGCCTTTTTGTATTTCGGCACATCTTTTTTGCTGCTTGCATAGGCTGGCAAAACGGCAGCTTTGCAGCCGACAATGAAAGGAGACAATCGCCATGAGCAGCGGCATTTTGCGTGTACAAAGCTTTACCAGCCGACTGGCTGCGCCCCTCGGCTTTGTGGATGTTACAGTAACAGGGCAGAATTTTTCTAAAAGCTTTACTACCGATGCAAACGGAAACGCACCCTACCTTTCGATCGAGGCGCCGGATAAATCTTATTCGCTGGACGAGCAAAGCACTACCCGCCCCTTTGCGCTGTGCAGCCTGCAGGCTTCAAAGCCCGGCTGGCTGGGGCTGGATCTTACGGATATTCAGATCTTTGACGGGCAGACTACGCTTGCCCAGCTGGAAATGCTGCCCGGCAGCAGCGAAAATGCCCTGGAGCCCACGGCCCCGCGCTCGCCTTTGTTTGAAGGAAGCGGCGGCAGCGGCCCTGCGCCCGATTCATCTGATTGCGTAGAGCCTTCCATTCTGCGGCAGGTGGTGATCCCTGAAAATATCACGGTGCACCTTGGCCGCCCGGCAGCCTCAGCTCAGAATGTAACCGTGAGCTTTCGACATTATATCGCCAATGTAGCCAGCAGCGAGGTTTACCCCACCTGGCCCGAGGATGCACTGCGGGCCAATATCCACGCACAGATCAGCCTGGCTTTAAACCGTATTTATACCGAGTGGTACCGCAGTAAGGGCTATGATTTCGACATCACCAACTCCACCAGCTACGACCAGTACTTTTTGTATAAGCGCACGATCTTTGAGGTGATGGAGCGCCTGACCGGCGAGATCTTCAACACCTGGGTGCAAAAGGGCAGCGGCGCAGAGCCTTATTACACCGAATACTGTGACGGTAAAACCGTGAGCTGCCCCGGCATGAAGCAGTGGGGCACCGTTACACTTGCCAACCAGGGCTACACCCCTTTGCAGATTTTGCGCTACTATTACGGCTCGGATATTTCGATCAGGCGCAGCAGCAACATTGCCGCCGTGCAGCAGAGCTACCCTGGCAGCAGCCTGCGGGTGGGCGATTCAGGCACGAATGTTTCGATCTTACAGCGGCAGCTGAACCGCATCACCAAGGATTACCCCAGCTTCGGCACGCTGGCGGTAGACGGTGTGTTCGGCAGTGCCATGGAGCAGACCGTAAAGAATTTTCAGCGGCAGTTCAACTTAACGGCCGATGGTGTGGTAGGGCGTGCCACCTGGTATAAGATCAGCTGTATCTACGCCAGCGTAAAGAAGCTGGCAGAGCTTACCAGCGAGGGCGAAGTGAGCGATAACACCGTGACCGGCGGCAGCTGGGGCGGCACCACGCTACGCGAGGGTTCCACAGGCGTGCCCGTAGAGCAGCTGCAGTTCTGGCTTACGGTGCTTGCACAGTTTGACAGCCGCATCTCTGCCCCCACGGTGGACGGCGTGTTCGGCTGCAACAGCTGGAAAAAGCTGACTGCCGCCTGCGTAGGCATTGGCCGCACCTCTACAGTGCAGGATTGAGGCAATGCTGCAAAATTTTTACCCGTCAGCCTAAGCTTCGTCCCGGTTTTGTCCCGGTTTTATCATTTTGCTTGCAATCGCCCCCGCAATGTGCTACAATCAGCGCGTAAAGTGAATAGAAAGTTCTTCAGGGCAGGGTGTGATTCCCTACCGGTGGTAAAGCCCACGAGCCGCAAGGCATGATTCGGTGTGATTCCGAAGCCGACAGTATAGTCTGGATGAAAGAAGACGATTTTACGCGCACAAGTGCTTACTTTTGCGCCTATAAAACGATGCTCTGGAATGATTTTTTCATTTCAGAGCTTTCTTTTTAAGGTGCAAAAAATCTAATTTTTGTGTGATTTTTACCCTGAACTGTGTCTGAAACGGTTCAGGGTTCTTTATTTTGTGAGGTTTTTATGAACGATACAGATTTTATGCGCCGGGCTTTGCATCTGGCGCAAAAGGGCTGCGGCTGGGTAGCGCCCAATCCCATGGTCGGGGCAGTGATCGTAAAAAACGGGCAGGTCATCGGCGAGGGATGGCACCAGAAATATGGCGGCCCCCACGCCGAGCGCCATGCGCTCGCAAACTGCATCGCTGATCCGCGCGGCGCTACCCTGTATGTCACGCTGGAACCCTGCTGCCACCACGGCAAGCAACCACCCTGCACCGAAGCGGTTTTACAGGCAGGCATTCGCCGCGTGGTGGTCGGTTCCGGCGACCCGAATCCGCTCGTAGCCGGAAAAGGCATTGCCGCTCTGCGCGCAAACGGCGTGGAAGTGACCGAGGGCGTTTTGCAGGCAGAATGCCAAAAGCTGAACGAAGTCTTTTTCCACTATATTCAAACAAAGCACCCATTTGTGGTGATGAAATATGCCATGACTCTGGACGGAAAAATTGCCGCCTACACCGGAAAATCCCAATGGATCACGGGCGAAACCGCACGGCAGTTTGTGCAAACGCAGCGCGCCCGCTATACAGGAATCATGGTGGGCGTGGGCACGGTGCTGGCTGACGATCCCCTCTTGACCTGCCGCCTGCCCGGGGCCAAAAGCCCGGTGCGCATTGTGTGCGATACCCGCCTGCGCACACCGCCCGATAGCAGGCTGGTAAAAACCGCTAAGCAATTTCCCACGATTTTGGCCACCTGCTGCCGCGAGCCGGCGCGGCAAGCGCCCTATCGGGCCGCTGGGTGCGAAATCCTCTATGTGCCGGAGCAAAACGGCCGCATTGACCTGGCCGCCCTGATGGAACTGCTCGGGCAAAAAGGCATCGACAGCATTTTTTTGGAGGGCGGCGGCACGCTGCACTGGGCCGCGCTGCAAAGCGGCATCGTGCAAAAAGTACAGGCGTATATTGCGCCTAAACTGCTGGGCGGGCAAAATGCCAAAACACCCATTGAGGGGCAGGGCGTGCCTTGCCCTGACGATGCTTTTACCGTCAAAAATATCAATCTGATTTCTCTTGGAGAAGATTTTCTGCTGGAAGGCGAGGTGGTCTACCCTGTTCACCGGAATCATTGAGGAGATTGGCACGCTGCAAAAGATCACAAAAGGTGTACACTCTGCAGTTCTAACCATTGCTGCCCAAACCGCTTTAGAGGGTACACAGCTTGGCGACAGCATCGCCGTGAACGGCATTTGCCTTACGGTCACGCAGCTTTCGGGCAGCGGCTTTTCGGCTGATGTGATGCACGAAACTTTGAACCGTTCTTCACTGGGGCAGCTTACGCCGGGGTGCCCGGTCAATCTGGAGCGCGCCATGCCCGCAAACGGGCGCTTCGGCGGGCACATCGTGTCGGGCCATGTAGACGACACCGCACAAATTGCCGAGATTCGCTGCGACGACAATGCGCTTTGGTTCACGCTACACACAAAGCCAGAGCTCATGCGCTACATTGTAGAAAAAGGCTCCGTCACGCTGGACGGCATCAGCCTGACGGTGGCCAAGGTCGGCCCAGAATATTTTTCGGTTTCTACCATTCCGCATACCGCCGCCCACACCAATTTGGCCAGCCGAAAAAAAGGCGATTGGGTGAATCTTGAAACCGATGTTCTGGCAAAATACCTGGAAAAATTGCTTGCTCCCGCCAAAACACCTGAGAAAAGCGGCATCACCCGCGAATTTTTATTGCAGGCCGGGTTCTAGCCCCAACTTGCAGAAAGGAAAGATCTTATGCATTTCAATACAGTAGACGAAGCACTCGAAGACCTGCGCCAGGGTAAAATCATTCTGGTTACCGATGACCCCGACCGCGAAAACGAGGGCGATTTTATTTGCGCTGCGCAGTTTGCCACCACCGAAAACATCAACTTTATGGCGACCCACGGCAAGGGGCTGATCTGTATGCCCATGGCTGAAAAGTATGTAAAAAAGCTGCAATTCCCCCAGATGGTACAGAATAATACCGACAATCACGAAACCGCTTTTACCGTTTCCATCGACCATGCTTCCACTTCGACCGGCATTTCCGCTGCGGAGCGCTCGGTCACGGCCATAGCCTGCGTGGACGAAAACGCCGCTGCCGCCGACTTCCGCCGCCCGGGGCATATGTTCCCGCTGCTGGCAAAAAGAAACGGCGTTTTAGAACGCGCCGGCCACACCGAAGCTACCGTTGACCTGTGCCGCCTGGCCGGGTTGAAAGAGTGCGGCCTGTGCTGCGAGATCATGCGCGAGGATGGCACAATGATGCGCACACCGGAGCTGGCCAAGCTGGCAGAGGAATACAGCTTAAAGTTTATTACTATTCAAGATCTGCAGGCATACCGCAAGTGCCGCGAAAAGCTGGTCGATCAGGAAGCCTGCGTACACCTGCCCACCAAATACGGCGACTTTATGGCCTATGGTTTCGTGAGTCGCTTGAACGGTGAGCATCATGTAGCGCTGGTCAAAGGCAAAATCGGCGATGGCGAAAATGTGCTGTGCCGCGTCCACTCCGAGTGCCTGACCGGAGATACCTTCGGCTCCTTGCGCTGTGACTGCGGGCAGCAGCTGGCCGCCGCCATGAAGCAGATCGAAAGCGAAGGCCGCGGCATCCTTTTGTATATGCGGCAGGAGGGGCGCGGCATTGGGCTGATCAACAAGCTCAAAGCCTATGCGCTGCAAGAGCAAGGCATGGATACCCTGCAGGCGAATCTGGCACTCGGCTTTCACGGGGATGAGCGCGAATACTTTTTGGGCGCACAGATCTTGCGTGAGCTCGGAGTCAAGAGTCTGCGCCTTTTGACCAATAACCCCGATAAACTATACCAGCTTTCGGAATTTGGCATGACCATCCGCGAGCGGGTGCCGATTCAAATGGAAGCCAATGCACACGATTTATTTTACTTAAAGACCAAGCAGACCCGCAT
>CAVGKH010000061.1:10232-11504 GCA_963629755.1 Gemmiger sp.
ATTCTTCATTACTGATTTTGATCAAGAAAGGAATTCTAAAATGAAAACTTTTGAAGGCAAGCTTGTTTCGGGCCAAATCAAAGTCGGCATTGTGGCCGCACGATTCAACGAATTTATTACCTCCAAGCTGCTGAGCGGCGCGGTGGATACGCTTTTACGCCACGATGTACGCGAAGAGGATATTCAGGTTGCCTGGGTGCCGGGCGCTTTTGAAATTCCGCTCATTGCTTCTAAAATGGCCCAGAGCGGCCGCTACGATGCCGTGATCTGCCTGGGCGCCGTGATCCGCGGTTCCACCAGCCACTATGACTATGTGTGCAGCGAGGTTTCCAAAGGCATTGCCACGGTTTCGCTCCAAAGCGGCATTCCGGTTCTGTTTGGCGTGCTGACCACCGAAAATATTGAGCAGGCCATTGAGCGGGCAGGCAGCAAGGCGGGCAACAAGGGCAGCGAGTGCGCATCTGGGGCCATTGAAATGGTCAACCTGATCCGCACACTAGAAAAAGAAGCTGGCTGTGCATGATCATTATTCGAGCAAAGCAATCTGCCCCAGAGCTTGAGCAGCGGCTGCTGCAAATTTTAAAGCGTGAGCATATCTGCGCCGAAAGCTTTTTTCTTACCTCACGCTCTTGCATTTGCTGCGGCGCACTTACCATTGATGGCAGCACTCAGCAGGTTTTATGCCGCGGCCGTTCACTTTTTCTTACAAAAACCGAATTTTCTCTGCTTTTATTTTTTTCGCAGAATATAGGGGCCGTACTTTCTAAAGAAGAGCTTTTACGCGCTGTTTGGGGCAGCCAAAGCGCTGATACCCCCAAGGTCGTAGCCAACACCGTTTCTAACCTGCGCAAAAAGCTTGGTCCTGAAGCATCCGGGTATATCCATACCGCTCACGACGGCTATATTTTTGTGCCAGAGCAAAGTGAACATTAAATTGTATTCATGCCTTTGGTGATAGATTTTTATCTTTTATCATGCTATAATAAATTTATTCATTGTACTTTTCTGTCAAAAAGAGGGGCGGCAGAAAAGTTTTTCACCAAAGGAGCTGAAAAATATGGAATTTTCTAAAAGACTGGATCTTTTTGGCGATGAGATCTTTTCTTCACTGAACGACCGTAAAAACGAGCTTTTGGCACAGGGAAAAAAGATCTATAATTTTTCGATTGGCACGCCGGACTTTGAAACGCCTGCGCATATCAAGCAGGCCTTGATCGATGCTGCGCAGGACCCTGACAACTGGAAGTACAGCCTGCGCGACCTGCCCGAGCT
>CAVGKH010000062.1:0-8730 GCA_963629755.1 Gemmiger sp.
CGGCAGGCATGCGCAGCTCAAGCGAGCGAATGCCGCACTCGGCGCAGTCTTTCACCTTGCCCTTTACATACACCTGGCTGGCAGGGTCTTCGCCCACCAGGATCACGGCCAGGCAAGGCTCGGTTCCCTGCTGCTTGAGTTTTTCTACACCCTCGGCCACACGGGCTTTCACCTGGGCAGCCAACTGCTTGCCCTCAATACGAATTGCCATAATACTTTCCTCTCTTTTTTACGAAAACCTCTATAAAAACGCAAAGCCCCTGCCGGCCTTTTTACTCAGCCTGCCCGCCTGCGTTTTCTGCTTTTTCTTTGATTTCCTGGTTCCACGCCTTGGTTTCGCGCACAAATTCGGCATGGCTGGCTGAAATGGGTAGAGCCTTTACGCACGGGCCATCGGGGAATGCCTTGGCGTAGGCCTTTAAATCGGCCACTGCCAAGCTTACCGACATGGGCGCCTTTTGGTAAATGCGGCGAAAGTGCACCTCCAGCGCCAGCGCGGCGATCACGCTTACCGCTGCCACCAGCTGGCTGGCGCGCAGATTGAGCACAGCCGAAAGCATGAGCGAATCGGTGCGCAGGCCCTCGATCCAGAAGCGGCCGCAGCCGTACCAGATTGCATACAGCAGGAACACCTCGCCGTGGAAACAACGCTTTTTCATAAAGCGGAACAGCAGCAAAAAGCCCGCAAAGCACCAGATGCTCTCATACAAAAAGGTGGGGTGCACCGGCATGGTGGGGTCTACCGTAACGCCCTGCGCTGCCAGCGTGGCCGCATTAGCTGCCAGGTAGCTGTTGGTCGCCTCGCTGTACATGCCCCAGGGCAGCGTAGTGTTGCAGCCAAAGGCCTCTTGATTCACGAAATTTCCCCAGCGGCCAATGCCCTGACCAATCAAAAAGCCCATGGCCACCAGATCGAACATTTGCAGAAATGGGATCCTGCGCCACTTGCAGGCAATGCCGCCGAACACGAACGCGCCGATCAGTGCGCCGTAAATGGCAATGCCGCCGTTTCGCAGATCGATCATTTCCCACAGGCTGCCGTATTCAAACGGTGCCATAGTCACATAATAAATGCGGGCGCATACGATGGCCATGACCGTGCCGATCACCACAACATCTACCATACGGTCGGTATCGATGCCAAAATCGGAGCCATAGCGGAATGCGAACAGCAGCCCGCCCATAAGGCCTGCCGCCAAGATAACGCCATACCAGTAAATATTAAAGCCCGCGATGGAAATTGCCACCCTGTTGATATGCAGGCTCAGCCCCAGAGCCGGAAATTGTACCAGATTTACCATTTTTTATTCCTCTTTTATCAGCCCTCGCCCGGGTAGATATGCACCACGGCGCAGTTTTCACGCAGCAGCATGGTCTGCAGTGCCTCATCGGCATCCTGCTTGGTCAGGCTGGCCAGTGCGGTGATCTCATCAGCCAGGGTACGGCCCTTCATAAAGGCGGCATTCATGGCACTGGCGGTATCCTCTACATTGCCAAGATCTGTGATCAGGCTGCCGTAAGACTGATTTTTGCACAGGGTAAAGGTCTCTTCGTCCACACCCTCGCGGCGCAGGCGCTCGATCTCGTCCCAGATTATCTGCTCTACCTTTTCGGGTTCGGTGCTTTCGCCGCTGAACATAAAGCATCCTGCCCCGCGCACAGACATAAAGTCGCCGTCAAACTCGGGATTTACAAGGCCGCTGTCGTACAGGCGGCGATACAGCGGGGTCATACCGCCGCAGATCAGATCACCGATCATATCGTGCAGGATTGCCGTACGGGTATCGCCATAGGCCACCGGCTTTTCTTTATAGGCCAGCGCAAAGCAGGGCTTGGCCACCGGCATATACAGCGTGGCCGATTTTTTGAAAACGCTCTCGCAGTCGGCAGGCATGATACGCTCTACCTTGTGGCTTTCGGCAGGCTTGTCCAACCCGGCGCGGGTGCAGGCTGCCAGAACCTGCTCTTTGGTCACATTACCGGCCACCGAAAGCACCATGTTGCCCGGGCGGTAAAATGCCTTGCAGCAGTCGTACAGCATTTCGGGCGTAATCTGGGCAATGCTTTCTACCGTGCCCGCGATATCCGCGCGAATGGGGTGGGCACTGTACAGGCAGCGCATGCTTTCGGTAAGCATACGCCAATCGGGGTTATCATCGTACATTTTGATCTCCTGCCCGATGATGCCCTGCTCTTTGGCAATGGTCTGCTCGGTAAAATACGGCTTGCCTACCATGCCCAGCAGCACATCCAAGCTTGCATCGATGTTCGAGGTGGCCGTAAAGATATAGCAGGTTTTTTCAAAGCTTGTAAAGGCGTTTGCCTGTGCACCTGTTTTTGCATACAGCGAGAAGGCATCTCCCTCATCGCTTTCAAACATTTTGTGCTCCAAAAAGTGTGCTGTGCCTTCGGGCACCTCTACCTTTTTTCCGTCCACGGTGAAAAAGCGGTCGATTGAGCCGAAATCGGTGCCATATACGGCATGCACCGAGCTGTAGCCCGGCATGGGGCGCACCTGTACGGTCAAGCCGCTGGGCAGGGTGATAATCTCATATTCCGCGGCCTGCGCGGCCATTTGATTGGTTTTCACTGTGCTTCCTCCTTTGCCGTAACGAGATAGCTTACCGACAGGCTGTAGCCTGCCAGCACCTGGCGCACCTGCTCTTTGGTAACAGCCTGCAGGCGGCGGCGGGATTCAGCAGGGCTGCACAGCGCCTCCCCGCGGCAGATCTGCATATAGTACCAGTTTTCTACACCGGAAAGCGTATCCTCTACACCGTCCATACCGGAAAGAATGCCGCGGCGGCAGTCTTCCAGCTCTTCATCGGTGATAGGGCCGTGCAGCAGCTGCTCCAGCTCATGCAGAATGGCCTTTTCAGCCTTTTCGGCATTCTTGGGCTCCACGCCGCTGTCTACCATCATTACGCCGCCCATCACGCCGGCCGAGCTGCCGCAGTAATAACAAAGGCTTTGCTTTTCGCGCACATTCAAAAACAGGCGGCTGGTCACGCTGCCGCCGAACAGTGCCATAGCCAGGCGGCTGACCTCCAGCTTTTCGCCGTTCAGGGTCTCCCCTGCCGCAAACAGCATGCAGAGCTTGGCCTGCACCAGATCTGCAAAGGTCTCAGTATAGTGCACACACTCCTGCCGGGGCATGAGCGTGGCGGACTCCAGCGCGGCAGGCGCGCGGTCGATGGCTGAAAGGCGCTGCAGAACCGCTTTTTCTACCAGGTCTGCATCCGCGCCCTGCACCATTACATCCACAGTGGCCGTGCGCAGGATATGATCATACACTTCTTTCAGCTTGGCGGCATCCAGGCTGGGCAGCTCTTCTAAATAGCCGTCGCGCTCGATGCCTGCCTTGCTGCTGCCGTAGAATTTGCGGCGCGCCTGGCGCACACAGTAACCGCGCTTATCGTTGATCTCGGCCTCCAGGCGCTGGGCCAGGGTTGCCTTTTCGATTTGCACGGCCTCGGGGTCAAATACGCCGTTCACCAGGTAAGGGTCAAACGCTACGCCCAGCACGATGTTCAGGTATTCCTGCGTGAGGTTTTCCCCTTCCAGCGCGAACTTATCGCGGATGCCCACGATCTCTGCCGTGAGAATGCGGTTGCCGCCGTTTACGGCGTTATCCACAGCAAGGTCAGCCCCGTAAAGCCGTGCCAGGCGTCGGGAAAGCTCGGTCATATCCGGGCAGCCGGCATAGCCGCGCTCCAGCACCAGCGGCAGCACGGCGGCTGCGGTAGCCTCGCTGCGGTCGGCCGGAAACTGAAAATGCAAAGTAATGCGGCAACGGTTGAATTTTTCTGAATCCAGCACGGTGATATACGCGCCGCTTCCTATCTGTTTACGCTCCAATGGTTTTCCTCCCTGCTTGCAGTGCACTAAAAAAGCGGAAAATACCGTTTGGTTTTTGCTTTTCGATGCACCCTTCGGTTTATTTTATATTTTTAGGCACATCACTGTGCGCTTTGATCGTTATTAAAATCGGCAATGGCAAGCCTTGCGAGATACTCCTCAAGGCAGCCGCTCTGCTCAATGGCGGCGGCGTTTTCCGGCCCCACATAGCGGTAATGCCAAGGCTCATAGATAATGCCCGTGATCGCTGTTTTATCCTTGGGATAGCGCAGGATAAAGCCATATTCTGCCGCGTGCTGGCTGAGCCAGGCAAAAGCCTCGGTTTCCTCAAAGGCGGTATCCAGCATTTGGTGGTCGGGCGTTACGATATCCGCTGCCAGGCCCGTGTTATGCTCAGAATGCCCCGGGGGCGCTACGATGGTGGCCGCCTTTGCCTCGGCCTCCTCCTGCGAAAGGCCGTCGGAAAGGCACTGCTCTACTTTTTTATCGTACAGCCCCTGCTGATACTCCACGCTGCGGTAGCCCGAGCAGAGCATCAGGGAAGCACCATCGGCCGCTGCCGCCTGTGCCATTTTGCGGTAAGCTTCGGCGGCCTCGGTCTGCAGGGCCTTGCCCGTGGAATCATCGGCTGTTTCGGTTTCGACCTCGTAATCATCAGGCAGCTTTACATTGGCGTTTACCAGCACCAGCCGCCAATCCTGCTGCACAGAAACAGCGCTGGTATCCGGCAGCCCCTGCGCACCTTCGCTGCCTTCGTCGCTTTCCAGGCCGCTTTGCTGTATTGCCTGCAGGCTCTGCTTGGGCAGATGCGTTTTTTGATACAGCCCTGCCAGGCGCCAGGCGCCATAGAAAATTCCGGCCAGAACCCCCAGAATGACCAGCGCGAACAGAATGCGGTTGCGCCAGATACGCCGACGCCTTTTTGCGCGGGCAGCACTGCGGGACATTTTGGCCATAAAATTCTCCTTTCTTACGGCAGCTGACTGGGATATACCGGAAAAGCCCAAATAGCAGGCTATTTCTTTATTTTGCAGATAACCCCCGAGCCTCTGCCAACAAAAACCATTTTCTATTATACGCAGTTTCATGCTTTCTGTAAACCAGAAAAGTTTGCCGAAAAAGCACAAAAAGCGCCCGCCGGCTCAAAAAGCCTTGGCGGGCGCAGAAAGCAAGCGGTTATCAGTGGATAAAGGCGGCGTGGATAGCAGCCACAGCACGGTCGGCATCCTTTTGATCGATGATTACGCTGATCTTGATCTCGCTGGTAGAGATCATCTGAATGTTGATCTGGTTTTCAGAAAGGGCCTCAAACATCTTGGCTGCAACGCCGAAGTGGCTCTGCATACCGGCACCCACGATAGATACCTTGGCTACGCCGGTTTTGATGTGCAGCTCGCCGCCGCCAAAGCGGGAGGCATTTTCTTCCAGCAGCTTGCGGGCGTTTTCGGCCTCGCTCTGGGGCACGGTAAAGCTCAGGTCTTTATTGCCATCGCGGCCGGTAGACTGCAGAATGATATCCACATTGATCTTTTTCTGT
Source organism: Gemmiger sp. (assembly GCA_963629755.1). GTDB lineage: Bacteria > Bacillota > Clostridia > Oscillospirales > Ruminococcaceae > SFIE01. The sequence continues at coordinate 5,396 of CAVGKH010000062.1, forward strand.
GCCAGCAGGCTGAACACCTTAAACGAAGTGCCGGGCACATCGGGAACCCCCAGCAGAGTAACAACAGCAACATCCTCGTCTTTTGCAACGCCCTTGATCAACATACCTTCCATAGCTTTCGTAGCCTCCTTTACGATCGTACCGGGAACAGGGTTCAGGCTGGACAGCACTTCCAGTTCCACATTATATTTCTTAGCCAGCTCTACGCTGCGGTTATTCAGCACCTGTGCGCCCAGGCTTGCCAGCTCGAGCATTTCATCAAAGGTGATCTCCTGCAGTTTTTTTGCATTGGGCACCTTGCGGGGGTCGGCGGTGTAAACGCCCTCTACATCGGTAAAGATCTGGCAGCGGTCAGCATGCAGCGCAGCCGCAATGGCCACAGCACTGGTGTCGCTTCCGCCGCGGCCCAGAGTGGTAAGGTCTTCAAGCTTATTCAAGCCCTGGAAGCCTGCCACGACCACCACGCGGTTGCGGGCCAGCTCGCTTTCGATACGCTCGCACTCCAGGCGCTTGATGCGTGCCTTGGAATAAGCGCGGTCGGTTTGAAAGCCTGCCTGCCAGCCGGTAAGGCTCACGGCGGGAACGCCGATCTCCATAAGTGCCATAGCCAGCAGAGAGATCGAGATCATTTCGCCGCTGTTCAGCAGCATATCCATTTCACGCTCGCTGGGGTCGTTTGTGATCTCAGCGGCTTTCTGAATGAGGTCGTCGGTAGTATCGCCCTGCGCGCTTACCACCACAACAACATCATTGCCTGCGTTGCGGGTATTGGCCACAATGCGGGCCACATTGAAGATGCGGTCACGATCCCGAACGGATGTGCCGCCGAACTTCTGTACGATCAAGCCCATAGTTTTTATCCTCCAAACAATTTAGAAAACATTTTTACCCGCGCCGCTCATTCCACCACAGCGCCCACATTATCGGCCAGCAGGCGGTGCAGCGCAAAGGCACGCATTTTTTCATCATCCTGCATGGCGGCCTCGGCGCGCTCAAAGAAGAGCTCATCCTCTTTGTTCACCACCGCCATGATGGTGGGGCCTGCGCCGGAAATATAAGTTGCATACGCGCCCAGATCGTTTGCCATGGCAAAGATCTCATCGCCGCCGGGGATCAGCGGCAGACGGTATTGCTGATGCAGCTTATCTTTGGTAGCCACGCCCAGCAGCTCGTAATCGCCATCGCAAAAAGCAGCGGTTGCCAGTGCCGCACGCGAAAGGTTATACACGGCATCCTTATGCGAAACATTCTGGGGCAATGCCGCGCGCGCCTTTTCGGTGAGCAGCTTAAAATTCGGGATAAACGCCGCAAACACCAGGCTGGTGTCGATCTTCTTTTTTACGCTGTATACCTGGCCCTCGTCAAACACGCTGGTCACAAAGCCGCCCAGCATGGCCGGGGCCACATTATCGGGGTGGCCCTCGATGCCGGTAGCCATGGTGAGCATCTGGCGCGGAGTGAGCTTATTGCCCAGCATGGCATTTGCCCCTAGAATGCCCGCCACGATGCAGCTGGAGCTGGAGCCCAGGCCGCGCGCCATGGGAATGGCGTTCTGCTGCGTGATGCGCAGGCCCGGCATGGGGATATCCAGCTGGTCAAATACGGCCTTGGCGCTGCGGTATACAAGGTTTGAGGGGCCGGTGGGGATCAGCGTGCCGTCCATAGAAACGATCTCCAGCTTGGGTGCTTCCTCAAAGGTAAACACATTATATAGCGAAACTGCCAGACCCAGCGAATCGAACCCGGCGCCCACATTGGCGCTGGTTGCGGGAACTTTTACCTTGATCACGGTTTTATCCCCTTTCTTGTTATTCTGCCAGCTTTTTGAGCACCAGTGCTACGCTGCCGCCCAAAGCCTGCACCTTGACAGCGGCCTGGGCCAGGCTGGCATCGTTGGCCTGCTCGGCCAGATAAGCACACTGGCCGTCTTTTTCAAACACCACACTGCCCTTGCCGTAGATCGTTTCAGCCACAGCGCCGTTCAGGCCCTGCAGGCGCACATAGGCGGGTGCGCTCTGTTCGTTGCTGAACTGGCCCTCGGCGGGCTCGGCGGGCTGCCAGAACAGGCTGTCGTGCACGGCAGAGCCGTTTTTCAGCGCATCGATCACATCGGCCACCACGGCGCTGGCGGTGGGCAGCTTGCCTGCGCCCTTGCCGTAGAATACCACATCGCCCAGCATATCGCCCTTGACCAGCACAGCGTTGAACACATCGTCTACACCGGCCAGCTGATTGCCAAAGGGCACCAGCATGGGCTCTACGGCTGCGGTGATAGAGCCGTCAGCACTCTTGCGAGACCATACGATCAGCTTGATGGCACAGTCCAGCTTTTCGGCGGCCTGCACATCCTCTACCGTAATATCACGGATGCCACGGGTGGGAATATTCTGCGGGTATACATGGTGCCCAAAGCACAGGCTGCTGAGAATGGCAATCTTACGGCAGGCATCGCGGCCGTCCACATCGTCGCCGGGGTCTTTGGTTTCGGCATAGCCCAGCTGCTGGGCGATCTTGAGCGCCTCTTCAAAGCCCATGTTCTCGCGCTTCATTTTGGTGAGCATAAAGTTGGTGGTGCCGTTTACGATGCCCTCCACCTCGGTGATGGTATTGGCTGCCAGGCACTGGTGAATGGGCGTAATGATGGGCGTGCCGCCGCCTACACTTGCCTCAAACAAAAACGCGCAGTTATGCTCGCGGGCCAGAGCCAGCAGCTCGGCGCCGTAGGTGGCCACCATTTCTTTGTTGCTGGTGCACACGCTGCGGCCGCTTGCCAGGCACTGCTTTACATATGGGTAGGCAAACTTTGTGCCGCCGATGGTCTCTACCACTACCTTGATCTCGGGATCGTTTAAAATGGTATTGATATCGTTTGTGAACAGCGCCGCATCCGGCGAATCGGAAAAGTCGCGCACATCCAGAATATATTTTACTTCTACGGGTTCGCCCGCACGGCGGCTGATGCTGGCAGCATTGCGGCGGCAAACCTCTAATACGCCGCTGCCCACCGTGCCAAAGCCCATGATCGCGATTTTAGCCATATTGATTATCTCCCCTTGTATCTAACATTCCGTGTATTATACGCCGCGGTATACTTCCACTACCGTTCGCTGGCGGGAAAGGCGGTTCAGCATTTCGTCCACGCTCATCTGCATGGTGCCGGTGCGCACGCTTACCTCTACCTGTGCCGCGCCGTTTTCCGGTTTGGACTGGCTGATAGTCACGATCGAGCCGCCTGCCTCGGATATGCCGGCCAAAAGGCTCTGCAGCGCGCCGGTCTCGTCCAGCAGGGTCGCCAGCACGGTGATCACCTCATTGCTGTTTTCCGCATCGAACAC
>CAVGKH010000062.1:8740-11460 GCA_963629755.1 Gemmiger sp.
TAAAAAGCACTGCGGGAAATATCCACCTGCTTGGCGGCATCGGAAATATTGCGTGCCGCACCACTTGCCAGCAGCTCTTTGGCCTTCAGCACCTTCAAAAAGACCTCTGGCAAAGCGCTTGCTTCCACCAAAAGAAATTTCTGACTCATTGTGTATCCTTTCCTGCAAAATAATGCAATATTTTGAATGCGGTTTTCATTATACTCTTTTGATAAATTTGAAACAAGGCTTTTTGCGTTTTGTTCACCGCCCGCGGCCCGATTTTGTAAGAATGCACACATTTTGCCGCCACGGTTATTTTTTTGCCGTTCATTTTACCGAATTTTTTGTAGTTTAAAATGCACAAAGAGCGGTAAATGTTTTTGCGATGAAAACATTTACCGCTCTTTTATGCTTATTTGTAATCTTGCCGTTTACACATCAACCGTGCAGCGTGCAGGTGCCCGTGGGCAGATTATCCTCGGTATAATAACCGGTAGCCGCCGGGCAGCCGGAGCCGGCCAAAAGGCCGCTCACCGTGCAGTAACTCCGCTGGATCACCTTATCACTGAACGGGAAGCTCTTATATTCCAGATCTCCCTGCACATTTTCCATCAGCTGCTTCCAGATATACTGCGTTTCGTGGCCGTAGCTTTTGGCTGCGCCGATATCGTCCATATTGGTGGGCTTATCGCAGCCCCACCACACAGCCGTTACATAGTAGGGGGTCAAACCCACAAATGTGTAAGACTTCATCTCGGTAGCCGTACCGGTTTTTGCCACAGAATCCATGCCGCCGGCTTGGGGGCTCTGGCCCTTGGCCGTACCGGTGGTAAGCACATTGCGCAGCAGGCGATTCATAATGGTAGCAGTTTCTTCGCTGATAGCCTGGGTAACGGTAACATCGGCCATTTTATCCAGATACAAGTTGCCCTGCGAATCGTACACCTCGGTGTAATAGTGCGGGGTGGTGTATTTGCCGTCGTAGAAGATCTGATACGAAGCTGCCAGCTCCAGTGTGGACATACCCTGGGTCTGGCCGCCCAGCACGATGGGGCCAAAGTCGGCATCCGCATCGGTCAGGCTGTTGTTATTCAGCGTATACTTGGCAAAATCATACATATTGTCAGCGCCCACATAGCTGCCCACATATACGGCGCAGGTATTCAGCGACTGAGAAAGCGCATAAGGCACCAGCACATTTTCGTCGGAATAGCTGCCGTTAAAGTTTACGGGCCAATCACGCCAAGCGGCAGGGTCGGCCAAAGCGGCAGGCGAATAAATGTTGTTGGGGTCAAGGCCGTGGCGGCGGCAGTAATCGGCATTCAGCACTTTTCGGTCTTCTGCGGTATAGTATGGTCTATCCGGCACAGCGCTCGAATAATTGATTGCGCCATACTCGATGGCCAGCGAGTAGGCCGCAATGGGCTTCATGGTAGAACCCGTCTGATGGGGCTCTACAGCGCGGTTTGTGCCAAGGTCTACGGTTTTTTCGCCAACGCCACCCACCATAGCCAGCACTTCGCCATCGTAGTTCATGGTGGTCATGGCAGCCTGGGTGCGCACATTGCGGTAATACACGGTGTTGCCGTTTGAATCTGTGCCGGTTTTCAGCGAGCCGTCATCGTTGTAGATGGGGATATCGCCATCGCTCAAAGAAGAGACCTCTTCTTCGTGCCAGTAAGCGCCGAACCATTGGTCGTTGTCATTCAGCATGAGCAGTTCCATCTGGTTCTGGATCATGGGGTCCACCGTGGTGTACACGCGCAGACCTCCGGTATAAATGATGTTGCGGGCGGCCGATTCGCTGCATCCCTCTTTTTCCATGATATCTTTGGTAAGCTCTACAAACACCTGGTCAGCAAAATACGAGTTGTTCGAGCTGTGGGTCACGGTCTGGTCCAGCGAGCTGCTCTCGGTCAAGATCAGCGGCTCATTGCTGGCCGAGGTGAACTCTTCTTCGCTCAGTTTGCCCTGCTGGTACATGAAGTACAAAATATCGTTGCGGCGCACCAGCAGTTCTTCGGGGTTGGTGTAGGGGTTATAGCGCTTGGGGTTTTTGGTGATGGCTGCGATCGAGGCACACTCAGCCAGCGAGCAATCTTTTACATCCTTGCCGAAGTATTCCTGCGCACCTGCCTGCACACCGCCGATGGTGTTGGTAAGGCTGATGGTATTCAGGTAGGCCTCCAAAATCGTCTGCTTGGAGTAACGGTGGCACAGGCCCAGCGCGCGGAAAATCTCTCGCACCTTACGCATGGCATCCTGCTCAGAATCGCCCGTGATGTTTTTGATGAGCTGCTGCTCCAGCGTAGAAGCGCCCTGGGTGCTGCCATACAGGCGGTTGCCGCTGAGCATGTTTACCGCAGCGCCGATGGTTCGCTTAAAGTTTACGCCGGGCTCGGTATAAAAGTCTTTATCCTCGGTGCAGATAAAGGCCCATTTGAGGTTATCCGGAATATCGCCCAGCTCTACCCAGATGCGGTGGCTGTCGCTGCTCCAGGAGGCGTACTCGTTGCCGTAGCGGTCATACAAAATGCTGGTCTGGGCCAGCTTGAGGTTATCCAGGTCCAAGACCTGGGCATCCTCCCGCGTGACCTCTACAATGTAATTGCTCAGCCAAATGGCTACTGCGCAGCACGCAATGGTTCCAATACAGCCCAGCACCACAATGGCACGCCACAAAAAGCCCCAGAAGCCATGCTTTTTGCGCTTGGGGCGGCGGGGCGGCTGCGATTCAC
>CAVGKH010000063.1:0-11443 GCA_963629755.1 Gemmiger sp.
GCTATTATAATACCATGCGCACACAGGGCTGTCAAGGGCTTTTTACGCTGATTTGGGGCATCTTTTTCGATTTTTTTCGGCAAATTTGCGCCGTGCCCTTTTGAAAGGCCGCAACCTATGCTATACTGTTGATATTATAATGTATTATTTTGCCTTTTAAACAGGATAGATCGTTTTTGAGGGGCAGTCAAGGAGTTTTTATGAAACAGAGCGCAAAACGCGATTCATGGGCAAGCCGCTGGGGCTTTGTGCTGGCGTGCATCGGCTCGGCTGTAGGCATGGGGAATATCTGGCTGTTTCCTTCGCGCGTGTCGGCCTATGGGGGCGCTACCTTTCTGATTCCCTATCTTATTTTTGTGGCGCTCATCGGCTCTACCGGCGTGATTGGTGAAATGGCCTTTGGCCGTGCGGCACGCTCGGGGCCCATTCATGCGTTCGGCCAGGCAACGCGCCGCCGCTTCGGCTCAGAAAAGCCGGGCCGTGCACTGGGGCTGATCCCGGTGATCGGCTCGCTGGCTATGGCCATCGGCTACTCGGTGGTGGTGGGCTGGATCTTCTGCTACCTGGCATCGGCCCTTACGGGGCAGCTGGCCCCCTATGCCGATGCCGGTGAATTTGCGGCCCACTTTGACAGTGTTGCAGCTTCAAACACCTTTTGGCAGCTGGCCGGTATGGCCGTTACCCTGCTGATCATGGCGTTTGGCATTGGGCAGGGCATTGAAAAGGCCAACAAGGTGATGGTGCCGCTGTTCTTTGCTTTGTTTGTGGGGCTGGCCGTGTATCTGGCTTTTCTGCCGGGTTCAGCAGCCGGATACCGCTACATTTTTGTGCTGGACCCCAGGGGCCTGGCCGACCCCATGGTTTGGGTATATGCTTTGGGGCAGGCTTTTTTCTCGCTTTCGATCGCGGGCAACGGCACACTGATCTACGGCTCGTATTTGAGTGACGATTCGGATGTTCCCTCAGATGCCCGCCTTGTGGCCGTATTTGACACGCTGGCCGCACTGGTAGCCGCGCTGGTGATCATTCCCGCCATGGCGCTGGCCGGGCAGGAGCTTACGCAGAGCGGGCCGGGGCTGATGTTTATTTTTCTGCCCAATGTGCTGCGCGGCATTCCGGGCGGTGGGCTGATTTTGATTGTATTTTTCTTAGCCGTCACCTTTGCGGCCCTCACCTCGCTGGTAAACCTGTTTGAAGCGCCTGTTGCCACCCTTCAGGAGCTGTTTCACCTGCCCCGCCCCGCAGCAGTGGGCATCATCGGGACTGTGGGCATTGCCGCCGGGCTGGCGATCTCCCCCATTGTTTCGCAGTGGATGGACATTTGCTCTATTTACATCTGCCCGCTGGGCGCACTGCTGGCCGGAATCTTGTTTTTCTGGGTGTACGGCAAAAGTGATGTGCTGGCCGAGGTGAACAAGGCACGCCGGAAGCCTATCGGCGGCTGGTTCTGGCCGCTGGCCAAGTATGTGTTCTGCGGTGTTACGCTGCTGGTGCTGGTGCTGGGCGCCGTTCTGGGCGGTATCGGCTGATAAATTTGACGGCACGATTTTGCAAAACACTGGCGCATTGGCCGGATTTGTGCTAAGATAATATGCGCTTTGCGCCATAGCCTATTTGGAATGGCTTTATCATACTATATAATAAGCATCCTAAACCGCTTATTTTATCTTTATCATCTTAAAAGGAGATGAGCCTTGCATGGACAACCGCCCCATCGGCGTATTTGACAGCGGCCTCGGCGGCCTGACCGGCGTGCGCCAGCTGCGCAAGATCCTACCCCATGAGGATATTGTGTATTTTGGCGATACCGGCCGCGTGCCCTATGGCTCGCGCAGCCGCGAGACCATTATTCAGTATGCCCAGCAGGATATCAATTTTCTGCTTTCTAAAAATGTAAAATTCATCATGGCAGCCTGCGGTACCGTAAGCAGTACCTACCCGCTGAGCAGAGCCGCCAACCTGCCCGTGCCCTATACGGGCGTTGTGGGCAGCACCGTGCGCGCCGCCGAGGCTGCCACCCGCAACCGCAGAGTGGGCGTGATCGGCACGGCTGCTACCATTCGCAGCGGCAGCTACGACGACCTGCTGCGCCAGCTTGTGCCTGGCGTAGAAATTTATAAGCAGGCCTGCCCGCTGTTTGTGCCGCTGGTGGAAAACGGCATGGTGGGCATGGATGAAGAGATCACCCGCTTGGCTGTGGAGAAATATCTTACGGATATCCGCGCCGCCGGGGTGGATACACTGATTATGGGCTGCACGCATTACCCGCTGCTCACCGACCAGATCCGCGCCTTTATGGGGCCGGAGGTCGCCTTGATCAATCCCGGCAAGGTGACCGCCATTGCCATGAAAGAGGCGCTGGAAGCGCTGGACCTGCTGGCTGACCCCGGCAAAGAGGCCGGCACGGCGGAATTTTATGTGAGCGATACCACCGAGGGCTTTGCCGCTTCGGCCGACCTGTTTTTGGGGCAGTATGCCGGCGGCAAGGTGGAGCGCGTAGCCATTGAGACTTACTAACGGAAAGGAGCCGCGCTATGGCACTGCCTGAAAACTGCATTATTACCATCAACGGCCGGGTAGAGCCCGGCAACCCACAGCTTGCCGAAGAAGAGTGCGATACCATTGAGCTGATTACTCGGGGCTATTTTGCCCGCAAAGGCAACAACTTTTTTATCAGCTACCGGGAAAGCGAGGCCACCGGCTATGAAGGCTGCACCACGACCGTAAAGATCACCGGAGATTCCCGCCAAGTGACCATGCTGCGCTTCGGCCCTGCGCAGAGCCAGCTTGTGATTGAAAAGGGCACACGCCATATCTGCCATTATGAAACCGGCGTGGGCGCCATGACCCTGGGCGTGGCGGCTGATGAGATCGAGCAGAATTTAACGGACGAGGGCGGCGAAGCGGCCTTTTCTTACACGCTGGACAGCAACGCCCAGCTTTTGAGCCGCAACTGTGTGCGCCTGACCGTGCGCATGGCTACCCCCTCGTAAGATAAACCGCACTTTCAGAACCTGAAATAAAAAACAAGATCTTGCATCTTTGGGAAAGGACTCTATCAGAATATGAGCAACCAGAATTACGAAAACTTCAACCCCCGCGCCTTTTTGCTGGCCCAGGCCCGCGACCTGCTGACCAACGCCGCCAACGCCGCTATGGCTGACGGCTCTCTGCCCCAGGCAGAACTGCCTAATTTTATCACTGAGATCCCGGCCGACCGCAAAAACGGCGACGTGGCCAGCAATCTGGCAATGGCAGGTGCCCGCGCCTGGCACAAAGCCCCCAAGATGATCGCCGAGGCGATCTTGGCCCACCTGCCCAGCCTGGCTGATACCTGCTGGGAGCGCGCCGAGGTAGCCGGGCCCGGCTTTATCAACCTGTATACGGGCGCTGACTGGCTGAGCATCGTGGTGCTGGCTGCCGCCGTAAACCCGCAGTACGGCCGCACCAATTATGGCCAGGGGCAGAAGTACAATGTGGAATTCGTTTCGGCCAATCCCACCGGCCCCATGCACATGGGCAACGCCCGCGGCGGCGCACTGGGCGACTGCCTGGCTGCCGTGCTGGACTGGGCCGGTTATAATGTTACCCGCGAATTTTATTTGAACGATGCCGGTAACCAGATTCAGAAGTTCGGCAAGAGCCTGGCCATTCGCTACCTGCAGAAGTGCCTGGGTGAAGAGGGCTATCCCCTGCCCGAGGAATGCTACCAGGGTGGCGACATTATGGATCGCGCCGTGAGCTACGGCGAAGCACACGAGGCCGAGGCTGCCCCGCTGGTGGAAGCCTGCAAGGGGCTTTCGGGCGAAGATCTGTATGAGTGCGAGGCTTTTGCGCAGTTAAAGGATGCCCTGGTAGCCTTTGCGCTGCCCATCAATATTTCCAACATGGAAAAAGACCTGGGTAAATACCGCATTTCGTATGATACCTGGTTTAAAGAGAGCACGCTGCATGCCAGCGGTGCCGTGAAGGCCGTGGTGGACAAGCTTTTGGAGAGCGGTGCCTGCTACAAGGCCGAGGACGGCGCGGTGATGTACCGCAGTGCGCAGTACGCTGCCAAGTATGGCACGGTGAACAAGAAAAAGACCGATGACGGCAGCGAAGAGGAAGCCAAGGACGAAGTTCTGGTGCGCAGCAACGGCATTCCCACCTATTTTGCCGCTGACATTGCTTACCATTATAACAAGCTGTCTGTGCGCGGCTTTGATAAGGCTATTGACATCTGGGGCGCCGACCACCATGGCCATGTGGCCCGCATGAAAGGTGCGATGGATGCCATCGGCCTGCACGGTGAGCAACTGGATGTGGTGCTGATGCAGCTGGTGAATTTGATGAAGGACGGCCAGCCCGTGCGCATGAGCAAGCGCAGCGGCAAGGCCATCAGCCTGACCGACCTGCTGGATATGGTGCCTATTGACAGCGCCCGCTTTTTGTTCAACGAGCAGCAGGCCGGCAGCGCTATGGACTTTGACCTTGACCTTGCCATCAAGCAGGACAACGATAACCCCGTATATTATGTGCAGTATGCCCATGCCCGCATTTGCAGCATTTTGAAAAAGCTGGAGAGCGAAGGCGTGGTTTACGGCGGCGAGGAAAGCTGGCACGGCAAATATACCTTTGCAGAGCCCGCCGAGCTGGAGCTGATCCGCCTGTTGGAGGCATTCCCCGCCGAGATCGTACTTTCGGCCCAAAAGTATGACCCCGCGCGCATCAACCACTATGTGACTGCGCTGGCGGCGGCCTTCCACAAGTTCTACAACACCTGCCATCTGCTGGGCGAAGAGCCTGCCACTCTGCAGGCCCGCCTGGCCCTGTGCCTGGGTGTAAAGGCTGTGATCTATAATGTGCTGACCATGTTTAAGATCACGGTGCCGGAAAAGATGTAAACCCGCTTTTAAACTTTATACAAAAGCACCTGCCTCTGCGGCTCAAAAACGCAGAGGCAGGTGCTTTTGTTTTATTCACGCTCATCAGGCGGCAGGTTAAAATAATCCAGCACAAAATCATAAAAATCCAGAGCAGCTTCGCTCATCAGTGCCTTTTTGGGGCGAAGCAGATATACACTGCGGCGGCTGCGCTGATCCTGCAAATGAAAATGCCGCAGGCCCGGGCAGAGCAGACAGGCGTATTCCAGGCAGGATTCCGGCAAAAATGCTACTGCGATGCCCGAGCGGATCATAGCCATCTTGATCAAAAAGTCATCTGTTTGACAGTAGGTTTTCGGAAAAAAGCCCGCATTCTGGCACAGCTCATAGGTAATATCGCTGAACAGCATGTTTTGCTGGAACATCGTTACAAAGTTCGCATCCCGCATAATGGAAAGGTCCGCTGTTTCGGTTTCAATCGGTATTTCATCCAGCTGTGCAAAATGACCCGGTGCTGCTACCAGCACATACTCCTCGCTGAACAGCGGCTGCGTGACCCAAAAATGGCCCATTTCACCCGCTGCCACATCGGCTGATTTAGCGCTTAAAATAAAATCGTTTTTTTCGTTGCTGCCCACAAATTCCTCGCTGTTCTGGCTGATCCGGAAGTTGATAAATGGATTCAGCCGCGAATATTCGGCAGCACATGCCTGCATGATGGGAGCAAAAGCCCAGCATTTGATGCTCACATGGCCTAGCGTTTCGTAGGTATTCTGCTTTAAAAATTTCACGCCGCCGTCCAGCCATTCCATCGACTGCCGGGCGTATTCGGCAAAGCGGGCACCGTTTTCATTTAAATGCACACGGTTTCCCGCACGGTCAAACAGCTTTACGCCCAGTTCTTCTTCCAGTGTGGCGATGCTCTTGCTGAGCGAGGGCTGCGAAATGTTTAAAAGGTCAGCCGTCTGCGAAACATGCTCGGTTTTAGAAAGCTCTAAAAAATTTTTGATATGCCGTATTTCCACTTTCTTTTCCTCCCCAGTATTCCATTTTCGGAATACTGGTATAGTATAACGCAAATTGTCAAATGTTGCAATACAAGATAGTATAAAGGTGCAAAAAAACTGTAATGATTGCACAAGATATCTATGCAAAAAATTATGGGAAGGAGAGGTAAATGACAACGACTGTAAACCGTTTTGGCAATATGATGCCACCTGCCGACTGTGTGGAGCATCCTTATCTGCTGGACCGCCCGCCCTTTCATGTGGCCGGCAATGTATACTTTGTAGGAAACCGCTGGTGTTCCTCGCACCTGATCGACACAGGCGGTGGGCTGATTTTACTGGATACCCCCTGCGCTTCGGGTCTGCCGGGGCTGATGTACAACATTGAGGAGCTTGGCTTTCGTGTACATGATATTCGTTATATCGTTGTATCGCACGCACATACCGACCATTACGGTGCGGTTGCCGCGCTGGCACACAAAACCGGTGCAAAAACCTTTTTGGGTGCGGTGGATGCCAATGACATGGCCATGCATTTTGAGCGTATGGATGCCATGAACCGCTCGTTGGGCTATTACAACGAGTGCTTCACCCCTGATGTGCTGCTGAACGACGGCGATGTGGTAGAGCTTGGCAATACGCGCATGCGCTGTGTGCTCACCCCTGGGCACACCATCGGCGTGATGAGCCACTTCTGGCAGACTGAGGAAAATGGGCAGACATTGCATGTTGGCATATACGGCGGTGCGGGATTTGTATCGCTTTCGGAAAAAGCTCTGAAGGCAAACGGCCTGCCGCTGGAAATGCAAAAGACCTTTGTGGATTCCATCGATAAGGTTTGGGATGAGCCTGTGGATGTGATGCTGGGCAATCACCCGTTCCACAATGATACTTATCAAAAGGCGCTGGCGCGAAAGCCAGGCGGCCCAAACCCCTTTATTGACCCAAGTGAATGGCATCGCTTTTTGACCGAGCTGAAGCAGCGCTACAGTGCTTTTTTAAAGCTCACACCCGATGAAGTGGATGCCATGTATGCAAAAAGCTATCTGAACGATTATTATGCAGGCTGCCCCTGAACGCGGCCTTTTGCGAAACGGAGAAAGAATAAATTTGAAGGAGGAATGATTTTGTGAAGGTCATAAAATGGCTGGATAAGCACCTGGAAGAAGTTTTTCTTGTTTTGATCTTGGTTGCTATCGTTCTGGTAATGCTGTATCAGATCATTCGACGGTATGTTTTTAATTCATCGCTTACCTGGAGCGAAGAGTTCTGCCGCTATGCGTTTACCTGGTTTATTTTTATCGCTTATTCCTATTCTATCCGGCTCGGCAGTGAGCTGCGTGTAGATGCCGTGATCAATATGCTGCCCGCTAAGGCCCATAAGATCATGGATATCGTTCTGGTTTTATTTGGCCTTGTATTCAGCGCATACCTGTTTGGGCAGTCTTTCCCGCTGGTAACAGGCTGCGCCGCTACGGGTGAGCTGAGCCCCGGTATGGGCATTCCTAAGTACTGGGTCTATATTTCTGCGATCGTAGGCTTTGGCCTCGGCACGATCCGTTATGCGCAGCTCCTTATTAAAAAACTGACTGGAAAGGAGGAACAAAAATGATCACCGCTGTATTCGTATCGTTTTTCGGTTGCCTGATCTTGGGTGTGCCCCTGGTGCTGCTGCTAATCTTTTCCTCGATCTTACCCGGCCTTATCAACCCCGGATTCACCGCTAATGTGCAGTTTGTGCTGCGCGGCATCATGGGCGGAGCCGATAGCTCCAGCCTGCTGGCCGCCCCTCTGTTTATTCTTTCAGGCATTATCATGGCCAAGGGCGGTATTTCTAAAAAGATCTTTGATTTTTTCTCGTACTTTTTGGGCCGCGTGCGCGGCGGCATGCCCTGCGCTGTGATCGTGACCTGCCTGTTTTACGGTGCGATCTCCGGTTCGGGCACTGCGACCTGCGCCGCTGTAGGCGCTATGACCATTCCCATTTTGCTGGAGCTTGGCTATGAGCCTGCCTTTGCCGGTGCTCTGGTTGCCACCTCAGCCGGTTTGGGCGTTATCATTCCCCCCAGCGTTCCGTTTATCATGTATGGTACCGCTACCGGTGTTTCGATCGGCAAGCTGTTCATTGCCGGTGTTGTGCCCGGCATCGTGATCGCACTGTGCCTGATGGCTTATTCAGTGTTTTACTGTGTACGCAAAGGCGAAAACCGTGAGCTGATCGATGCCAAAACCAACGAGATCCGCAGCAAAGGCTTTCTGCCCCTGCTGAAAGAAAGTGTTTGGGCATTGCTTACACCCGTGATTCTGCTGGGCGGCATTTACAGCGGCATTGTTACAACCACCGAGGTTGCCTGCATTGCCGTTGTATATGCACTGATCGTTTCGATCTTTGTTTATAAGAGCGTTCGCGTGCAGGATACCGTGTATCTTTTAAGCGAGGCGTGCAAGCAGCTTGCCCCCTTGGGCCTCATGCTGGCTGTGGCTACTGCCTTTGGCCGCGTGCTGACCCTGCTCAAGATTCCCGCTATGCTCTCAAGCTTTATCACCACCCACTTTGCATCAAAGGTTGCCATTCTGCTCATGATCAATATTGTGCTGCTGTTTATCGGCATGATCATGGATACCGGCCCCGCTTTGATGATCCTGGGCCCCATGCTGCTGCCCTTGGCCGGAAACCTGGGCATCGACCCGGTGCATCTGGGTATTATCATGGTGGTGAACATGGCTATCGGCTTTGTTACCCCGCCCTTCGGCGTTACCCTGTTTGTAGCAAGCCCGCTGGCTAAGGTGCCGCCCATGACACTGGGCAAAAAAGCTCTGCCCTTTATTGCAACCTTCTTGGTGGCTCTTTTGCTGATCACCTTTATTCCCCAACTGAGCCTGTGCCTGCTTTGATACCTGCTGTTGAAACGAAATACAAAATTTTCTGTTTATCTTATCGGAATTTTAGGAGGATATGATTATGAAAAAGCTGACTAAACGAGTAAGTGCTCTGGCACTGGCTGCATCCATGGCATTCGGTCTTACCGCCTGCGGCGGCTCCACAGCCTCTTCGGGCACTGCCGCACCGGCTGCCGGTTCTTCGGCAGCCGCCCCTGCCGGTGATGCTTCGGCATTGGAAGGTGCAGAATATCTTTCAGGTGACTATGCTCCGCTGCCCGCCGATGGCCCTACCTATGAGCTCACTTTGGGCCATGCCGGTGCCGAAACAGCATTCCAGAACCAGTTCTGCAATGCCCTTGCCGCTGCACTTTCGTATTACAGCGATGGCAAGATCAATGTGACCGTATACCCCAACGGCCAGCTGGGCAGTGATTCTGAGATCATTGCCTCTGTAGTGGCCGGTGATGTGGACATTGCCTATCAGAGCGGCAGCACTCACGCCAGCCTGGTGCCCGAGACCCAGTTGTTTGATACGCCTTTCTTTTTTTCCGGCTACGACTTTGATAAAATCGAGGCCGCACTGACCAACAGTGAATTCCGCGATCTTTACAATGCTGCCAACGAAAAAGCCGGTTTGAAATGCCTGCTGGTCTGCGTAGGAGGTTCGATGAACCTGACCTCCAACAAGCCTGTGACCTCGCTGGAAGACTTTAAGGGTTTAAAGATTCGCACAGCCCAGGCAGAATCCCGTATGGCGATTTGGAGCGCATTGGGCGCTAACCCCACCCCGCTGGCTTTCAGCGAACTGTATATGGCTCTGCAGAACGGTACGGTAGAGGCACAGGACAATAACTTTGAAAATGCCGTAACTTCGGGTGCTGCCGAAGTGCAGAAATATCTGATTCCCACGCAGTCGATGATGCCCAGCATGGATATGACCATGAATCTGGACAAGTTCAATTCGATGCCCCAGGAATACCAGGATCTGATTGAAAAAATTTCTACTGAGCTGTCTGCCTATGATTTTGACACACTGCACAGCAGCGACCAGGGCTTCCACGATCAGCTGGTGGGCGAGTATGGGCTGGAAGAATGCGAACTCAGCGACGAGGTTCGTGCCCAGATGCGTGAGGCTGCAAAGCCCGCTGTGGATTCTGTAAAGGCTGCCGTTGGGAACGATGCCATTTATGATGCTTTACAGAAAGCACTGGACGCCTGATTTTACCCACTCCTTCTTACCATAGGTCTTTCGTTTACTCTTGTGCAGAGGCCGCCGGGAAATCTTTCGGCGGCCTCTGCACGCTTTTTTCTGCCTATATAAAAAAGGCTTCCGGCTGCTTATTCTGCGCAGCCGGAAGCCTTTTTACAGTGCCCAACATTTATATTATACTCTTTTTGAGGGCTCTAGTTCAAGAAGCAAAATTACATAATTTCAGTCCTAAAATCCATGCAGATTGCGAATAGACAGTGCTCTGCCTGCATGGTATAGTATAGACACAAACAAGAGAACAGTAAGGATCAGACAAAAGAAGTGATCCGTTAAACACAGACTACTAAAAAGAAAGGAGCCAAGGCCAATATGAGAAGTGCTGAACTGGAACCCGCACAGATGCTCCGGGCCTGGGCCCACTGAAAAAGGCTGCCGCTTCATCGCCGCCGGTCGATATTCCGGTTTTGATTTTATGAGCTGAGCGCCAGAGTAAGAACCCCAGAAGCCCGGGAAATTTTCCCCAGGCAATTTAATATAGATGAAGAAAGAAGTGGAAGACTATGAAAATTCTTAAACTGAACTTCACCTGTATTGTACTCCACCCCTGATTTTAAGTGAGGCATTGAGTCCCATGTACTAATAAAGTTGTTCGTCTGCTCACACTTTACTAAACGAGGTTTCGTGCCATGATTTAGTCACAGTTCCGCATTCATCCATTGATAAGAGGGTCATTCCGATGAACATGTAGTTTCAGCCCGGTATCCACCTTTTATAGTGAGGCATGAGTCCGATGTGATACAAATTAAGGTTCGCAATTCATCAAGGTTTATGAGGTTTGAGTCCGATGTACTAGCTTATATTTGGTAAGTACCCCATTCAGTATGAAAGAAGCTGGTTGAATGAGTAAAGTTACTTTTGACCGTCTGCTGATGATTCTGTAAACGAAAGGGTCACTCCAATGTACTAGAGCAAATTTAATGGTGGGTCCTTTTAAACGCCATTTATTAATAGCATTTCAGCCCGGTTCTCCCGTAAGAGAATCGGGCTTTTATTTTTGTCGATTGTATAAAAGTACCTCAGCTGTCTATTTTTAAATTGGCATTCACTTTCGTTGAATCTGCTTCAGGGTAAAAACAGATTTATTGACCAACAAAGACGCCCCGGCTTAAAAGCCGGAGCGCCTTTGTTGGTAAGGAGGGAGTATTTATATGTTGTAAGCTTTTACAGCGGAATTTTATGGCTGCGGTAATAGCGCTTGCATTCTTCTAATGTACGGAAATTATATTCAAATTGACCATAGGCCATGTTTCGATTCATATTAGGGATCTCAGGCATTACGATAGCTGTGTCTGGCACTACTTTCAGCCATGGGGTAATGAGACTGTAAATTATTTTGTGTAAACTACATATGATGTAGGTATCTTCTTGGATTGATGTTAAAATAATAATCAATCCAGGAGGATATTTTTATGGCACGA
>CAVGKH010000064.1:0-5400 GCA_963629755.1 Gemmiger sp.
TTTTATTGTAGGGGCGGGGCTCTGCTCCGCCCGCAGGTGACCGTGCGGCTAACGGGCAGAGCAGAGCCCTGCCCCTACGATGGCCTATACAAAAGGTGCCTTTGTAAACAACAATTATCACACTCTGCAAGGGCTGACCCCCTTGTGCCGAGGAACTCTTGGCCGAAGGCGGGCCGTGACGAGGTATAAGGGGGTCAGCCCGAACGGCGATGCACTAACCCCTCCCCCAAAAAAAATTTACCGATCTTCTTTTCAGCCGGTCACATAAACAGCGCTGCTGCGGCGATCAGTGCCACCACCGCACCGGCAATGGCTGTGATCGTATAGATCTTTTTGGCCTCGGGGTCATTCTGGGCATGGCTGCGGTAGTAAATGCCAAAGCCAAAAAGCAGCAGGCCGATAATAAGAAAAACAATTTTCATCATGATTTTTTCCTCCAGTTCAATAAAAGTGCCGAGTTGGTAATCACCAGCACCGAGCCGGCGTTGTGCACAAGCGCCCCCACCACAGGGTCGAGCACACCGGTAATGGCCAGCATGATCGCCAAAAAGTTGAGCCCCATCGAAAAGCTCATATTGCACTTGATCGTGAGCATCATGCGGTGTGAAAGCGCAATGAGGTGCGGCAGCTCGCGTACTTCATCGTTTACCAGGGCAATATCCGCAGCACCCACAGCAATATCGCTGCCTACGCCGCCCATGGCAATGCCTACCTGTGCTTTTTTCAGGGCAGGTGCATCGTTGATGCCGTCGCCAATCATGCACACGGGCTGCCCGGCGCGCTGGTATCCGTCGATAGCATTCAGCTTATCCTCGGGCAGGCAGTTTGCGCGCACCTCGGCAATGTGCAGCTTTGCGGCCATGGCCTTTGCGGTGTTTTCGTGGTCGCCCGTCAGCAGCACGGGGCGCACATGCAAAGCGGAAAGCTGGCCGATCATAGCCGCGCTTTCTGGGCGCAGCGTATCCGAAAGAGCAATAAAACCGGCAAATTCGCCGTCAATGGCAAGATAGGTCACGGTGCAGCCCTGCTGCAGATAGCCCTCGGCCTCGGCAGGCACGGCCATGCTTACGCCCTGCTCGGATAAAAGGCGGGGGCTTCCGGCCAGAACGGTGTGCCCTTCGGCCTGTGCCCTTACGCCGCGCCCGGGCAGCATGGTAAACTCTGTGGGCTCCTGCAGGGGGGCGGAAGCTTCTTTTTTGCCGCACCGGGCAATGGCCTTACCCAGCGGATGCTCTGAGCGCAGCTCGGCCTCAGCAGCCAAGCGGTATACCTTGGCATCGCTGAAGTGCGCGCTCACGCTTTTGGCGGCGGCCACCACGGGCGTGCCGCAGGTGAGGGTGCCGGTTTTATCAAAGGCTACAAGCTGAACCTGCGCCAGCCGCTCTAGTGCATCGCCTTCGCGTACCAAAAAGCCGTGCTTGGTGGCGTTGCCGATGGCCGCCATAATGGCCGTAGGCGTAGCCAGCACCAGTGCGCAGGGGCAGAACACGACCAAAATTGTGACTGCACGAATGATCTGACCGGTAAAAAGCCAGGTGAGCGCGGCGGCGCTCAGCGCGATCACAACGATCCAGGTAGCCCAGCGATCGGCCAGGCCCACGATTTTTGCCTTGCCTGCATCGGCCGACTGCACCAGTCGGATCATGCGCTGGATCGAACTGTCTTCGCCCACGCGCTCGGCGCGCATCTCAAAGGCACCAAACTGGTTTACCGTGCCGCTCGATACGGCATCGCCCATGGTCTTATCCACAGGCATCGATTCGCCGGTCATCACAGCCTGGTCAATCGAGGTCTGGCCCGAAACGATCACGCCGTCTACGGGAATGCTCTCGCCCGGCAGCACGCGCAGAATATCACCCACCTGCACCTGCTCGGCAGGCACGATTTTTTCCTGACGGCCGCACACCACGCGGGCCGTGCGCGGGGTCAGGTGCACAAGCTTTTCAATGCCTGCGCGGGCCTTGGCTACGGTAAGCTCTTCCAAAAGGCCGCCCAGCTGCATGATAAACGCCACCTCGCCCGCGGCAAACACCTCGCCAATGCAAAGGCTGGCAATGAGTGCCAGCGAAACCAGCACATCGGCTTTAATATCAAACGCCGTTACCAGGCCGATCACGGCCTCTAAAATAATGGGAATGCCGCACAGCACCACAGCCAGCCAAGCCGGGTCAAGCCCGGCCGGACGCAGCCCTGCTAGGCTGGCAAGTACCGCAATGCCCGAAAGCACCAACAGGGCGATATCCTTTTTTATGCCGCCCAGCTCTAAAAAGCCTTCCAGCTTTTCGATCACAGATTTCATAATGCTCTTTTCACACCTTTCTTTATACTATATGGGGTATGGGTATAGTATACCTATGGGGGTATAAAATGTCAAGAAGAAACCGGCGACCCCAAAAATTTATTCGGGGCCGCCGGTGCAGGCAGATGAAAAAACCATTCCGTTAAGTTTTGATTTAATTATTTATTATCGTTTAATTTCAAATTCTGCCGCAAGATAAACGGGCTGCTCAAGCCCTGAATTCTGCGGCGGAACAGAGGAAAGGCTGCACGGTGCCACTAAACGATAGGTTCCTGCTTCTAACCTTCCGCCATATCAGGCCTTTACAGAAATCGTTTTCTGCTGTTCATTGGTGGAAACTGCGCACCATCTGAATTCACCAGAGGAAACCTGCGGCTGTTCTATAAGAGAGCGCCAATCTCCATCTACATATTTCTGAATATAGGCAAACTCGTGCCCTTCATAAAAAAGAAAGTTTTCTTTAGAAGAGCAGACGGTGTAAGTAACAGTATCCGGGTCACAATACTGCACCTGAAAAGAAATTTCTTTATAATCGGAAACCGTAATATCAGAAACTGTATCGGAAATCTTTACGGTTTTGCCGCATGCAGTAAAACCCAGAATAATCGCAAGGCAGGCCAGCAAGGAAAAAACATGCTTCATAACCATCGTCCCCTAGAATCAGTCTTTGTCAGCCTGAAATCAAATCATCAGCCCATATTCGCAAAGCGCTCTACGGCTTTGGTAAAATTCTCAATGGTCTTATCGGCATCGCCGTGCTCCAGCCCGTCGCGCACGCAGTGGCGGATATGCCCCTCTAAAATCACCTTGCCGCAGCCGTGCAGAGCCGATTTTGCGGCGTTGATCTGGGTGAGGATATCTTCACAGGGCACATCTTCATCAATCATGCGGTCAATGGCCTGCACCTGCCCGATGATCTTTTTTAATCTGCGGTGCAGATTTTCCGAATCCATACATTGCTTCATATCGCTGCCCTCCATGGTGATACTCAATTCTTATATTTTACCATTTTACCCCGCCGCAGCGCCGAAAGTCAATACCGGGCCAACCGGCCGCAACAGGGCAAAAGCTTAATATTGTTAAGCCACCACTTATTTATAAACTGTTAAATATTTATTAAACAAACTAAACCATTGAAAACACTTTGTTTAGCCTGTATCATAATATTATACTGCTGCGGCCGCAGAACAGGGCCGCTGCAAGCGCGGGGAAACATCAGCCAAACGGAACGGGCTGCCCCCACGAATAGGAGGAGAAATGCCATGAGCAGACTTTCCATTGAAACACCGGGCCGTGCGCAGACGGTTCTGGGAAACCTGCATAAGGATATGGACCGCCGCATCAGTGCAAGCCCTGTGGGCCTGTGCCCGGTGGATATGTCCTTGAATTTTCTGCGCCTGTGCCACGCGCAGACCTGCGGCAAGTGTGTGCCCTGCCGCGTGGGTCTTTCGCAGTTGGCTGTGCTCATTGAGCAGGTGCTTGACCGCACAGCCGATCTTGCCACCATCGACCTGATCGAGGATACCGCCCAGGTGATCGCCGATTCGGCCGACTGTGCCATCGGCTACGAGGCCGCCCATATGGTGCTCAAGGGTGTGCGCGGCTTCCGCGAAGACTACGAAGAGCATGTGCTGCACGGCCGCTGCATCTGCGGACTGAGCCACCCGGTGCCCTGTGTGTCGGCCTGCCCGGCACATGTGGATATCCCGGGTTATATCGCGCTGATCCGCCAGGGGCGCTACGGCGATGCCGTAAAGTTGATCCGCAAGGATAACCCGTTCCCGGCGGCGTGCGCCTATGTGTGCGAGCACCCGTGCGAAAG
Organism: Gemmiger sp.; assembly: GCA_963629755.1. Classification (GTDB taxonomy): domain Bacteria; phylum Bacillota; class Clostridia; order Oscillospirales; family Ruminococcaceae; genus SFIE01. The sequence goes on from CAVGKH010000064.1 coordinate 4,122, forward strand.
CCAGTGCCGCCGCCGCATGGTGGACGATGCCGTGAACATCTGCGGGCTCAAGCGCTATGCCGTGGATAATGCCGAAACCGAGCTGGCGGGTGCCAAGGCCCCGGCTACCGGCAAAACCGTGGCCGTGATCGGCGGCGGCCCCGGCGGCATGACGGCGGCCTACTATCTGGCCCTTATGGGCCACCAGGTAACCGTGTATGAGCAGCGGCCCAAGCTGGGCGGCATGCTGCGCTACGGCATTCCCGATTACCGCCTGCCCCAGTATGTGCTGGACCGGGATATCGAGCATATCCTTTCGGTCGGCATCGAGGTACATACCAATATCTCGGTGGGCACGGATATCGAGATCGCCAAGATCCAAAAGCAGTACGATGCCGTGTATATTTCCATCGGTGCCCATGCCGATAAAAAACTGGGAATCGAGGGCGAAGACAGCAAAAATGTGATCAGCGCCGTGCATCTGCTGCGCGGCATCGGCGAGGGCAATGTGCCCGATTTCACCGGCAAGCGCGTGTGCATCATCGGCGGCGGCAATGTTTCGATGGATGCCACCCGCACGGCCCGCCGCCTGGGTGCCGAGAGCGTTACCTGCGTGTACCGCCGCCGGGTAGACGATATGACCGCCCTGCCCGAAGAGATCGAAGAAGCCATGGCCGAGGGCTGCCAGATCCTGCCCCTGCAGGCCCCCAGCCGCATCGAGGCCGACAGCGAGGGCAGGGTGTGCGCATTGTGGACCCGCCCGCAGATGATCGGCCCCTATGGGCGCGACGGCCGCCCCGCCCCCAAAAACGCAAGCAAGCCGGAATTTCGTATTCCCTGCGATTATGTGATCGTGGCCATCGGCCAGTCTATCGACTCCAAGCCGTTTGAGAGCATCGGCATCTCCACCAACCGCGGCTCTATCGTGGCCGAGCCCAGCGCCGCCGTGCCCGGTGTAAACAATGTGTTTGCGGGCGGCGATGCGGTTTCCGGCCCGGCTACCGTGATCCGCGCGGTGGCAGCGGGCAAGGTGGCGGCAGATAACATCGATGCCTTCCTGGGCTTTGCCCATAAGATCGGCACCGATATCGAAATTCCGCCAGCCCAGATGACCAACACGCCCGCCTGCGGCCGCGTGAACCTGAAAAACATCCACCTGGCCGAATATAAAGATAATTTTACGCTGGTCAAAGAGGGCATGAGCAAAGAGGAAGCCTGCCAGGAGAGCAGCCGCTGCCTGCGCTGCGACCACTTCGGCTTTGGCCTGTTCAAGGGAGGGAGGAGCACAGAATGGTAAGCT
>CAVGKH010000064.1:5430-10923 GCA_963629755.1 Gemmiger sp.
TGGTAAGCTTAACGATCAACGGCCGCCGTGTGCAGGCCCCCGAGGGAACCACCATTATGGAAGCTGCCCGCCTGGTAGATATCCAGATCCCACATCTCTGCTTTTTAAAGGATATCAACGAGATTGCCGCCTGCCGCGTGTGCTGCGTAGAGGTAGAGGGCGAGCGCGCCATGGTCACCGCCTGCAACACCCCTGTAATGGAGGGCATGGTGGTGTATACCAATTCGCCCCGCGCGCGCCAGACCCGCCGCGTGAATGTAGAATTGATCCTGAGCCAGCACGACTGCCGGTGCGCCACCTGTGTGCGCAGCGGCAACTGCCAGCTGCAGACCATTGCCAACGACCTGGGCATTTTACAGGTGCCGTTTGAAACGCAGCTGCCCAAGGGCCTGCGCGGCGCATGGACAACGACCTTCCCCCTATACCGCGATTACAATAAGTGCATCAAGTGCATGCGCTGCATCCAGATCTGCGAAAAGGTGCAGACCTTAAAGGTATGGGATCTGGCCGGTACGGGCGGCCGCACTACCATTGATGTTTCGGGCAATATGGTCATCAAGGATTCCGACTGCTCGCTGTGCGGCCAGTGCGTGACTCACTGCCCGGTGGGCGGCCTGCGTGAGCGTGACGATACTGCCGAGGTGCTGCGCGCTTTGGCCGACCCCGAGATCATCACCGTGGTGCAGGTGGCTCCCGCCGTGCGTGCAGCCTGGGGCGAATCGCTGGGCCTGCCCCCCGAAAAGGCTACCATCGGCCTGATGACCGCCGCGCTCAAGGCTATGGGCGTTGACTATGTGTTTGATACCTGCTTTGCGGCCGATCTTACCATTATGGAAGAAGCCAATGAGCTTTTGCAGCGCTTAAAAGCTGGGGAGCTGGCCGATTACCCCATGTTCACCAGTTGCTGCCCGGGCTGGGTGCGCTTTTTAAAAAGCCAGTACCCGCACTTAACAAAGCAGCTGAGCACGGCTAAAAGCCCGCAGCAGATGTTTGGCAGCATTGCCAAAAACTGGTTTGCCCAAAAGATTGGGGCCGACCCCGGCAAGATCTGCTGCATTTCCATTATGCCCTGCATGGCCAAAAAGGCCGAGTGCGCCCTGCCCACCATGCGCACCGAAGCTGGGCCGGATGTGGATCTTGCCCTCACCACGCGCGAGCTGGTGCGCATGATCCGTGCCGATAAGATCGATGTGAATGTGCTGGAAGAAGAAAAGCCCGACAGCCCCCTCGGCATCCACACGGGCGCAGGCGAAATCTTCGGCGCTACCGGCGGCGTTATGGAAGCCGCCCTGCGCACCGCTGCCTTTACGCTTACCGGGCACAACCCGAGCGCCGACGGCTTCCAGGAGGTTCGCCGCGGCCAGGGCCTGCGCGAGGTGAGCTATTCCATCGGCGGCGTGCCGCTGCGCTGCGCTGTGGTCAGCGGCCTGGGCGAAGCCCGTAAGCTCATCGAGAATATTCTGGCCCGCAAGGTGCATTACGACTTTGTAGAGGTCATGGCCTGCCCCGGCGGCTGCGCGGGCGGCGGCGGCCAGCCCATCAGCTGCGAAGATAAAGAGCTGGCCGCCGAGCGCGGCAGGCAGCTGTATCAGCTCGACCAGGCATCGCTGCTGCGCTTCAGCCACGAAAATCCCGAGGTGCGCTCGATGTACGAAGAGTTTTTGGGCGAGCCTCTCAGTGAAAAAGCCGAGTACCTGCTGCACACCGACCACACCGCCTGGAAAATGCCCGCCGAGACCCTGCGGGGGTAAGCGCAGCCGATTAAAAGCATAAGTAATACAAAAACGCCTTGCCGAAGGTAAAAGCGGCAAGGCGTTTTTTCTGTGCAGTGCTTTAATTCTGCTGCAAAATATTCGATTTTTGCAGCATGGGCCAGCTTTGCAGGCTGGAAGAATCAAGATCGCATTTGTGCATATCCACAGCGGTGATCTGGCGGTTATCGTAGGTGGTGTAATAATAAATGCCCTTGTCGGCATTGCAGCAGCCGGAATAGATCGTGATCTCATATTCGCCGCCCGCCAGCATACAGCAGCCGCGCTGCTGCTCTACGCTGGTAAGAATGTGAAAGAACTGGTTCACAGCCGATGTTTCATCACCGGCGCACCGGGCATTGCCTGCGGTAAAGGCGGCGCGCACAAAGCGCGAGGGGGAGGAAAGATCGCCCGGCAGGCCCATGGCCCCCATGCCGCGGCTCATGGCGGGCAGCTCAAGCCCCGGGGCAAAGCTGCTCTCGGCCGGAGTGGCTGGAGAAAGCGAACGGTAGCAGTTTAGGTGTGCCATCTGCTCGGGGAAGGGCGGATTATTGGTGAGTACCTTGGCAGGGTTCTCATAAATATGCAGCCCATCGGCTGTGCTTTCCAGCACCAGGCAGCCCGTGCGGTCGGCAATCATCCAGTGCAGCTGCGAAAGCGGCAGCTGGTCGCTGAACGGAATGTTGACAAGGTTCAGGTTCTGCAGCGCCTGCCGGGCCTCGGCAAGGCTGGCGCAGCTGCCCAGCAGCCAGGGGATCAGCTCAAAGGTGGTAATGTTGGTCTTGCCGGGGACCGGGGCGGGGAACACCGCATTGCCCACAAAGTTGAGCCCGGCAATGCAAAGCCCTTTTTCGTTGAAGGCATCGTAATACAGCGGGTAGTCTCCGGCTACATGCGCCATGCCCAGCATGGCATATCGGGTGCGCATTTCTCCCATGCAGCGCAGCGCAAAGCGGTAGCCGCGCGGGGTGAGCGTAATGGTTTCACCATACGAGCGCTCATAATCGAAATTGCGACCAAAATAAAAATCACCGGGGTAAAAGCAGGCGGCAGTGCACATATTTTATCATACTCCTTGTAATTACAAATACTATATAACATATAGTATAAAACTATTTTTTAATAACAAAACAGGGCAGGGGCGCGGTGTCGGCCCAGTTGGCAAAATCACACACCAGCACCGTGTAAGTCTGCAGCGGCAGTGCTTTCATCCAGGCCAGCACGGCCTGCTTTTCGGCATTGCCAATCACGCGGCCGCTGTAAAGCACAGCGCTCAGCACACCGCCGGGCCTGAGCACCTGCAGGGCGGCCTCCAGCGCAGGTATCGTGCTGCCCGGGCCGGAATACACGCTGTGGTCAGCTCCCGGCAGCCAGCCAAAGTTGAACAAAACCGCATCGGCGCTTTCGGGGGCGGCCAGCTGTAAAAGCTCCGCATGGTCGGCGCATTCCAGGCGGGCATTCGCAAGCCCGGCGGCGGCCAGTCGTGCGCGGGTAGAGGCAATGGCGGCAGGCTGGATATCCAGCGCCAGCACCTGCCCGGCGGGGCCTACGGTGCGGCACAAAAATTCGGTATCGTGCCCGTTGCCGCAGGTGGCATCGATGGCAAAGCCCCCGGCGGGAATGCGCCCGGCCAAAAAGCTTTGGGCGAATTTTACGGCGGTCAGCTCTTCGGGGCGGCGGCGCACCAGGCGGCCGGGCTGCGGCACAAAGCCGAATTTGGCAAAAAACGCCGCGGGGGCATTTTCTTCTGCCAGCCAGTGCACGCTGCCCTGCCCGGGGGCAAAGCCGCCGGTGGCGCGCAGTACCTCTTTGAGCAGGTAGCTGCCGTAGCCGCGCCGCTGCCAGCGGGGAACCACCGCAAAAGCGGTGATCTGCACGCCGCCCGCCCCCGGCTGTACCTCGCACCGGGCAATGGGCTCGTTTTCTTTTATCAGGGTAAAGCAGTTTTCCTGCCGGATAACATTCATAAAGGGGTCCTTCTTTTATATTGTGTAAGGCAAAATCTGTGATATACTACTATAGTAGCCTGTAAATATGAAAAAATAAAGCAATTTCACAAACCAGCACTCATGCCCATGAAGTGACAGAATTTCACAATTTCTTCACGGGCATATAAATCGGATTTCACAATTCGCCTTTATACTATGGGCAAAGGATCGGGAAAGTCCGATGGATAACTGATAATTTGAACCCCTTTTATTACTGAAAGGATGAGCGATATGATGGATAACGAACAGAACGGCGGGCTGAACAATACCCCCGAAACCAACACCCCGCAGGATACCGGCTACCAGAATGTAGGCAGCAGCGGCACCAACACCGCCAACACGGCAGGCGATTACCAAAGCACCGCCGCCGAGGCCCAGCAGGCCGCTCAGAACGGCCCCGCTTCGCAGAGCCAGGGCACGGCCTACGATTACAGCCAGAACTACGCACAACGCCCGCAGGGCGGTGCGCAGCACTATAATCATTACGAGGCCCCGCACCGCAAGGGCAATGGCAGCGGCAAAAAGTGGGCTTTGCGCATTGTGGCAGGCGTTGCCTGCCTGGGCGTTTGCTTCGGCACCGGCTACGGCGGCGCTGTGCTGGCCATGCGCAACGGCACGGCCAACCGTGTGGTCACCAACATGGTAGAGCGCGGCGGCGATGCCAACATTACCACCAATGACCTTACGGCTGTTTCGGCACAGGTGGCCCCCAGTGTGGTTGTTATCACTACTGAGTCGATGGTTACCAGCAACAACTGGTTCGGCGGTCAGTATGTGCAAAGCGGCGCAGGCAGCGGCGTGGTGCTTACGGAAGATGGCTATATCATCACCTGCAACCATGTAGTGTCGGGCGCAAGCAATATCAAGGTCACCCTGAACGATGACACCGAATACACTGCCACGCTGGTGGGCGGCGATGATACCACCGATGTGGCCGTTTTGAAGATCGATGCCACCGGCCTGACCCCCGCCACCATTGGCGACAGTGACAGCCTGGCCGTGGGCCAGAGCGTGCTGGCTGTGGGCAACCCCCTGGGCGAACTGGGCGGCACCATTACGAGCGGCATTATCAGCGCACTGAACCGTGAGGTAACGGTGGAAAGCAAGACCATGAGTCTGATCCAGATGGATGCCTCGGTTTCTCCCGGCAACTCCGGCGGTGCACTGTTCAACACAAACGGCAATCTGATCGGTATTGTAAACGCCAAGAGCAGCGGCGACTATGCCGAGGGCCTGGGCTTTGCAATCCCCATCAACACGGCCTATGATGTGGCCATGGATCTGATCCAGTCCGGCTATGTGACCGGACGGCCCCAGCTGGGCATCAGCGTAGTTACGGTAGACGATGCCGCCACCGCAGCCCGCTATGGCGTTTCGAGCGCCGGCATCTACATTGCCCAGGTCAACGAGGGCAGCGGTGCCGCAAAGGCCGGCCTGCAGGTAGGCGACCGCATTGTGAGCGTGGATAACACCCTGGTGGAAAGCGCAAACGATGTGGTGAGCATGGTGCAGGAAAAGAGTGTGGGTGATACGGTCTCCATTCAGGTGGCCCGCAGCGGCCAGATGCTCACCGTAGAGGTAGAGCTCACCGAGGCCACCCCCGCCGCCAGCAATATAGCCGAAGGCTGATAAGCTGATAACAAAATAAGAAAACAGAATCCCCGGCGGGGCTTTAGAACCTACTCTAAAGCCCCGCCGGGGAAGTTTTTTATAGCAGTAACATAAAATATACTTTGTAGGGGACTGCATTGCAG
>CAVGKH010000065.1:0-10859 GCA_963629755.1 Gemmiger sp.
GCTATAAGCTGCTGCCCGAGGTTCCCGGCCGCACCAGCAGTGATATTCCCGAAAGCATCTCGCTAAAGCCCTCCGACCTGCCTAAATGGAAAGAAAATGCTTCTTATATTATCTTTATCGCCGTTCTTCTTGGCATGATCTTCAACAATCAGCTGGGCTTTTCCGGCGGTCAGATTGCTTTTGCCGGCGGCGTTTTGTACATGCTCCTTGGCATTCTGCCCCAGCGCGAAGCCTTCCATGCGGTAAACTGGCCTATCGTTTTCATGGTTGCCTTTGGTGTTGCCATGGCCGCCGCCCTGAAATCTTCCGGCGCAGCTGACCTTATCGCCTCTTTTGCAGGCAACTTCATCACCTCAGATTCCAACTTGATTTTGATCTGTGTGATCGTGTTTATCTTCTGCGCCATCGTTACACAGTTCTTTGATAACAATACTCTTGTTAATATCATGACTCCTCTCATGATTGCCGCCTGCGGCGGTGTGGGCCTGAATCCTCTGCCCGTGATCTGCTGTGTTGACCTTTCTTCCATGGCATCCATCATGACCCCGCTTTCCGGCCCCGGCGGTATGCTGGCTTATACCATGGGCGGCTATTCGTATAAAGATATGATCAAATTCGGCGCTCCCATTATTCTGGTACAGGCACTTGTAACCGCCGTTTGGGTCCCGTTCTATTTTGGTCTTATGTAAATCATACAGAAAGGAATATTTTCCCATCATGAGCTATTCTCTTGATTTTAACGAAAACGACTACGAAGTGCGCACCCTTACAATGGAAGGCACTACGATCCGCTTTCGCGCATTTGAAAACCGCATTTATGTTGCTGATCCCGTCAGCCCTGAATATCAAAAGCTGAACTATTATGTGCCCGAAGCCTTTTATGAGGGCAAAACGATTCATGGCTTCACAGGCAAAACCGTCCCAATCTTTTTCCCGAACGCCAGCGGCGCCTACGCCAGCGGCCCGGCTGACCGCCCCGGCCCCAATTTTCGGCTGTGGGCCAAGGGAAAGCCCAACAGCCTGTTCTGGGCTTTGGCTGCCGGATTTGCCGTGTGTGCACCCGGAAGCCGCGGCAGAACGATTCAAAACGAAAAAGGAGACTTCTTAGGCTGTGCTCCCGCCCATATCGTTGATCTTAAAGCCGCTGTGCGTTATCTGCGCCATAACAAAAACCATATCTTGGGCGATACCGAGCATATCATCAGCAACGGCACCAGCGCCGGCGGTGCGCTTTCCGCTTTGCTGGGCGCTTCCGGCAATGCTCCCGAGTATGAGCCTTATCTGAAAGCTCTCGGTGCAGCCGATGAGCGCGACGATGTATTTGCCGCCAGCTGCTATACCCCTATCATGAACTTAGAGCATGCCGATATGGCTTACGAATGGATGTTCCGGGGCATTCCCAACTATGAGCTTCATATTGTAAACAATGTAAACGGCGATTTGCAGGAAAAATGGGTGCGCGGTGAAATGGAGCCTGCAAAAATGAAAGACTCCGCCGCCTTGATAGCCGATTTTGCCGATTATGTAAACAGCCTGGGTTTCGCAGACAGCACCGGCGCTCCCCTAACTCTGGACACTCTTGGTAACGGCAGCTTTCGCAAATATGTCGAAAGCCTCGTCTGCCAGTCTGCTCAAAAAGCGCTGGATCTCGGCACTGATCTAAGCAGCTCTGCCGCACTCACGATTCAAGAAAAAAAGGTGCTCTCGGCCGATTTGGATGCACATGCAAAGCAAATTGGACGAATGAAAAAAATGCCCTCGTTTGACGAATGGGATCTTCGCTCTCCTGAAAATGAGCTTTTCGGAAAAGCTGACGAACAATACCGTCACTTTACCGCATACGGAATGGCCCATGATCTCGGCGGCGGCAGCATGGCAGAGCAAAGTCTGATCGCCATGATGAACCCCATGACCTTCTCTCAGAAAAAATGGTCCGGCTGCACCAAAAACTGGCGCATCCGTTTCGGCACACTGGATAGAGATACTTCTATGGCTATCTCGGTTTTATTTGCACTTTCGCTGCGCAATTCCGGCGTTCAGGTCGATTACAGTATGCCCTGGGGGCTGCCTCACGCAGGTGACTATGACCTTGACGAGCTGTTTGACTGGATCCGCCATATCTGCATTTCCTAAGCATTTATCGATCTCTTTCTTACCATAGCGAAGAGGGCCGTCTGTTTTATTACAGGCGGCCCTCTTCGCTATATTTATCTTTTTTTACTCCTAATCTATATTCCCTAACTGCCTGTCAATTTCTCGGCCCGCATATAGAATGCGCATCACCATAACTGTGCGTTCTTCTTGTTCGGGAATATAAAACACAAGGTAATGATCCACCGGCATAATATGCAGATTGCGCTCACGCCATTTCTTTTTATCGTACACGCGAAACCGTTCCGGCATTTGGTCCAGCGAAGCAATGGCTTTTTCCAGGCGGGAAAGCTGTGTAGCCGCATTTTGAGCAGATCGAAGCTCCACCGCGATATATTGAAAAATCTCTGCAAGATCATGCTTCGCTGTTTCGGTCAATACGATCGTATACATCATACGCCAAATTCCTTACGAATCTCTGCAAAAGCCTGCTCCATCGGAACTGTGCGGCCAGCCTTTGCATCTGCATAGCCCTTTTCCAATTCTGTATCCAGCTGCGCAGCCGTCATACGGCTGCTGTCCAACGGGTGCTCCGGCAGCTTCACCTCAAACGGCAGCCCATTTTGAAGCACGATCTGCTTATAAAACATGGTAATGGCATTAGAAGCCGGTATGCCTAACGCTGTGAGAATGGTTTCGGCCTGCTCTTTTAGCTCCGGTTCGATTCGCGCATATAAATTTGCTGACTTTGCCATATATAAAGCACTCCTTTCGGCTCACACGGTTCTTCTTGCTTTTATTATATGCAGTTGTGCGTACATAAGCAATACATAATTTTATGTCCTTCCTTGTTTTGCCTATATGCAAAAACGCGTCTGCCGCACAAAGATTGCTCTTGTGCGGCAGACGCGTTGTATCTGTTATCAGCCGGAATGATGCAGTGCTTCGATCCAGTCAAGGTCGCCGTTTTTCAGCCCGTGAATCAGCACCTCGGCGGTGGCGATGTTGGTAGCCACCGGGATATTGTACATATCGCACTGCCGCAGCAAAAACTGGTCGTTGGGCTCACTGGGCTTGGCGTTTACCGGGTCGCGGAAAAACAGCAGCATATCCACCTCACCGCAGGCCACCTTGGCCGCGATCTGCTCGGCGCCGCCGCGCGAGCCGGGATATAAGCAGGTAATATTTAAGCCAGTGGCCTCATGCAGAAAGCGGCCTGTAACCGCCGTAGCCACCAGGTTGTGCTGCGAAAAAATGCGCACATAAGCCGTGCAGAGCTGTCCCAGCAGTTCCTTGCGGGAATCATGGGCAATGAGTGCAATATTCATAAGTCACTGGATCCTCCTTTCCGGCTCAAAAAACAAATTTATAGGTTATCCTATTAAAACACTCAGACAATTATTATTATAGAGGAATCAGCCCCCGGATACAAGAGAATTTTCAAAATTTCTGTAAAAATAAGCAAACCCGGAGCGCCGAGATATGGACTTTTGCGCGCACTGTTCACCACCAGAAAACAGTGTTTTCTGCCTGTTTTTTTCCGCCCCTAAAAAATGCTTGCGTTTTTGCAGGGCGCATATTATAATGCACTCATGGTCGGCACCGCATACTTTTTGCCCTGCGTGCTTAGGCATTGCTATGGCACCTACAATAATGCGGCTTGGCCCTGACAATAAAAAAAACAGGGGAGCTTGTTGATGCAGGCTGAGAGGAAGTTCTCGAACTTCGACCCTTTACCTGATGCGGATAATGCCGCCGTAGGAAGTCATACGCTCTATGAGTTTTTACAGGAGACCGCAGCAGGCAGTCTCCTGTTTTTTTGTTTGCTGTTTTACCCGTGAACGCAAGGAAGGAGAAAACTCATGCAAAGCTACACCACACAAATGGATGCCGCCCGCAAAGGCATCATCACGCCCGAGATCGAAGCCGTGGCCAAAAAAGAATACCGCACCCCCGAAGAGATCCGCTCCCTGGTGGCCGAGGGCAAGGTGGCCATTCCCGCCAACAAGCACCACAAATGCCTGAATCCCGAGGGCATCGGCAGCATGCTGCGCACCAAGATCAATGTGAATCTGGGCGTATCGCGTGACTGCAAAGATTACGGCATCGAGATGCAAAAGGTGATGAGCGCCGTAGAAATGGGTGCCGAGGCCATTATGGACCTTTCCAGCCACGGCAACACGCAGCCGTTCCGCCAAAAGCTTACGAGCGAATGCCCCGCCATGATCGGCACCGTGCCAATATACGATTCTGTGATCCATTATCAGCGCGATCTTGCCACCCTTACGGCACAGGATTTTATTGATGTGGTGCGCCTGCACGCCGAGGACGGTGTAGACTTTGTGACCCTGCACTGCGGCATCACCCGCAAAACCATCGACCAGATCCGCACACACAAGCGCAAGATGAATATTGTAAGCCGCGGCGGTTCGCTGGTGTTTGCCTGGATGTGCATGACCGGCCAGGAAAACCCGTTCTACGAGTATTTTGATGAAATTCTGGACATCTGCGAAGAGCACGATGTAACAGTATCGCTGGGCGATGCCTGCCGCCCCGGCTGCCTGGCCGATGCCACCGATGTGTGCCAGATCGAAGAGCTGGTGCGCCTGGGCGAGCTGACCAAACGCGCCTGGGCACACAATGTGCAGGTAATGGTCGAGGGCCCCGGCCATGTGCCGCTGAACCAGGTAGCCGCCAACATGGAGGTGCAGAAGAGCATTTGCATGGGCGCGCCTTTCTATGTGCTTGGCCCCCTGGTAACCGATATTGCCCCCGGCTACGACCATATCACGGCGGCCATCGGCGGCGCTGTGGCGGCCATGAGCGGCGCGGCTTTTCTGTGCTATGTGACCCCCGCCGAGCACCTGGCCCTGCCCAATGTAGAGGATGTACGCCAGGGCATCGTGGCCTCTAAGATCGCCGCCCATGCAGCCGACATTGCCAAGGGCATTCCCCATGCACGGGATATCGACGATAAAATGGCTGATGCCCGCCGCGTGCTGGACTGGGATGCCCAGTTTGCCTGCGCGCTCGACCCCAAAACAGCCAAAGCCATTCGTGACGACCGCCTGCCCGAGGACGACCACAGCGACACCTGCAGCATGTGCGGCAAGTTCTGCGCCGTGCGCAGCATGAACAAAGCCCTGGCCGGAGAATACATTGACATTTTATAAGCGCTTTTCTGTTTTTATCCGTTCTTTTCCAATCTTCCTGCCCTTTTGGTTTTCTCCGGGGCAGGGCCTGCTTGCCTGGCCGCCCGGCAATTTTTACCGGGCGGCCTTTTTGCGCGCTGATATGGCTTTTGCCGACATCTTATGCTATACTGATTATGTTTATATTCTCATGCGGCACAGGGCCGCAGGAATGTGCCCGGGCTTAGAAAAAAAGCGGCTGGGCTTTAAAGAGAAAGGGAAGCAAAATACATGAAATACGCAGAACTCAATGTAAGCCCCGAGATCCACCGCGCTGTGGAGGCCATGGGCTTTACCGATATGACCGAGGTGCAGGAGAAAGCCATTCCCCTTATGCTGGCCGGGCATGATATGATCGCCAAGGCCCCCACGGGAACGGGCAAGACCTGCGCGTTCGGCATCCCCGTGATCGAGCGCATCGACAAAGAGAAAAAGGTGCCGCAGACCGTGATCCTGGCACCCACGCGCGAGCTGGCGCAGCAGATCGCCGCCGAGCTGCAGAACCTGAGCCAGTTTTTGCCCACGGTGCGCATCGCCTGCCTGTATGGTGGTGCCAATATGCAGCGCCAGGCCGAAAAGCTGCAAAAGGGCTGCCAGATCATTGTTGCCACGCCGGGCCGCCTGATGGATCATTACAAGCGCCGCACCATTGATGTGAGCGCCGTAGAAACCGTGGTGCTGGACGAAGCCGATGAAATGCTGAATATGGGCTTCTACAAAGATGTGCGGCATATTATTGATTTAATGAAAAACCGCAAGAATCTTTCGATGTTCAGCGCCACCATCAGCCGTGAGGTAATGGACATCGGCTGGCTGTACCAGCGCGATGCCGCCGAGGTGACCGTGCAGCCCAAGCTGGAAAGTATGCCCAAGATCGCCCAGTACAAGCTGCTTACCACCAACCGCGATAAGCTCAGCGACCTGGCACAGCTGGTGATCAGCGAGGGCTACAAGCGCGTGATGGTTTTCTGCAACACCAAGTTTACCACAGCCACCCTGTGCAACCAGCTGGCACGCTTGAACTTCAGCGTGGACTGCCTGCACGGCGATTTGAGCCAGGCCGAGCGCAACCGCATCATGACCCGCTTCCGCGAGGGGCAGATCGCCATGCTGGTAGCAACCGATGTAGCCGCCCGCGGCATCGATGTTTCAGAGGTAGATGCCGTTGTAAACTATGATGTGCCCAGCGAAAACGAGCACTACACCCATCGCATCGGCCGCACGGGCCGCGCCAGGCACGAGGGCAGCAGCTATCTGTTTTACACCAAAGAAGAGCAGCGCCGCGTAGACGAGCTGCTGCGCCTGACCGGCAACACCGATGACTGCCTGGATGTAAAGTTTGATTTTAACCACGAGCACATTGTGGTGCAGGAGAAAAAGACCGAGGATAAATTCCAGATCAAAATGTATTTCTAAGCATTCCGGAAAAAGAACTGTTTTGTGAATTGCTGCTTACAGCTTTATATACACAATTCTAAAAATTTCATTTTCCTCTTGACCTTCCCCTTTCTGGAAGGTGTATTCTATAGCCAGAAATGAAAGGGGTGCTGCTGAATGCGCATCAATGAAGCCGCCGAGCTGGCGGGCGTTACCGCCAAAAACATCCGCTTTTACGAGCAGGAAAAGCTGCTGGCCCCGGCCCGTGAAAAAGGCAACGGCTACCGCACTTATTCCGATGCCGATGTGCGTGTGCTGAAGATCATTCGGCTTTTGCGCATGCTGGATTTTCCGGTAGCCGAGATCCGCTCGATGCTGCAGGGCGAGCAGAGCCTGCAAAGCGGCCTTGCCCGGCAGCAGGCTCTGCTGGAAGACCGCAGCCGCTCGCTGAACACAGCGCGCGACTTGTGCAGCCAGCTGGCTGAGGGTGCGGCCTCGCTGGCCGAGCTTGACCCAGATGAATGCCTGGCAGCAGCAGCCCGGCAGCAGCAAAAGGGGGTATGTTTTGTGGACATTAAAAAGCAGGATACCAAGCGCAGAAAATATCTGGGCGCACTGTTGGGGGCCGGCTGCTTTGCAGCCATCATGCTGTTTACGCTGGCCGTTTTGATTTGGGCGTTCGTCACCGATCCGTCGGAGGCGCCGCCGCTGCCCATTATGATCTTTTTATATGCGCTCATCTGTGCCCCGATCATCGGCATCATCGCCGCGCTGATCACCCGCTTTAAAGAGATCAAAGGAGGAGAAGAAAATGATTATCGTAACTACTGAGTCGATTCCCGGCAAAAAGCTTACCGTTCTGGGCCTGGTAAAGGGCAGCACCGTGCAAAGCAAAAACTTCGGCAAGGATTTTATGTCCGGCATGAAGACCCTGGTGGGCGGCGAGATCACCGCCTACACCGAAATGCTGGGCGAGGCACGCCAGATTGCCACAGGCCGCATGGTAAAAGAGGCCGAGGGCCTGGGTGCCGATGCCATCGTGGCCATGCGCTACGGTTCTTCAAGCGTAATGCAGGGCGCAGCCGAGTGCATTGCCTACGGCACCGCCGTAAAGTTTGCCGAGTAAAATCTATCTAACGCAAAAATAAGTGCAGCACCGCCGAGGAAGCAGTTCTTCCCGGGTGCTGCACTTATTTTTTTAATATCACATATTTTTCTTTTTCACTGTGAATTTTGGCAGGCCCTGTTTTTGCAAAAGGCCGCCAGTGAATACACAAGCCACGCCAGTGCTATGGCAAGCGGAAAGCTCAGCACCATGTAGGTTTTATACCACACTACATGATAATTGTGATACAGCAGCCCGCAGCCCAATAAAAGCCCCGCCGCCAGAATGCCCACGCCATATTTCAGCGGCAGCTCACGCCATGAAAGCCGTATCAACAGGCAAAGCCCCAGCTCCGCCAGCAAAAAATGATCCAGCAGAAAAGCGCAGTTCTGCACAAAAAGGGCAAGCCCCGCAGGCTGCTCAGCCAGCATCCCCTGCCACTGCTCATAGCTGTAGCCGGGGTGCAGAAAATGTTCTGGCCAAACCGGCTCGCTGCAAAGCAAAAAAGCAAGCACAAACAGCACAGCTGTTATCACGCAGCCAAGCCAACCGGCGGCTTTCCAAAAACGATGATCCATATTTGTTTTCCTTTATCACATAGCCTCTTTTTTACACAGCGGGCCGCAAAGGCCAGCCAGCAAAAATATCCACGGGCAGGTAATACCAAGGGCGGCATGATAGCTCCACTGCAAATACCGAACGCCCAAGATCAAGCCAAAATGCAGCACCCATACCAGCACGCACAGCAGCCGGCAGCTTTTGGGGCTGAAGATAGCCAGCCGGTGCTTAGCCGATATAAGTTTTGCGATCACACGGCCCAGATAAAACAAAAACAGCGGCAGGATAACAGCCCTATAGATCAGAGTAAAGGTAAGGTCAAAATTCTGCATTGCATAACCTTTTCCCCAAAGCTGGTAAGCAATGGTCAGCACCAGCGCTGCAATAAGCATTCCCAGATCCATCATATTTTTCCCTCCTTGCTGATTCTTGTGCGGTTAAGCATCCTCCTGCGGCTGATTCGGGGATACGAAACTGCTTTAGCATGTATATCTTCTACAATAGATAACTTTATCTTTCTTAGCCCACGCAATTATAAATTGAATTGCTTGATCTTTAATTTTATAATAGTGTTTCTTTTTATATTTGTCAACAAATGGTACTATATAATATTTAAGGGCATAATATAGTAAATTTTCACAAATTTCAAAAGTACTATCTAATAAATCAGCTATTGAATAACTCCGAACACAGCCGCCGCTGCCGGGAATGCCTATACTTCCTTTTTCTCACCCATAACGCCAACGGTAATGTTTCCTAGTCTTTAATGCTTCTCTCTACATAAAAGCCCAGCGCCCTTTCTGGTGATCCTATACACCAAAAGGGGCGCTGGGCTTTTATAAAAATACTGTTATTTCTTTGCCGCCGGGTCGTTTTCTTCGGTCACGCGGGCAATATAGATGGGGCGATGCTTTACCTCCAAATAGGTTTTCGCCAGATACTCACCCACAATGCCGGTGCAGAACAGCTGCACGCCGCTGCACAAAAGAATGATGCACACCATGCTGGGCCAGCCGCTGGTGGGGTCTCCAAACAGGGCAGCGCGCACCACCACTACCACGATCATGATAAACGCCAGCACGCAGAACGCCAGGCCCACCAGTGCCGCCAATGCCAGCGGCGCCGTGGTAAAGCCCACAATACCCTCGATGCTGTACAAAAACAGCTTCCAGAAATTCCACTTGGTCTCGCCTGCCACGCGCTCTACATTTACATATTCAAACCACTTGGTGCGAAAGCCCACCCAGCTGAAAATGCCCTTGGAAAAGCGGTTATACTCGCCCATCGAAAGCACGGCATCCACCATGCTGCGGCACATCAGGCGGTAATCGCGCGCACCGTCCACGATTTCGGTATCGCTCATTTTATTGATGATGCGGTAAAACAGGCGTGCAAAAAAGCTGCGGATCGGCGGCTCGCCCTGGCGAGTGGTGCGGCGGGTGGCCGCACAGTCATACTCGCCGGTAAGCAGGGTATCCAGCATTTCCGGCAAAAGGGCGGGCGGATCCTGCAGGTCGGCATCCAGCATGGCTACATAGTCGCCCTTGCTGGCTTTCAGGCCCGCATAAATGGCCGACTCCTTACCAAAATTGCGCGAAAACGAAACATAGCGCACGCGCTCGTCTTTTTCGCGCAGCTCGCGGGCCACGCGCAGCGTACCGTCGCGGCTGCCGTCGTCCACAAAAATAAATTCAAAATCCGCGCCGTGGCTCTCTTTCATTTCTGTCGCCACACGGCTTGCCTCGGCATAAAACAAAGGCATGGATTCTTCTTCGTTATAACAGGGTACCACCAGGCTGATCAGCATGGCCTTTACCGCCTTTCTGCTTTGTTAGTAGTATTATAAGTCCCTGCGGTTATTTTCGCAAGGGTCAGTGCGTATGGCTGCGGGCAAACAGCTGCCCTACCGTGCGCTTTGGGCGGTACAGCAGCGGCACCCATACGGCGGCCAGCGCCAGGCCCAGCACAACATCCCACACGCTGTGTTGCTTGGTAAACAGTGTGGAAACGCAGATAAGCCCCGCCCAGCCGTAAGCCAGGATTTTCAGGCCGGGGCGATTTTTTGCCAGCTTGCTGTGGCTGAACGCCAGCGCCATGGCTCCGCTGCTTTGGCAGTGGATGCTCGGGCACACATTCACCGGGCCATCGGCCGCCCAGATCATGCGCATAAGGCTCATAGCGATGTTCTGCCGCCCCGGGTCGACCGGGCGGATCTCCAGCCCGTTGGGCAGGATCATATAAACGATCAGGCAGAAAAACATGCCCGAAAACATGCTGAGCACCAGCCTGTCATAGCTTTCGGTATCGTTCCACCAAAGCAGTGCCGTAACGCCCGCCAGCAGCAAAAACCAGCTGCTGTAGGGCAAAACGAACCACTCGCAAAACGGGATCATGTCATCAAGCGCGGCGTGCACCATGTATTTGGGCTCTGCGGTAAGGTCGAGCCAGAAAAACCAAACGAGATACAGCACCCACAACAGCTGATATTGCAGGTGCGGCTTGAGCCAGGCAGGCTTTTTCATATCGGTAATATCCTT
>CAVGKH010000066.1:0-10792 GCA_963629755.1 Gemmiger sp.
CTCGGTGCCGATAGACAGGCGGATGGTGTTCTGCTTGATGCCCACATTGGCCAGTTCTTCATCATTCAGCTGGCTGTGTGTGGTGGAAGCAGGGTGGATGACCAGGCTCTTTACATCGGCTACATTGGCCAGCAGGCTGAACAGCTTGAGGTTATCAATAAACTTGAAAGCCTCCTCACGGCCGCCCTTGATCTCAAAGGTAAAGATAGAGCCGCCGCCATTGGGGAAGTAACTCTCATACAAAGCATGATCGGGGTGATCGGGCAGGCTGGGGTGATTGACCTTTTCTACCAGCGGATGCTTGCTGAGGTATTCTACTACCTTCTTGGTGTTCTCAGCATGGCGCTCCAAGCGCAGGCTCAGGGTCTCGGTGCCCTGCAGCAGCAGGAATGCGGCAAAGGGGCTGATGCAAGCGCCCTGGTCACGCAGCAGGATCGCACGGATATAGGTCACGAAAGCAGCCTTACCGGCGGCCTCGGTAAAGCGCACGCCATGGTAGCTGGGGTTAGGCTCGCTGATCCAGGGATATTTGCCGGATGCAGCCCAGTCGAAGGTGCCGCCGTCTACGATCACGCCGCCCAGCGTAGTGCCATGGCCGCCGATGAACTTGGTGGCAGAGTGTACCACGACATCTGCGCCGTGCTCGATGGGGCGAATCAGATAAGGAGTGCCGAAGGTGTTGTCGATTACCAGGGGCAGACCATGCTTATGAGCAATCTCGGCAATAGCATCGATATCGGGGATATCGCAGTTGGGGTTGCCCAGGGTCTCGATATACACAGCCTTGGTGTTGGGCTGAATGGCGTTTTCAACCTCTTCCAGATTATGGGCATCCACAAAAGTGGTCTTGATGCCGTACAGGGGCAACGTGTGCTCCAGCAGGTTGCTTGTACCGCCGTAAATGGTCTTTTGAGCCACAATGTGCTCGCCCTCTTTGGCCAGAGCCTGAATGGCGTAAGTAATGGCAGCCGCACCGGAAGCTACAGCCAAGCCAGCCGAGCCGCCCTCCAGAGCAGCGATACGGTCTTCAAAAACGCCCTGGGTGGAGTTGGTCAGACGGCCATAGATGTTGCCTGCATCGGCCAGGCCAAAGCGGTCGGCTGCATGCTGGCTGTTGCGGAACACATAGCTGGTAGTAGCGTAAATGGGAACTGCGCGTGCATCGCTGGCGGGATCGGGAGTTTCCTGGCCTACATGGAGCTGCAGAGTTTCAAATTTATAGTTAGACATTGTTGTTTCCTCTTTTCGATTTTTATATAGTGTTTATAAGGTGAATGTGAATTTTATAGCATGAATGCCCGTTAAAAGTGCAGTGGGTCACATTCGCCCAAATCGAAAATTGCTTCGCAGCAGTTTGGAAAAATAATGGTTCATAAAAGGCTTTCCTTTCCTTTTAAATCCGGTTTTATCCTGCGGCCTTGGGGCTGAAAGCAGGTTATTTTACTTTTGCTTTATGTGCCCCTGTCGATGGTTCTATTATAACCCATTTACCCATCATGTCAATAGGGAATTAAAAGTTTTTTCCAATTTTCCTTAACTTCTCCCCTTGCGTGTAGCACAAAAGAGCGCCATACCGCGGCAAAAGCCTTGGCATGACGCTCTTTATTTTATTATGCTAATTCTGTGCAAGAATTACTTCTTTGCCTTCTCAGCCTTAACAGCCTCGATCAGCATGGGAGTAACCTTGAACAGGTCGCCGCAGATGCCGTAGTCAGCCACATCGAAGATGGGGGCAGTCTCGTTCTTGTTGACGGCGATGATGCACTCGGAATCCTGCATACCGGCAACATGCTGGATAGCACCGGAAATACCCAGAGCAACATAGATCTTGGGGTGAACGGTCTTACCGGTCTGGCCGACCTGGCGGTCAGCAGTCATGAAGCCTGCGTCGACCAGTGCACGGGAAGAACCAACAACGCCGCCGCCCAGAGCATCAGCCAACTCCTGAGCCATAGCCATAGCCTTCTCTACATCAGAGGAAGCGCCGCGGCCGATGGAAACGATCACATCGGCACCGATCAGATCGACCAGCTTCTTGGCAGCCTTCTCAACAGAGACGACCTTGGTCTTCAGGTTTTCAGCCTTCAGCTCGAACTCGGGCTTGATGATCTCGCAGGCATCAGCCTTAGCCTGGTTGAACTCTGCCTTCTTCATAACGCCGGGACGCACGGTAGCCATGGTGGGGCGGAAGCGGGGGCAGATAATGGAAGCCATCAGATGGCCGCCGAATGCAGGACGGGTCATCTTCAGGTCGCGGGAAACATCATGGGGCTTGCCCAGCACCAAAGCGGTGTTGGTAGCGTTGATGCGGGCCTCGGGCAGAGTGGAGCTCTCTTTCAGGAAGCTCTTGTAGATGTCCATATCGACATCCAGGTGAGTGCAGTCAGCGCACAGACCGGTGTGCAGACGAGCTGCGCAGCGGGGGCCCAGGTCACGGCCGATGTTGGTTGCGCCGATCAGGAAAGCCTCGGGCTTACGCTGCTCAACTACCTGGCAGATCACATCAGTGTAAGCATCGGTGGTGTACTCTTTCAGCAGGGGGTTCTCGCAAACGATCACGCCGTCAGCGCCGTAGCCGCCCAGTTCCTTGGCAATGCCCTCGACATTGTCGCCCAGCAGAATGCCGTACAGCTTCACGCCCAGCTCATCGGCCAGCTTGCGGCCCTCGCTGATCAGCTCGAAGTCAGTGGGCATCAGTTTGCCCTGGCGCTGCTCACAGAAGACCCAAACATCATGGAAGTCTTCCAGAATGGTATTGTTAAAAGTTGCCATGATTCATATACCCCTTTCTCAGATAATGTGCTTAGCAGCCAGCATACCTGCCAGCTTCTCAGCGGTTGCAGCATCTGCGCCTTCCAGCATCATGCCAACACCCTTCTGAGGAGGAGTGAAGGAGGTCAGAATGTTGGTGGGAGAGCCGCTCAGACCGATGGTAGTAGCATCGATCAGGGGATCGTCCTTCAGTGCGTTGTAGTCCAGAACTTCCACGGGCTTGTCGTAGCAGCCGAAGATCTCGTTCACAGACATGTAGCGGGGCTGGTTCAGCTCGCTGATGCAGGTGATCAGGCAGGGAGTCTGCACCTCGATCATCATGAAACCGTCTTCCAGCATACGCTTAACGGTCAGGGTGTTGCCGTTCTTCTGAATGTCGGCAGCATAGGTGACCTGGGGCAGGTTCAGCTTCTCAGCGATCTGGGGGCCGACCTGTGCGGTGTCACCGTCGATAGCCTGACGGCCGCAGAACACGATATCATCGGGCTCAAGGCCGATCTTGTTCAGGCCGGCAGCGATGATCTGGCTGGTTGCATAGGTATCAGAACCGCCGAACTCACGGCCGGAGATCAGATAGCCCTTATCGCAGCCGCGGGCCAGCAGCTCACGCAGCATGCCCTCTGCAGGAGGGGGGCCCATGGTGACAACATCGACTTCGCAGCCGGTCTGCTCTTTCAGAACCAGAGCGGCCTCAACAGCATTCAGGTCATCGGGGTTGATAATGGTAGCCATGGATGCACGATCCAGGGTGCCGTTCTCGTTCACGGCAACTTTGCCGGAAGTATCGGGAACCTGTTTTACACAAACAATTGCTTTCATTTTAAAATGTCCTCCTTACTTCAGCATTGCGCCGGAAATGACCATCATCTGCACTTCGCTGGTGCCCTCGTAGATCTCGGTGATCTTGGCATCGCGCATCATGCGCTCGATGGGGTAGTCGCGGGTGTAGCCGTAACCGCCAAACAGCTGCAGGCAGCGGCGGGTCACATCGCTGGCAGTGCGGGCAGCGATCAGCTTAGCCATAGCGGCATCCACGCTGTAGGGTTCCTTAGTCTTGCCGTCCTGCACAGCCTGTTTATGTACAGCTGCACGGTATACCAGCAGACGGGCTGCATCGGTACGGGCCTGCATTTCAGCCAGCTCGAACTGGGTGTTCTGGAACTGAGCGATGGAACGGCCGAACTGCTTACGCTCTTTTACATAAGCAACGGTCTCGTCGATAGCGCCCTGTGCAATGCCCAGAGCCTGGGAAGCAATGCCGATACGGCCGCCGTCCAGAGTCTTCATGGCGATCACGAAGCCCTTGCCCTTGGCGCCCAGCATGTTCTCTTTGGGAACGATGCAATCCTGCATGATCAGCTCGCAGGTAGAAGAACCGCGAATACCCATCTTCAGCTCGTGCTTGCCAACAGAGAAACCGGGGAAATCACGCTCTACGATGAAAGCAGAGATCTCTTTCTTGGTGCGGCCCTTCTTGTCGGTGGTGGTACCGGTGATAGCAATGATGATGAACACATCTGCGTAGCCAGCGTTGGTGATGAAGATCTTGGAGCCGTTCAGAACCCAGTGATCACCAGCATCAACAGCGGTGGTCTGCTGGCCCTGAGCATCGGTGCCTGCGCCGGGCTCGGTCAGGCCGAATGCGCCGATCTTCTTGCCGCTGAGCAGGTCAGGCAGATACTTCTGCTTCTGCTCGGGGGTGCCGTTCTCAAAAATGGGAGCGCAGCACAGAGAGGTATGTGCGGAAACGATAACACCGGTGGTGCCGCAAACCTTGCTCAGCTCCTCAACAGCCATAGCGTAGGTCAGCACATCGCCGCCGGCGCCGCCCAGCTCTTTGGGGAAGTAAATACCCATCATGCCAAGCTTGGCCATCTTTTTGACAGTCTCCTCGGGGAAGCGCTCCTGCTCGTCGACTTCCTGCGCCAGAGGCTTGACTTCGTTCTGAGCGAACTCCTGGAACATTTTCTGTGCCATTGCTTGCTCTTTGCTCAACTGAAAGTCCATCTTAAATCCTCCAATTTTCATTTTTAATTTAAAGCCCACGGGGGACAGGCCCCAAATAGCCTGCCCCCACTTGGACAAAAATTAACGATTTTAAATCAGATCAAGACCGATTTACCGCTCACTGTGCATCGGTAGCGACCTTGCCGCCGTTTGCGTAATCGTAGAAGCCCTTGCCGCTCTTTACGCCCAGACGGCCGCCGAACACCATTTTGCGCAACAGGGGGCAGCAGCGATACTTGGCATCATGGGTGTTATTGAACATAACATCCATGATAGCGACCACGATATCCAGGCCGATGTAATCGCCCAGCTCCAGGGGGCCCATGGGAACATTGGCGCCCAGCTTCATGGCAGCATCGATGTCAGCGATCGACGCAACGCCCTCCATCTTAATGTAGGCAGCTTCATTAATCTCGGGGATCAGGATACGGTTTACGATAAAGCCTGCGGCCTCAGTGACCTCAACGGGGGTCTTGTTGATCTTTGTGGCAATTTCCTTGACGGTCTGCACGGCTGCATCGGGAGAGTTCACACCAGCGATGACCTCAACCAGCTTCATGACAGGAGCGGGATTGAAGAAGTGCATACCGACAACGGGGTGCTTGATGTTCTTTGCGATAGCGGTGATTGACAAAGAAGAGGTGTTGGAAGTGAAAATGCACTCGGGCTTGCAGATCGCATCCAGCTCGCCGAAGGTCTTCTGCTTTACACCCAGATCTTCAAATGCAGCCTCTACGATCAGATCGCAGTCCTGGCAGATATCTTCCTTCAGGCCGGTGGTCACGCGGGCCAGAATGGCATCAGCCTCTTCCTGGGTCATTTTGCCGCGGGCCACGCGCTTGCCCAGGGCAGCAGCGATCTTTGCCTTGCCGCCTGCAGCCCACTCGGGCTTAATGTCGCACAGAGCGACCTCAAAGCCCTCGCACTGCGCAAAAGCCTGTGCGATACCGGAACCCATTGCACCTGCACCAATAACACCGATTTTCATAGTTATAGCCTCCAAATAAATGTTTGATCTCAAAAATTTTATTTAAGGCCGACCATGACACGGTATTTTTTGCCGGGGGCCGCTTTGCCTTCTGCACGGTAAAATGCAGGGGCACAGCGATACCCTTGTAGCTATTGTACCATAGTCGGCCCAATTTGTGCAATAAATAACAATCTTTTCTTTAGAAATTTTCTGTGAAAATTTCCGGCAACTTTTTGGGCACTTTGTCCAAAATGTTAATTGTTTGTAAACACCGGCTTGGGTTTGGGCTTTTCACGGCTCAAAAAGCAGCCCATGCCCTCTTTCTGATCGTGGGTCTCAAAGCAGCTACCAAACAGCTTTTCTTCGATCACTTCGCCCTCTTCCGTGGTCACTTCCAGGCCCTCGTTGATGGCCTTTTTACAGGCCTGCACGGCAATGGGTGCATTGCGTGCGATCTTAGCGGCCAGCTTACCGGCCTGCTCCATCAGCTCTGCCTGGGGGTAAACTGCGTTCACCAGGCCTACGCGCAGTGCCTCGGCGGCATTGATGTTGGCAGCCGAATAAACCAGCTGCTTTGCCATGCCTGCGCCGATTAGGCGGGCCAGGCGCTGCGTGCCGCCAAAGCCGGGCGTAATGCCAAGGCCCACCTCGGGCTGGCCGAACATGGCGTTCTCGCTGCAAATGCGGATATCACAGCTCATGGCCAGCTCGTTGCCGCCTCCCAGTGCAAAGCCGTTCACGGCCGCGATCACAGGGATGGGGAAGGTTTCAATATAGCGGAAGATATCGTTGCCCAGCTTGCCGAAAGCCTCGCCCTCGACCTTGGTCATCACGCTCATGGCGGCGATGTCTGCACCGGCCACAAAGCTCTTTTCACCTGCGCCGGTAAGAATGATGCAGCGCACAGCGTTTTGATCCACCGCCTCAAAAGCGGCTTTCAGATCGTTCAGGACATCGGGGTTCAGCGCGTTCAGCGCCTGGGGGCGATCGATGGTGATAACTTCAACAGCGCCCTGCACTTCGGTAGTAACAAAGCCCATAGTTCACAGCTCCTTCTTCGTGTAATTTTGCCGATCCTGGCTTTTTTGCCCGCGCCTGCGGCGCTTGCCAAAAAAGTATCAATCTGCAAAAAGCCGGGGCCGGGCCATATAAGAGCCCGGCCCCGGCCGATTCTCTATTCAGTCAGCGATTTTTAAAGCCTTGCAGCCAAAATCACATTTCGACCACGGTTGCGCAGCCCATGCCGCCGCCGATGCACAGGGTAGCCAGACCCTTGTGTGCGCCGCGATGCTTCATGGCATACAGCAGAGTGACCAGGATACGAGCGCCGGAAGCGCCAACGGGGTGGCCGATGGCAATAGCGCCGCCGTTCACATTCAGCTTGCTCTGGTCAAAGCCCAGGGCCTCGCCCACAGCCACAGACTGTGCTGCGAAAGCCTCGTTGGCCTCGATCAGGTCCATATCGGCAACGGTCATGCCGGCCTTCGCCATAACCTTCTTGGTAGCGGCAATGGGGCCCAGGCCCATAACTTCGGGCTCAACACCGGCCAGAGCGCCTGCTACCCAGGTAGCCAGAGGCTTCACGCCCAGCTCCTTGGCCTTCTCTTCGCTCATGATCACCAGAGCGGCAGCGCCGTCGTTGATAGCGGAAGAGTTGCCAGCGGTCACAATGCCATCGGGCTTGAAAGCGGGCTTCAGCTTGCCCAGCACTTCCAGGCTGCTCAGACGGGGGCCTTCATCGGTATCGAACACGGTGTCGCCCTTCTTGCCCTTGATCACAACGGGAACGATCTCGTCTTTGAAAGCGCCTTCTTTGATGGCCTTGTCAGCCTTTACCTGGCTGTTGTAGGCAAACTCATCCAGCATTTCGCGGGTGATAGGGCTGTAGCCGTACTTCTTCTGGTAAGTCTCGTTGGTGCAGATGTTCTCAGCGGTCATGCCCATGTGCTTGTTGTAGCCGGTTGCATCCCACAGAGCATCGTTGACCATGGTATCGACCAGTTCGCTCTTGCCCATGGGAGAGCCCATGCGGTAGCCGTAGCGGGCCTTCATCATAGCAAAGGGAGCCATGTCCATGTTCTCCATACCGCCGGCCACAACGATGTCGGCATCGCCTGCCATGATCATGTCAGCTGCCATGTTCACGCAGTTCAGACCAGAGCCGCAAACCACATTCACGGTCACAGCGGGGGTCTCGATGGGCAGACCGGCCTTCAGAGAAGCCTGGCGTGCCACATTCTGGCCCAGACCAGCCTGGATAACGCAGCCCATGTAAACATGGTCGACCTGCTCGGGCTTTACATTGGCACGGTTCAGAGCCTCCTTGATCACGATGGAGCCCAGCTCTGCTGCGGGCACATTGCTCAGGGTGCCGCCGAACTTGCCGACAGCAGTACGGCAGGCGCTTGCGATAACGATTTTCTTCATGGTTAGCCTCCTAAAATAAATGTTTTAAACCACTAATATCTTCATGCGTCTGGCATCGGCTCCGTATCCAACCGCGCCTGCGCACTACTACAAAACAAAGAAGATTTAAAAGGGCTTCGTCTGCGCTTCTTCGGCCTGTTTGGCGCGCAGCTCAGCAAACTTTTTTTCCAGTGCCTCCTGCACCGGCGGGGTAACGAACTTGGAAATATCCGAGCCGTAAGAAGCCGCCTCGCGCACGATGGTGCTGCTCAGGTAGCCCCAGCGGATGCTGGTGGCGAAAAACACCGTATCCACACCCGGCATCAGCGCATGGTTCGTCTGCGCGATCTGGATCTCATTTTCAAAATCCGAAACCGCACGCAGGCCCCGCACCATCACTGTGGCGTGATTCTTTTTGGCAAAATCGACCGAGAGGCCCTCAAATGCCACTACCGAAACATTCGGGATATCCTTGGTGCACTCCTGCAGCAGCGCCACACGCTCTTCCAGTGTGAACAGCGGGTTTTTGGCGCTGTTTTTCAAAACGCCGATCACCAGCTTATCCATTACTTTGGAAGCACGCTTGATGATATCCAGATGACCGCGGGTAACGGGATCGAAGCTGCCGGGGTATACTGCAGTTGCCATGGTATAAATGCCTCATTTCTTTTTGCCCGGGCCTGTAGCACCGGCGCAGCTGAGACGGCACGCCAAAATTGGCATACTATCTTTATATCTATTAAACGATATCCGGGCGGGCTTGTCAATTGGTTTTATGGTGACAATTTTGCTAAGATTTTGTGGGTAAATTCGTCATTTGGAACAGCTGTTCTCAAATGAGAAACTCTCGCCTTGCATTGTTTCCTTATAAGATCTTTTTGAAGCTTTCGTTCTCATTTTTCACACTTATCTTGACCAAAATGGCACTTGATGTTAATATCTTTAATAGGTGGGCCGTTTTATCTGCCCGCCGCTTTCGCAGTTGATCTGCAGGCGCTGTTTTACATAGGATGCACCTGCCCAATAAATACTTATTATAAAGTGAGGTTTTGGAAGATGGATTTCAAAGCAAGCTATCAGCAGAAGCTGGCCACTGCCGAGCAGGCAGCCGCCCTTGTAAAGAGCGGTGACTGGGTAGACTATGGCTGGACCACCGGCACTCCTGTGGCCGTGGATGCAGCCATTGCCAAGCGTCTGCCCGAACTGAAGGATGTCAAGTTCCGCGGCGGCATTCTGATGTGGGTCCCCGAGATCTTTAAGATCGAGAACCCTGCCGAGCATTTCAGCTGGAACAGCTGGCACATGGGTGGCATTGAGCGCAAGGCCGTTGCCCAGGGCTTCAGCTTTTACAGCCCCATCCGCTACTCCGAGCTGCCCCGCTACTACCGCGACATGCCCGAGGATGTGGATGTTGCCGTTTTCCAGGTAGCTCCCATGGATAACCACGGCTACTTCAACTTTGGCCCCAACGCC
Organism: Gemmiger sp.; assembly: GCA_963629755.1. Lineage (GTDB taxonomy): Bacteria > Bacillota > Clostridia > Oscillospirales > Ruminococcaceae > SFIE01. The sequence continues at coordinate 9,629 of CAVGKH010000066.1, forward strand.
AGCCACATGGCTGCCGTGTGCGAGCGCAGCAAGAAGATCGTGGTGGAAGTAAACAAGAATATGCCTGTGTGCCTGGGCGGCAGCGAAGTGGGCGTTCATATCGATGATGTAGATATGATCGTAGAGGGGGACTCCCCCGCTATCGCACAGATGGGCGGCGCAGGTGCTCCCACTGAGGTAGACCAGGCTGTTGCCAAGCTTATTGTAGAGCAGATCCCCAACGGTGCCTGCCTGCAGCTGGGTATTGGCGGTATGCCCAACGCCGTGGGCACCATGATCGCACAGAGCGATCTGAAAGACCTGGGCGTTCATACCGAAATGTATGTGGATGCTTTTGTGGATATCTCTATGGCCGGCAAGATTACCGGTGCCCACAAGCAGATCGATAAGGGCCGCCAGACCTACGCTTTCGGCGCAGGCACCCAGAAGATGTATGACTTTTTGGACGGCAACCCCGCCTGCATGAGCGCCCCTGTGGACTACACCAACGATATTCGCAGCATCAGCGCACTGGATAACTTTATCTCCATCAACAATGCTGTGGATATCGACCTGTTCGGCCAGGTAAACGCTGAGAGCGCCGGTATCAAGAATATCTCCGGTGCAGGCGGCCAGCTCGACTTTGTGCTGGGCGCATACTTGAGCCACGGCGGCAAGAGCTTTATCTGCATGAGCTCCAGCTTTATGGATAAGAAGACCGGCCAGATGCAGAGCCGCATCCGCCCCACGCTGGCAAACGGCAGCATCGTAACGGATACCCGCGCTAATGTGCAGTATTTCGTAACGGAGTACGGCATGGTAAATCTGAAGGGCTTGAGCACCTGGCAGAAGGCCGAGGCTCTGATCAGCGTGGCACACCCCGACTTCCGCGAGCAGCTGATCCAGGAAGCCGATAAGATGCATATCTGGCGCCGCAGCAACAAGTAATAGGGCTTTATGCTTTTTAGGAAGCCGCCTCTCACTGGGGCGGCTTCTTTTTTCTGCCCAGTTTTATCATATCACTTCGTTATTTTTTTATCAATATGTTTCTGTGTTTTTATCTTTAGTAATTAATCATACAGTTTTAGTTTCTTATTGTATTGGCTCATAAATCATTTTCCCCTGTTTTGCACTTTTTGTGGAAAATCCCGGCTTTTTCTTGTATCATTTCCCTTTTTCTTATAT
>CAVGKH010000067.1:0-10729 GCA_963629755.1 Gemmiger sp.
GCCGTCACTGAAGAGTTGCTGCAAAACATAAACGTGCTGGTAGACGGCCCGTTTCAGCAGGAATTAAAAGATATTTCTCTGCGTTTTCGCGGCAGCAGCAACCAGCGCATCTTAAACCTGCCTCAAAGCCTGGCCGCCGGCGCCCCGGTTTTATGGCAGGGGGATGCCCTGTTTTCCACGCATGCGTTTGACCCCGAATAAAATAAGCCCTTCCCTGTTTTTATCCATAAAAGGAGCCATGATTATGAATATTTCTGTAGAGATCAAAAAGCTTTCGCCCTCCGCTCAGTTGCCCACCCGCGGCAGCGAGCAGGCTGCCGGGTACGATTTGCATGCATGCCTGGCCAGCGAGCTGACCATTGCCCCCGGCGCTACCGCCATGGTGGGCACGGGGCTGGCCTTTGCCCTGCCCCAGGGCTATTTTGGCGGTGTGTTTGCCCGCAGCGGCCTTTCGGTAAAGCAGGGGCTGCGCCCCGCCAACTGTGTGGGCGTAATCGACAGTGACTACCGCGGCGAGTGCATGGTGGCTCTGCATAACGACAGCGATACCCCTCGCACCATTGCCCACGGCGACCGCATTGCCCAACTGGTAGTGCTGCCCTATCTGCCCGTAAGCTTTACCGAGGTGCAGCAGCTGGACACTACCCAGCGCGGCGAGGGCGGCTTTGGCAGCACCGGCATTTAAGGCCGCCGCGCGCAAGCCTATACTTTATTTTAAAAATTTCAACCGCAATTTTTTCCAAACATTTTTGATAAAATAAGTTTTCCTTGTTTTAATTTACAGAATTTTAAAGTTTTCTATTGACTATGCCCCTGCCTGTTATTACAATTTTTGTGTAACAGACAACGGGGTATTTTTGTCATACAGGGCACTGTATAAGGCATCGGCATAGCGGCCGGTGGGAAAGCTGCGGCAGAAAATAGAGGGAAAGAGCATGCAATATTATCCGAATGTAAAACCGCTGGACCGTGATTCCATGCGGTTTTTGTGCGATGAATACCTGCGCAATAACTATATTGACCCTGAGGCGTGTGAGCGGCTGGGGGTCAAGCGCGGCCTGCGCAACGCCGACGGCACGGGCGTTTTGGCTGGGCTTACCAATATCTGTGATGTGCAGGGCTATAAAACACTGGCTGACGGCAGCGTGCAACCCATGCCGGGCCGCCTGATCTACCGCGGCATCGATGTGCGCGATCTGATCAAAGATTCTTACGCCAACGACCGCTTTATGTTTGAAGAGCTCACCTGGCTGCTTTTGTTCGGCAGCCTGCCCAGCCGGCGCGACCTTGAGCGCTTTAACAACCTGATCAGCAAAAAGCGTGAGCTGCCCGAGGGCTTTGCCGATGAAATGATCATGAAAGCCCCCAGCCCCAACATCATGAACAAAATGGCCCGCAGCGTGCTGGCCATGTATTCGTATGACGACCGTGCCGATGATATCGGCCTGGAAAATCTGATCGATCAAAGCCTGAATCTGATCGGCGGCATCCCCACGATCATGGTGAATGTATATCAGCTCAAGCGCCGCGTGTATGACCGCGAGAGCACCTATTTTCACCTGCCCATTGAGGGGCAGAGCACGGCTGAGCACATTCTTTCTACCTACCGGCCCGACCAAAAATTCACCCATGAGGAGGCCATGCTGCTGGATACATGCCTGGTGCTGCATGCCGACCATGGCGGCGGCAACAACTCAGCCTTTGCCTGCCGTGTGCTTTCCAGCACGGGCACCGATACCTACGCCGCCATTTCGGCGGCCATCAGCTCGCTCAAGGGCCCACGCCACGGCGGCGCGAACCTGAAGGTGATGAAGCAGCTGGATACCATTATGAGCCGTGTAAGAAACACACGGGACGATGACGAAGTGCGCGAATTTCTGCGCCGTATCCTGCGCCGCCAGGCCGGCGACGGCAGCGGCCTGATCTACGGCATGGGCCACGCGGTGTATACCATGAGCGACCCCAGAGCCGAGATCCTGCGTGACCGTGCGCGCGATCTGGCCTATGCCAAGGGCTTTGACAAGGAATACGAGCTTTTGTGCCGCATTGAGCGGCTGGCCCCGCAGGTGTTTCAGGAAGAAAAGGGTCGCAAGCATATCTGCGCCAATGTAGACCTATACAGCGGCCTGATCTACCGTATGCTGGGCATCAGCGAAGATCTGTATACGCCGCTGTTTGCCATTGCGCGAATGCCCGGCTGGTGCGCCCACCGCATGGAAGAGCTGGTGTTTGCCGACCGCATCATTCGCCCGGCCTACAAATATCTGGGCGTGCGGCAAAAATATATTCCTCTGCAGGAGCGGTAACGGCTTTTCCCTGGATCCTCCACCGGTTGCACCGGCGGGGGATTTCGTCTATAATAGACAATATGTGATACTATTGCGTATAGTAAATTCAGAAAGGCATTTTGCCTATGAAAAAAACGATTTATAAAAAGGGCGATGCCAGGCGAAGCGGCGCTGCGCCCGCCGCCCCAGCGCCTGCGCCGCACCGGGCTGCAGCCAGGCAGAGCAGCTATCAGCGATCTGCCTCGGCCACGGCCACACTGCCGCCGCCTGCAAGGCGCACGGTTTCTACTGCCGGGGTGCGCGTACACCGCGCCGCTGCACAGCAGCCTGCCCATAAGCGCCGCAAGGGCCCCTCGGTGCCCCTTATGCTGGGGCTTTCACTGGCGCTCATCGCCGCGGTAGCCGCCGGGGCTGTAGCGCTGCACAGCATGCTGGAAGCCCGGCAGACGGCCGATGTGCCCGCCGATGCTGAGGCCGTTTCGCAGCCGCTGCCCACCGCCGCGCCGCAGCCTGCGGCCAGCGAGGCAGCCGAAAGCCAACCTGAGGAAACTCTGCTACCAGAGGCAGAGCCTACCCTGGCCGATAAAATCCGGGCTGCCGGGCAGGATGACCCCAACCAATGGCCCGCTCTGGCCGAAGCACTATCCGGCAGCGAGAACGCCGCTTTTCTGGCGATCGATCTTGCCAGCGGGCAAACGCTGGCCTGGCAGCCCGATGCCTCCATTTACATTGCCAGCGCCATTAAAGCGCCCTACGCGCTGTATGTATGCCGCCAGCTGGATGCCGGTAACCTTGCCGATGATGAGCCTATTGAATACTTAGAGCAGTTTTACGATGAGGGCGCAGGCAGCATAAAAAACAGCGAGCCCGGCACGGTTTACCGCTTGGATTACCTTTTGCAGGAGGCTCTTTTGCGTAGTGACAACATTGCCTACCGCCTTTTGGTAAACCACTGCGGCAAAGAGGATTTTAATGCACTGATGGATTCGATGGGCATCACCGAGGGGCTGCACTTTACGGCTACCAACATCTGGCCCAAGGCCACCCCGCGTGAATTGGCCCTTGCCTGGAACGCGATACTGGATTATATCCAGAGCGATGCCGCGCACAGCACACTGCTGCGCGAATTGCTGACAAGCTCGCTCTACAGCCCGATCCAGCGCTCTTTGGGCAGCCAGCGCACCGTGGCCTCCAAATACGGCTGGGATACCGCGAGCTACACCGATGCCGGTATCGTATATTCGGCCGAGGGGCAGCCGCAGTATCTTTTGGTGATCTTAACAGAAAACGGCAACCTGGAGGACGGCGGCGCTTTGAACGCCACCGCGAAAATTATTAAACAGATCGATGCCATTTTGGCACCGGCACAATAAGGAGGTTTGCAACTATGGCAAATATCGGCGTCTTAGGCGCAGGCACCTGGGGCACAGCTCTGGCCCGTATGCTGGCAATGAACGGCCATGAGGTAACGATGTGGAGCGCCCTGCCCCAGGAATTGATCGAACTGGAAAAAACGCACAAGCATAGAAACCTGCCCGGCAGCACACTGCCCGAGAGCATTCGCTACACGCCCGAGATCCGCAAGATCTGCCGCGGGCGTGATATTTTGCTGTTTGCCGTGCCCAGCCCCTATGTGCGCACCACGGCGCGCGCCTGCCTGCCGTATCTTGACCCGTTTCAGGTGATCGTGGATGTGGCCAAGGGCATCGAAGCCGGCTCGCTGATGACCATGAGCCAGGTGATCCAAAGCGAGATCGACAGCCAGCCCGGCCTGCAGGGCGTGCGCGTGGCCGCGCTTTCCGGCCCCACCCACGCCGAAGAGGTAGCGCTGGATCTGCCCACCGCCATTGTTGCCAGCAGCACCGATATGGCCGCTGCCGATAAAACGCAGGATATTTTTATGAACCCGAACTTCCGCGTTTATACCAACAGCGATGTGATCGGTGTTGAACTGGGCGGCGCGGTGAAAAATATCATTGCGCTGGCCTGCGGTATGGCCTGCGGCCTTGGCTATGGCGATAACGCCCGCGCGGCGCTGATCACCCGCGGTGCAGCCGAGATCAGCCGCCTGGCCCCTGTTTGCGGCGGCAGCGCCGGAACCATTGCAGGCCTGGCCGGTATCGGCGATCTGATCGTTACCTGCACCAGCGTGCACAGCCGCAACTTCCGTGCCGGTGTGCTGCTGGGCCAGGGCAAAAGCTGTGACGAAGCGGTAAAAGAAGTAGGCATGGTAGTAGAGGGCTTGAATGCCCTGCCCGGCGTAAAAGCGCTGGAAGCCAAATATAAGGTAGAAATGCCCATTGTGAACATGGTGGATGCCATTGTGAACGGCCAGGTGCCCGTGCGGGATGCCGTAGACATGCTGATGGGCCGCCGCAAAACGGCTGAGTTTCACGATCATGTGAACTTTTTAAAGGGAGGCAAGGCTTGAAAACGGTTTTATTTTATTACCTGATCGCCGTTAATATTTTTGCCTTTTGCTTGTGCAACTATGATAAGCGCTGTGCCAGGCGCGGAGCCTGGCGTGTGCCCGAGCGAACGCTGCTACTTTCAGCCGCGGCAGGCGGCAGCGTGGGCTTTTTATTGGGCATGCGGCTGTTTCACCACAAAACGCACAAGCCGAAGTTTAAGTTTGGCGTGCCGGTAATTTTGTTTTTGCAGTTGGTGCTTTGCGCTTTGCTGGCAGGAAAAGGGGTGCTTGTTTGATTGCGTTTCTTTTAATGAAAAAAATCATTTCGATGTTTCTCATGCTGCTGGTCGGGTTTATTCTGGTGCGCATTAAGGCGCTGAAAGCCGAAGAAAGCCTGGTTTTAAGCCGCGTGGTCGTGCTGCTTATTATGCCGTGCGTGGCGATCAAGGCGTTTCAGATCGATTATACGCCCGCCATTCGCGATGGGCTGATGCTCTCGCTTTTGGCCTCGGTGATCATTTTCGGCATACTGCTTTTGCTAATGCCGTTTTTTGAAAAATGCCTGGGGCTGAACGTGATCGAGCAGAACTCTATTGCCTTTACAAACTGCACCAATCTGCTGGTGCCCCTGATCACCTCGGTTTTAGGCGAAGAATGGGTGATCTACACCTTTACCTTTTCTACCCTGCAGGTATTTTTGATCTGGAGCTATTCTTACTCGCGCATGACCGGGCAGAAGGGCTTTCAACTGAAAAAGGTCATTAACCCCAACATGATATGCCTTGTGCTAGGCGCGCTTTTATTCTTTTTGGGCATCCGTCTGCCGGATGTGGTGGTAGATTCGTGCGGCATGCTGAGCGATACCCTTGGCCCCCTGAGCATGATCGTAGCCGGTATGCTGCTGGGCGGCATGGATTTTGCCGCCTGCCGCCGCCTGATGACCGGGCGCTTTTGGCTTACAGTGTTTTTGCGCCTGATTGTCTGCCCGCTGCTGGTGATCGCGCTGTGCCAGCTGCCGCTGCTTGCCAACATGCTGCCGAACAGCAAAGACCTTTTGCTGGTGGTATTGCTGTGCGCCGCCGCGCCCACCGCTTCGGTGATCACGCAGATGGCACAGGTTTATGGCGGCGATTCGGCCTATGCAAACCTTTTGAATGTAGCCACCACCCTGCTGTGTATTGTTACCATTCCACTGTGCACTGCTGTGTACATGGCGATTCCGTAACGCCATGCTTTTTACTTTCATCTTGCTTTAATCGATCATAGTATAATAAGTTGCGCACAAGGGGCTTCGGTGCTATAATAATAGATATTATGCGGCATTTGTTCGCATTGATAAAACGCCTGCTGCCCCGCAGCCGCAAAGGAGAGAGCTTCATGCAGATCTTTAACACTCTGACTCGCAAAAAAGAAGAATTTGTGCCCATGAAACCCGGTGAATACCGCATCTATGTGTGCGGCCCTACCGTTTATAACTATATCCACATTGGCAACGCCCGCCCGCTGATTGTGTTTGATACCCTGCGCAATTATCTGGAATGGCGCGGCAACAAGGTGATCTATGTGAGCAATATCACCGACATTGACGATAAGCTGATCAAAAAAGCCAATGAAGAGGGCGTGACCATGAAAGAAGTGGCCGAGCGCTTCACGGCAGAGTATCTGAAGGACAGCGACGGCCTCAACTGCCGCCGCCCCACCGTGCAGCCCCACGCCACCGATCATATTCCCGAGATCCTTGATATCGTAAAGGACCTGATTGATCGCGGCCATGCCTATGTAGCGAAAAACGGCGATGTCTACTTCCGTGTGAAGAGCGACCCTGAGTACGGTAAGCTGAGCCATTTGAATCTGGAAGATCTGGAAAGCGGCAATCGCGAGCTGCGCAGCCAGATGGACGATGATTTAAAGGAAGACCCCGCCGACTTTGCCATTTGGAAGGCTGCCAAGCCTGGCGAGCCCGCGTGGGAAAGCCCTTACGGCATGGGCCGCCCCGGCTGGCACATTGAGTGCAGCGCCATGAACCGCAAGCACCTGGGCCCCACGATTGACCTGCATGCCGGCGGTCAGGACTTGATCTTCCCCCACCACGAAAACGAGATCGCACAGTCGGAGTGCGCCAACGGCGTGTGCTTCAGCCGCTATTGGATGCACAATGGCTTCTTGAATATCGACAATGTAAAAATGTCCAAAAGTGCAGGCAATTTCTTCACGGTGCGTGAGATCGCCGAGAAATACGGCTATGAGCCCATTCGTTATTTTATGCTCACCGCCGGTTACCGCATGCCGCTCAACTATACCATTGATTTGATCGAGAGCTGCAAAAACAGCCTGGAGCGCCTGTACACCTGCCGCGAAAATCTGGATTTTGCCATTCAGAATGCTTCCGGCACCGATACCACTCTGATGGCTAAGGCTGACGAGGCCAAAGAAAAGTTTATCAAGGGCATGGACGACGATTTGAACACCCCCGATGCCTTGGCTGCTCTGTTTGATCTGGTCAAGGATATTAACACAAATTCTGCCGCAGCTGATAAGGCCAGCCTGGAATATGCTGCCAAGGTGTTTGATGAACTCACCGGCGTGCTGGGCCTTTTGTACAACCGCAAGAAAGACGAAGTTCCTGCCGAAGTGACCGCACTGGTCGAGCAGCGCGCTGCTGCTAAAAAAGCCAAGGACTGGGCTACCGCCGATGCCATCCGCGATAAGATCACTGCGCTTGGCTACACGGTAAAAGATACCGCCCAAGGCCCCCAGCTGATCAAGAACTGATCCTGATCGTTTTATCTGCCTCCCGAACCCGGATTTTCCGATTCGGGGGGCTTTTCTCATGGAGAAGATCATGCCACAACAAAAAAAATCCTATCATGCACTGCTGCTTTTGCTGCTCGGCGGGCTGATTTTGCAGCTGCTGATCGCAGCGCTTACCGAGGGCTATCCCTACGACCAAAGCTGCTTTTTCGCCTGGGCACTGCGCATGGCAGATGGCGGCCCTGCCGGGTTTTATGCCGCAGATTACTTCTGTGATTACCCGCCGGGATACCTGTATATTTTATGGCTCGTGGGCAAGGCCATGCGCCTTTTGCACATTTCTTATGAAGCTGCCGCGGCCAGAGTATTGCTCGCACTGCCCCCTGCACTGGCTGCCTGCGGGCTTTCGACTCTGACATGGCGCACAGCCCGGCGCTGGCAGCAGCAGGCGCTGGCTCTGCCTTTGGCTGCCTTCGCGCTGTTCTGCCCGGCACTTTTATTTGATACCGCTGTATGGAAGCAGATCGATGCATTCTTTTTGCTGCCGTTTGCTTTGGCTTTCTGCGCTTTGGCCGAGCAGCGCTATTTACCGGCTGCCGTTTTCTACGGCCTGGCACTTGCCACTAAGCCGCAGGCTCTTTTAGCAGGGCCTGCCTTTGCCGCCGCATTTCTGGCCGGTTTTGTGTTCGCATCCCCCAAAAAGCGTGTGCGTTTTGCATGTCTTACAGCCACCTGTGCCGCCCTCAGCCTTGGTATTGTTATTTTAATCGGTCTGCCGTTTTTCGGCCGGGGGATATTTACCGGGCTGTGGGAAAAATACACTTCTACCGGCACAAGCTATGCATACGCTGTGATCAACGCCTTTAACCTTGCCGAGGGACTTGGCGGCAACTGGGTGCCGCAAACCGAGCTGCTTGGCCCGCTTACCTGGCAGCAATGGGGTGTTTTGATGCTCTTCCTGCTCACGGCGGCTCTGGCCGCTTTGTTGGTGCAGAGCCTCAAAAAAGGTACTTTCTGCCCCCTGCTGCTGGCCGCTTTTTATACAATGGGCGTATTCACACTAAGCCACCGCATGCACGAGCGTTATCTTCTGCCCGGTTTGGCCCTCACTCTATTGGCTGCCGCCAAATGGGGTGACCGCCGCCTGATCGGTGCGGCCGCCGGTTTCAGCCTGATTGGCCTGGTAAATCTTGTGCAGGTTTACAGCTACGCCGGTACCGATGATGAATTTATGACCGGTACGCTGCCTGCGCTGGCTGCCCGTCTGGGCGGCTGGGCTGAGGCTGCCTTCTTTATTCTGCTGGCCTGGACGGCCGCTGAATTGCTGCTGGGCGCCCCCGTGCAGGCAGTAGAACATGCCCCCCTTGCAGCGCCCTTCCTTCCCCTGCCGCAGCCGCGGTGGACAAAGGCCGAGCTGGTGCGCCTTGGCATACTTTCGCTGGCCGTATTGGCTGTAAGCGTTTGGAATCTGGGCGATACCAAAGCGCCGCAAAACGCCTTGGATGCACAGGGCACCACACAGGTGGTGTTTGCCGATGCTTCCGTTGCTGTTTCAGAGGCTTGGGTTTACCCGGGTATCTCTTATGGCGGCTCTATCGAATTTTACGATACCGTTTCTGAGCAGCTTTTGGGCAGCCTGAATCTGGATTACAGCGACCCTTTCCAGTGGAAAACGGTTACCTTGAGCGAAAACAGCGGCCAGCTGCGCATCTCTGTTTCAGGCGGCATGGTGATGGAGGTCTCTCTGCGCAGTGAAACCGGCGCACCGCTGGCAGTATCTGCCGATAACCCTCTGTTTGATGAGCAGGCCCTTGTGCCCCAAATGATCAGCTACAAAAACAGCACCTATTTTGACGAGATCTACCATGCCCGTACGGCCTATGAAATGGCACATAAGATGAATGTATACGAAACCACGCACCCGCCGCTCGGCAAAGACCTGATCATGCTGGGCGTGCTGCTGTTTGGTATGACCGGCTTCGGCTGGCGCATTGTGGGTGCCGTATTCGGTGCCGCGATGGTGCCGCTTTTGTATTTATTGCTGCGCCGATTGACCCGCAGCCCCCGCTACGCTATGCTGGGGGCCTGCCTGCTGGCGCTGGACGGCCTGCGCTTTGTGCAGACCCGCATTGCCACCATTGATGTATACGCCACCTTTTTTATTCTGCTTTCAGCCTATTTTATGCTCTGGTATGCCCAGCAGGTGCTTGCCAAGGGCGTACACCGCAGCCTTTTGCCTATGGCGCTGTGCGGCTTGGCCTTTGGCCTTGGCTGTGCCAGCAAGTGGACGGGTATTTATGCCGGGGTCGGGCTGGCTGCCGTTTATTTTGCCGTTTTGTGGCTGCGAAAGCGCCAGGACGTGCCCAGCTTTGCACATGAATTTGCTCTGGCCATGGGCGGCGGTGTGCTGTTTTTTGTGCTTGTACCGCTGCTTGTTTACCTGGCCTCGTATCTGCCCTACTGGTGGCGTGATCCTTCTTTCAGCCTGCAGGATTGGTGGAACTGCCAAACCTATATGTATTGGTATCATAGCACGCTGAAAGCCACGCATCCATTTGAAAGCCGCTGGTACACCTGGCCGCTTCTGCTGCGGCCGGTCTGGTATTATGCCGGTACCGGCCTGGCAGAGGGAACAAAAGCCAGCATTGCAGCCATCGGCAGCCCTGTTGTGTGGCTTGGCGGCACTGCCGGTGTCGGTGCGCTTGTATGGCGCGTGATCTGTGGCAAGATCAACCGGCGCGGGACCTTTGTGCTTACACTGTGGCTGGCGCAGATCCTGCCCTGGGTTCTGGTAAGCCGCTGCACATTTTTGTATCACTACTTCCCCGGCATGATCTTTTCATTGGTCGCACTCGTGCTGGCGCTGGAATCGGCCCGGCGCGAGGGCCATGCCCACAAGCGGCTGTGCTTTGCTCTGCTTGGCGGCGCGGCAGCGTGGTTTGTGTTGTTTTACCCAGTGCTCAGCGGCATGGCTGTGCCCGCAGGCTTGCTGAAATGGCTGCAGTGGCTGCCCACCTGGGGCTGGTGAAAATTGCTTTTAAGCCTGGTTTTCTGCAAATTAACTTCACCAGACAAAAGCCCCCTCCCGAAAAAATTCGGAAGGGGGCTTTACTATAACTATTTTACTGCTCAGTTTGCGTTGTTGGTGTTTTTCAGGGTCACATCGTGGCTGCCGCCTTCTACGATGCTGGTAGAAGAAACCACCGTCAGGCGGGCTTTTTCCTGCAGCTCGGGAATGGAATTTGCGCCGCAGTTGCACATGGTAGAGCGCACCTTATAC
>CAVGKH010000068.1:0-10639 GCA_963629755.1 Gemmiger sp.
CCGGTGGCGCTGCGCATGGTGTGGCAGGCCGTGGGCGCGGTGAACATTCCGGTGGTAGGCCTTGGCGGCATCGCCACAGGCCGCGATGCCATCGAGTTCATCATGGCGGGCGCTGCGGCCGTGCAGGTGGGCGCGGCCAGCTTTGCCGACCCGGCCGCCTGCCAGCGCGTAACAGAAGAGATCGCCATCTGGATGGACGAGCACAATGTAAAAACGCTGGACGAGATAAGAGGCTGCGCCCGGGTTTAAGACGGAAAGCAAAATGCTTATAAAATGTATATTTTATGCAAATATACATTTGAAAATGAATATTATACAAAAAATATTGCAATTATATGCAAGCTGTGTTAAGATAGATTGAGTTTTGAGGAGGAAAATCACTTATGACGGATGTAAAAGAAGTTCTCAAAGAGTGCAAAGCGTTTTTGGAAGGGCATTTTCTGCTCAGCAGTGGCCGCCACAGCAGCGCCTACTGCCAGATGGCCTACCTGCAGCAGTATCCTGATAAATGTGCTTTGGTCATGCAGAATGTGGCCGAGCAGCTCAAAGATCTGGATGTGGATGTGATCGTGGGCCCTGCCATGGGCGGCATCGTGTATGCCTACGAGCTGGGCCGCCAGCTGGGCAAGCGCGCTATTTTTACCGAGCGTGTGGACAATGTGATGACGCTCAAACGCTTTTCCATCCAGCCGGGTGAAAAATGCCTCATCGCCGAAGATGTAGTCACCACCGGCATCAGCAGCCTCGAGACCAAGCGCGTGATCGAAGAGGCCGGCGGCGTGTGCCTGGGCATCACCTGCGTGGTAGACCGCACCAAGGCCGAAGCTCCCAGCCCCATTCCCATTCTGGCAAGCGCCATCAAGCTGGACCTGCCCAACTACCTGCCCGAAGAATGCCCCCTCTGCGCCGAGGGCAAGCTGCCGCTCGTACACCTGGGCAGCCGTAAAATGAAGCAGCAGGCCAAGCAGAGCATCAACGAGTGATATTGTTTTATAAATCCTTACCTATGTGTTAAAAGAGAGGGCGTTAAAGCATGAACGCATATCTGTTACTTTCCAACGGCATGGTGCTCGCGGGCCAAAGCGTTGGCTGCCCCGGCACCACGGTGGGCGAGGTGGTGTTTGCCACCGGCATGGTGGGCTTTCAGGAGACCCTGACCGACCCCAGCTACTACGGCCAGATCATCACCCAAACCTACCCGCTCATCGGCAATTACGGCATGAACAGCGAAGACTACGAAAGCCCCAAGATCTGGGCCAAGGGCTATATCGTGCGTGAGGCCTGCAAGACCCCCAGCAACTTCCGCTGTGAAAAAACGCTGGATGCCTTTTTAAAAGAAAACAATACCATCGGCATCGAGGGCGTGGATACCCGCCGTTTAACGCGCATCATTCGCGAAAAGGGCGTAATGAACGGCGCCATCACCACCGAGTTTGACCCGCGCGAAGAGAGCGCCCAGAAAACCGAGCTGCTCGAAAAGATCAATGCCTACGCCGTGGTGGATGCCGTCAAGGCCGTTACCTGCACCGAAAAGCGCACATATAACCCCGGCGGGCAGTATCATGTGGCGCTCATGGATTACGGCTGCAAGGCCAACATCGTGCGCTGCCTGGAAAAGCGCGGCTGCCGCGTGACCGTTATGCCCGGCACCGCCACGCCCGAAGAGGTCATGGCCATCAAGCCGGACGGCCTCATGCTTTCCAACGGCCCCGGCGACCCGGCCGAAAACACCGAGATCATTGCCAACATCGCCAAAATGCTGGATACCGGTATTCCGGCGTTCGGCATCTGCCTGGGCCACCAGCTCACGGCACTGGCCGCAGGCGCCAAGACCTGCAAGCTCAAATACGGCCACCGCGGCGCCAACCAGCCTGTTACCCACGAGGGCGGCGCGCGCACCTATATCACCAGCCAGAACCACGGCTATGCCGTGATGGGCGATACCCTGCCCGAGGGCGCAGGCCATGTGAGCTATGTGAACGCCAACGATAAAACCTGCGAGGGCGTAGACTACACCAAGTGGAACTGCAAGACCGTGCAGTTCCACCCCGAGGCCAGCGGCGGCCCCAAGGACTGCGAATTTTTGTTTGATGAATTCATCAGCCGCATAGTGGCTGCGAAAGGAGTGACTCCCAATGCCTAAAGACCCCAGTATTAAAAAGGTGCTGGTCATCGGTTCCGGCCCTATCATCATCGGTCAGGCAGCGGAGTTCGACTACTCCGGCACCCAGGCCTGCCGCGCGCTCAAAGCCGAGGGCATTGAGACCGTGCTGCTGAACTCGAACCCCGCCACCATCATGACCGACCCCAATGTGGCCGATCATGTGTACATCGAGCCCATGAAGGTGAGCGTGGTCGAGCGCATTATCGAAAAAGAAAAGCCCGATGCCATTCTGCCCAACCTGGGCGGTCAGATGGGCCTGAACATCAGCATGGAGCTGGCCCGCAACGGCTTTTTGGATAAGAGCGGCGTGCGCCTGCTGGCCTGCAAGCCCGATACCATCGACCGCGCCGAAGACCGCCAGCTGTTTAAAGACACCATGGAAAAGCTGCACCAGCCCATCATCCCCAGCAAGGTGGTGGAGGATCTCGACAGTGCCATGGACTTTGCCAAGGAGATCGGCTACCCCGTGATTGTGCGCCCCGCCTTTACCATGGGCGGCACGGGCGGCGGCATCTGCGAAACGCCCCAGAAGCTGCACGAGATCGCTACCAACGGCCTGCGCCTTTCGCCCATTCATCAGATCCTGGTCGAAAAGTGCATCTCCGGCTGGAAAGAAATCGAGTATGAGGTGATGCGTGACCACAAGGGCAATGTGATCACGGTCTGCAACATGGAAAACCTTGACCCTGTGGGCATCCACACGGGCGACAGCGTGGTCGTGGCTCCCAGCCAGACTTTGAGCGACCACGAATACCAGATGCTGCGCACCGCTGCGCTGGATATCATCAGCGAGCTTGGCATCGAGGGCGGTTGCAACTGCCAGTTTGCCTTAAAGCCCGACAGCTTCGATTATGCCGTCATCGAGGTCAACCCCCGCGTGAGCCGTTCTTCGGCACTGGCCTCCAAGGCAACGGGTTACCCCATTGCCAAGGTGGCAACCAAGATCGCCATCGGCTACACGCTGGATGAGATCACCAACGATGTGACCGGCGAGACCTGCGCCTGCTTTGAGCCTGCGCTCGACTACGTGGTGGTCAAATACCCCAAGTGGCCGTTTGATAAGTTCGTGTATGCCGATAAGAGCCTGGGCACCCAGATGATGGCTACCGGCGAAGTAATGGCCATCGGCAACAGCTTTGAGGCCGCCATGATGAAGGCTGTTTCCAGCATTGAGCTGGGCATGGATACCCTCACCCTCAAGGATTTCACCGCTCTTTCCACCGCTGAGGTCATTGAGCACCTGCATGTGCAGGACTCCGAGCGTGTATTCTGCGTATACGAGGCCCTCAAGCGCGGCGTAGACCATAAGATCATTCATAATATCACCAAGATCGACCATTGGTTCCTGGATAAAATGCAGCACCTGGCCGACCTGGAGCAGGGCCTTGCCAACGGCCCGCTGACCAAGGAAAAATACCTCGAGGCCAAAAAATACGGCTTCCAGGATAAAACCATCCGCCGCCTTTCCGGCTGCGAAGTCATGCCCGTGGAGAACTGCCGCGCCGGCTTTAAGATGGTGGATACCTGCGCTGCCGAGTTTGCCGCCAAGACCCCCTATTTCTACTCTACCCACGACGGCGACAACGAAGCTGCCGATTTTATTGCCGAGCGCAGCGACCCCAACAAGAAAAAGATCTTGGTGTTCGGCTCCGGCCCCATTCGCATCGGCCAGGGCATCGAGTTCGACTATTGCTCGGTGCACGCGGTGTGGACCCTGAAAGAGCACGGCTGCGAGGCAGTGCTGGTCAACAACAACCCCGAAACCGTTTCGACCGACTTTGATACCGGCGACCGCCTGTATTTTGACCCGCTCACCCCCGAAAGCGTAGACGACATTATCGCCACCGAAAAGCCGGACGGGTGCGTGGTGCAGTTCGGCGGCCAGACCGCCATCAAGCTGGCTAAGCATATGGACGAGATCGGTCTGCCCATTCTGGGCACCCCCGCCGATGCCATTGATGAAGCCGAAGACCGCGAGCGCTTTGACGAACTGCTCGAGCGCTGCAAGATCCCCCGCGCCGAGGGCCGCACGGTCTACACACTCACCGAGGCACTCAAGGCCGCCGAGGAAGTGGGCTACCCCGTGCTGATGCGCCCCAGCTATGTGCTGGGCGGCCAGAACATGATCGTGGCCTACAACAGCGCCGATGTTACCGAATACATGGGCGTTATCACCGCACATGTGGATATGAGCCACCCCGTGCTGATGGATAAATACATCTACGGCACCGAGTGCGAGGTGGATGCCATCTGCGACGGCACCGATTTCCTGATCCCCGGCATCATGGAGCAGGTCGAGCGCACGGGCGTGCACTCGGGCGACTCTATCTGCTGCTACCCGCCCCAGCACCTGAGCCAGAAGGTAATCGATACACTGGTAGACTACACAGGCCGCTTTGCCCGCGAGCTGCATGTGGTGGGCCTTGTGAATGTGCAGTATGCCGTGCAGAACGATAAGGTGTATGTGATCGAGGTGAACCCCCGTTCCAGCCGTACCGTGCCCTACATCAGCAAGGTGACGGGCGTGCCCATGGTCGATCTGGCCGTGCGCTGCACCCTGGGCGAAAAGCTGGCCGATATGGGCTACGGCACGGGTCTGTTCCCCAATGCCGACTATGTGGCCGTAAAAGTGCCCGTGTTCAGCTTTGAAAAGCTGCACGGCGTAGATACCATGCTTGGACCCGAAATGAAGAGCACGGGCGAGGTGCTGGGTATCGACCGCACCTTCCACGGCGCTTTGCTCAAGGGCATGATCGGCGCAGGCTATGAATACAAAAAGCCCGGCCCCGGCAGCTGCTGCATCATCAGCGTGAAGGATGCCGATAAGCATGAGGTAACGGATATCGCCTGGAAGCTGCACGATTACGGCTATAAGCTGTATGGCACCGCAGGCACCTGCGCTTGGCTGAACAGCCAGATGATCCCCTGTAGCCTGGTGCGCCAGATGAGCGGTGCACGCCCCAACATGGTAGACCTGCTCGAAAGCGGCCTGGTGGATTACATCATCAGCACCAGCGCCAAGGGCCGCGACCCCAGCCGCGATTCGGTCAAGTTCCGCCGCAAGGCCACCGAGCTGAGCATTCCCTGTATTACGGCCATTGATACGGCCCGCGTGCTGGTAGATACCCTGCGCAGCGGCCACGACCTGAACACGCTGGACCTCGTGGATATCTCCACCCTGCACCGCACCCGCAAAAACGGCTGAAACAGCCCATAAAAACACACCCTGAGCCCCCGGCTTTTTGCGAAGCCGGGGGCTTTTCGCATACTCGAAACCTTATGTGACCCACACAAAACACGAAATCTGTAAACTGAATTGATAAAAATTTGGCAATTTCGCACAAGAATGGCGCAAAAAGTTATTCCTTTTGCGAATTGAAAGCACGGTACAAAGTGCGTATAATAAAAGCATAGAAGCTGTTAAAACAATAACAAACTCTTTGAAGGCTCTGCGGAGCACCCCGAAATATCGGCGTGCAGTCAGAATCCGCACAGCTGCAGAAAGAGCGGAACGAAAAAGCAAAGGCGGCACCGCAGCGCAGCAAAGCGCGGCAGCTGCCAAAACACAAATAGGAGGAGCATTATGAAAATCGCAGTTTACGGTGCAGGCACAATGGGTTCGGGTATCGCACAGGTTTTTGCAGGCAAGGGCCACACGGTGCTGCTGTATGCCAGCAGCAAGGAGTCTGCGCAGCGCCATAAAGACCGCCTGGAAAAATCGCTGCAAAAGCGTGTTGCCAAGGGTAAAATGGCCGAGGATACCATGAAGGATATCCTGGACCATATCCTCATTGAAGACGAAGCCGCCGCGGCCGATGTTGACCTGCTCATCGAGACCGTGGCCGAAAATATGGAAACCAAGAAAAAGCTGCTGGCCCGCCTCGATGATGTGATCCAGCCCAAGGCGATTTTCGCCAGCAACACCTCGTCGCTCTCCATCACCGAAATGGGCTATGGCTTAAAGCACAGCGTTATTGGTATGCACTTCTTTAACCCTGTTACCAGCATGAAGCTGGTAGAGGTCATCCGCGGCATGACCACCCCCGATGATGAATTCAAGTTCATCTACGAGCTGGCGCAGTCCATCGGCAAAGACCCCGTAGAGGTGGCCGAGGGCCCGGGCTTTGTGGTAAATAAGATCCTGATCCCCATGATCAACGATGCCATCGGCCTGGTCGAGACCAAGACCGCCAGCGTGGAGGATATCGACAAGGCCATGAAGCTGGGCGCCA
Source organism: Gemmiger sp. (assembly GCA_963629755.1). Lineage (GTDB taxonomy): Bacteria > Bacillota > Clostridia > Oscillospirales > Ruminococcaceae > SFIE01. Next base: position 6,397 of record CAVGKH010000068.1, read on the forward strand.
ACCACCCCATGGGCCCGCTGGAGCTGGCCGACTTTATCGGCCTGGATATCTGTCTGGCCATCATGAACACGCTGTATACCGAATACGGTGATTCTAAATACCGCCCGGCCCTGCTTTTGAAAAAGATGGTGCGCGGCGGCCTGCTGGGGCGTAAATCCGGCAGGGGCTTCTATGATTATTCCAAATAAATTTTGATCTCATCCAAAGCCGCCGGTGATGCCCGCAAAGCATTGCCGGCGGTTTTGGGCATATAAGCCAATACACAGCCTTAAAAGCTGCGAATTTTTAAACTTGCGATAAAATGCGGCAGTGGTATTTGTTTTTAAATCAAATCGTGGTATAATCTTTTAAATAGCCATTCTTTTTTGTGTATGGCAGCTTATCAATGCACAGCCCGTAAAATCTGGAAGGAGAACCCTATGCAGCAGGAAACCGTGATCGTGCTGGACTTCGGCGGCCAGTATAACCAGCTTATTGCCCGCCGTGTGCGCGAGTGCAATGTATATTGCGAAATCTACTCGTATAAAACCGATCTTGCCAAGATCAAAGAAAAGAACCCCAAAGGCATTATTTTTACCGGCGGCCCCAACAGCGTGTATCTGCCTGATGCCGCTGCCTGTGACCCCGAGATCTATACCTGGGGCGTGCCCATTCTGGGCATCTGCTATGGCAGCCAGCTGATGATGCACCAGCTGGGCGGCAAGGTAGAGCGCGCACCCGAGCGCGAATACGGCAAAACCGAAGTGATGGTGGATACCGCCTCCAAGCTGTTTGAGGGCGTAAGCCCCAAAACCATCTGCTGGATGAGCCACAACGATTATATCGCCCAGCCCGCCCCCGGCTTTGCCATCAGCGCCCACACCGCAAACTGCCCCGTGGCCGCGGTGGAAAACCCCGAAAAGGGCCTGTATGCCGTGCAGTTCCACCCCGAGGTGCTGCACACCCAGGAAGGCACCAAGATGCTGCATAACTTTGTATACAATGTGTGCGGCTGCAAGGGCGATTGGCGCATGGATTCGTTTGTAGAGCGCACCGTGGCCAGCCTGAAAGAAAAGATCGGCGACGGCAAGGTGCTGTGCGCCCTTTCCGGCGGCGTGGATTCCAGCGTGCTGGCCGCTTTGCTGGCAAAGGCCATCGGCAAGCAGCTCACCTGCGTATTTGTAGACCACGGCCTGCTGCGCAAGGACGAAAAAGAGCAGGTGTGCGCCGTGTTCGGCCCCGGCAACGGCAATTTTGATATCAACTTTATCTGCGTGGACGCCCGCGAGCGCTACTACAGCAAGCTGGCCGGTGTTACCGAGCCCGAGCGCAAGCGCAAGATCATCGGCGAAGAGTTTATCCGCGTGTTTGAAGAGCAGGCCAAGAAGATCGGCGCTGTAGATTATCTGGCACAGGGCACCATTTACCCCGATGTGGTCGAAAGCGGCCTGGGCGGCGAATCCACCGTGATCAAGAGCCACCACAATGTCGGCGGCCTGCCCGATACCGTTGATTTCAAAGAGCTGATAGAGCCCCTGCGCGACCTGTTTAAAGACGAAGTGCGTCAGGTGGGCCGCGAAGTGGGCCTGCCCGAGTATATCGTGAACCGCCAGCCGTTCCCCGGCCCCGGCCTTGCCATTCGCATCATCGGCGAAGTGACCGCCGAAAAGGTGAAGATCGTGCAGGAGGCCGATGCCATCTGGCGCGAGGAGATCGCCGCCGCCGGCCTGGATAAAGAGATCAGCCAGTATTACGCCGCGCTCACCAATGTGCACAGCGTGGGCGTAATGGGCGACGAGCGCACCTACGATTACGCCGTGGCCCTGCGCGCGGTGACCACCATCGACTTTATGACGGCTGAAAGCTACGATATGCCCTGGAGCGTTCTGGGCAAGGTGACCAGCCGCATTGTAAACGAAGTGAAGCATGTGAACCGCGTATTCTACGACTGCACCGGCAAACCCCCGGCAACCATTGAACTGGAATGAGAAAAAGGTGAATATCAAGTGCCGGAAAGCCTTGAAAACACTCACTTTTTTGAAATTACATCTCCCTGTTTGATAGCAAAATGATAGCAGAACCTTAAACCGTTTTGTTTGTTTTAGTCCAAAGGGACAGACGGTTTGCAGGTGAAGCTATCGTATCCAATCCCATAGTAAGAGCGAAAAAGGCTCTGTCGACTTTCTGTAAAAGGAAGTTCGGCAGAGCCTTTTGTTATTCTTCAGTAGAATTTTTGAGTTCATCGATAAGCATATCGCTCAGTCCCTGGGACGGCGTGACCTTGTGCCACTGGACGGAGGTGTCAAACTCTGGATAGTGGTATCTCCAGCGGTCGTACTCTTCCCGGCTGATCTCGCCCTTGGCAAGTTTAACGGATTGCTCTTTCCAAGCTTCGAGCATCAGGCTCAGCTGTTCGGCATCGCGGCCTTTGCGGACGTTGACTCGGAGATGTGCTTCCCCGTCGCTTTCGCAAATTTCCAGACCGTAACGGTCTTCCAGCGTGAACAGCGTGTGCATAAGCCCAATATAGGAGTCTATGTCCGGAACGTCAAGCGCTTTGGGTGATACATCGAGTACCTGTGCCAGGGCTTCGGTAACATCTGCCTTTGGGGTTCTTGTTCCTGTTTCGTATTGAGCAAGCCTCACATCGGCGGATTTCTCCGGAAAGCCCAGCGCCATACCGAGATACTTCTGTGTCATGCCCCGCATGATGCGGAAAAAGTGGATGCGTTCACCAATCGCCATAATGGTCATCTCCTGTGTCTGTTGTCTTCGATAATGAATATAGCAGATATGCTTAGGAATGTCAAGATAACTCAAAACAAAATTGTTTAAGATTTTTCTGCAAGCTCGCTTGACTTAAACAGTATTGTATAGTATAATGCGGATAAACTAAACAGATTAGTTTAATATATGAAAGGAGTTATTGCTTATGGCAGGAGAAATTTTCATGCGTGTGGATGAGGTGGCTGAGGAACTGGGTGTATCCGTTCCTTATGCTTACAAGCTCATTCGAGAGATGAATGAGGAACTGCGAAAGACCGGCTGCATCACTATTGCAGGTAGGATCGATCGTAAGTTCTTCCACGAGAAGTTCTACGGAACAAGAGAGCAAACAGAAAGGAAGGGATAAGATGGCAGCATTCAAGGACAAGAGGAACGGATCATGGTATGTGCAGTTCCGGTACACGGACTGGCGCGGAGAGCGTCAGCAGAAGCTGAAGCGCGGATTTGCCACAAAGAAGGATGCCCAGGCGTGGGAGCGTGAGTTCCTGATGCAGAAACAGGCTGATGTGAACATGAGCTTTGAAAGCTTTGTAGAGCTGTATGAGAAGGATGTAAAGCCCAAGCTGAAGCTCAATACCTGGCTCAGCAAAGAGCACATCATCCGCACGAAAATTCTGCCGTACTTCAAGAAGCGCAAGCTGTCGGAGATTACCGCACGTGATGTCATTGACTGGCAAAATGAAATCCGTCAGATCACAAAGACGGACGGTGAGACCTATTCGCCGGATTACCTTAAAAATGTGCATACCCAACTCAGCTGTATTTTCAACCACGCTATCAAGTATTACGGTCTGCAGGTCAATCCTGCGGCGAAAGCCGGTACCATGGGAGGCGAGCAGCCGAAGGAAATGCTGTTCTGGACGAAGGACGAGTACCTCAAGTTTATCGATGTCATGATGGACAAGCCGATGCTTTACTATGCTTTTGAAATTCTGTACTGGTGCGGCATCCGTGAGGGCGAGCTGTTGGCACTGACTCCTGCAGACTTCGATTTTGAGAAGAAGACGCTCCGTATCAACAAGTCTTATCAGCGTTTGCAGGGTAAAGATGTCATTACCACGCCGAAAACAAAGAAGAGCAACCGCGTAATTCAGATTCCGGATTTCCTCTGCGACGAGATGCAGGACTACTTCAAGCAGTTATACGGTCTGGAGCCTGACAGCCGTCTATTCCCGCTGACGAAGCACACGCTGAAGCGCGGCATGGAGTTTGGCTGCAAGGAAGCTGGTGTCAAAGTCATCCGAATCCATGACTTACGACACAGCCACGTTTCCCTGCTCATCAATATGGGGTATTCTGCCGTTGCGATCGGCAACCGTGTAGGGCATGAGAGCGTAGAGATCACTTACCGTTATGCGCACCTGTTCCCGACCGTACAGAAAGAGATGGCTGAAAAGCTGAATATTGAGAGGAGAAATTGACCATGTCATTGAAAAACAGAGACAACCACAACCGTTGGCGAAACAAGACCGTGGCG
>CAVGKH010000069.1:0-8934 GCA_963629755.1 Gemmiger sp.
CAGCACCACAATGATCACGATAAACACAATGATCGAGAAGATATCCCCCACGGCGCTCATGTGGTAGGAATTCGTTTTCTGCGGGTAATAGCTGCTGTCATTATAGTAGCTGTCCTGCGTGTTCGAGGTTTGCCCCTGGCCATAGCCGCCCGAAAGCGAAACGCCGTATACATTGGCGATCTCCTGGGCAATGGCACGGCAGGTCTGTTGCACGCCGGTATCATACTCACCGGCCACCCAGGCATTTTCCAGATATTCGTTCAGCAGCGCCGAAACTGTGCTGGAGGGAATCTCGTTCACCAGGCCGCTGCCGGTGGCGCAGTAATAGTTATCATCGCCGGGCACCAGCAAAAGCAGCACACCGTTGTTGCGGTCGGCGCTGCCGGGGCCCCATTTATCAAATGCCTGCTCAGCATAGCTGGCAATATCGGTGCGGCCTGTGGTCTGCACCGTCATCACGCCGATCTGCGCGCCGTAGCAGCTGGACGAAAGCTCCACATTTAAATTTTCCATATAAGTGGTGGTTTCGTCTGCCAGAATATTGGCATCGTCGATCACGCACACGCTTTTGTCGATATCCACAAGGTCTGCCGGGGCATTTGCCCAGCTGGCCCCCACCGAGAGCACCGCGCACAAAAGCAGGATCACGATCGCCGTGCCTTTTTTGCGCAAAAACGCAGGCAGCGTGCTTTCCAGCTTACCCAATGCCCCCACCTGGCTGCCGGTGGCTTCGTAGGTTTCTTTGTTGTTCATTATTTAAGCTCCATCAATTTCTGCTTGAGCTCGCCCTCAATGCGGCCCAGCTCCTGCGTGGCGGCCTCACGCTTTGCCTTGCCGTCCGACTGGATCTTGTTCAGCTCGTCCAGCGTTTCGATCAGGCTGCGGTTGGTCTGCTTGAGCGTTTCAATATCCACAATGCCGCGCTCGGCTTCCTTGGCAATGGCAATGGTATTCTGCTTCAGGGTACTTGCATTCTTCTTCAAAAGGTCGTTGGTCATATCGTTCACGGCACGCTCGGCCTGCATGGCCTGTGTGCTGTGTGCCAGGCCCAGGGCCAGTACCATCTGGTTTTTCCAAAGCGGGATCGTGTTGATGATGGTCGTCTGGATCTTTTCGGCCATCAGGGTATCATTATTCTGCAAAAGGCGGATCTGCGGGCCCATCTGCAGGCTGATGTTGCGGGTAAGCTCCAGATCGTACAGCTTTTTCTCAAAGCGGTCGCACATATCGCTCAAATCGCGCGCAGCCTGAGCATCCTCGGGGCGGCCGCTGGCCTGTGCCTTGGCCAAAGCCTCTTTCAGCTCACCCTCACGGGTAGCCGCCAGCTTCTTTTTGCCGGCCAGAATGTACATGCTGAGCTCTTTAAAATAGGCTTTGTTCAGCTCATACATTTTATCCATCATGGCAACATCCTTGAGCAGTGTTACCTGGTGCTGTTCCAGCATCGACTGAATATTTTCCACATTGCTCTCGGCCTTGGCATACTTGGTTTTCAGCTGGTCAATGCTGCTGGTGCCTTTATGAAACAGCCCTGCCAGGCCCTTAGGCTTTTCCTCGGTGGCATCAAAGCTTTTCAGCTCGGTCACCAGATTGCCCAGCATATTGCCTACCTCGCCCAGGTCTTTGGTGCGCACCTTGCTCAGTGCGGTCTCTGAAAAATCGCCGATCTTTTTCTGGCAGGCCGAACCATACTGCATCACCTGCTGGCTGTTGGTCACATCGATCTTTTCGGCAAAATCCTCCACCATCTTTTTCTCTTCGGGGCTCAGCGGGGTATCCTCTACCGTTACGGGCTCTACCTTCTTTTCCTCCTGCTCCTTCTCTGCGGCCTCCTCAGCGGCAGGGTCCAGGGTCAGGCTGGGGGCGGCAGGGGCATCCAGCGTAAGCTCGGGGGCTGCATTCAATTCGTTCAGGTTCAGTTCAGACATGGGTCAATTTCCTCCTTTAAGTTATATCTAAAAACAAAGAATTTTCTGTCTTTTATTTTTCAGATACACGGCAATATATAAGGCTCAGGCAAGGCCCTGGCTTTTGAGAATCGTTTTCAGCACATCCAGATCAGCGCCGATATCCAGGCTGGCATCGGCATACAGGCTGTCAAGCTGCTTTTCAAACGCACCGGCGATCGTAGAAGCATTTGCGCGGATCTCGCTGCGCAGCTGATCGGCATTTTCGCCCTGCACGCCCTGCTTTTCCAGCTGGGCATAAGTATCCAGTATCTTCACGGCATCGGGCAGATAATAATCGGCAAACCGGCGGATCAGCTTTGCCTGCCCGGGCTTGGCCTCTACCTTGCTCACAATGCTGCGGCCTGCACGCTCCATGCGGGTCATAGCGTTGGAAAGCTGCTCATCGGGAATAGCCTCGTTCAGCTTATGCAGCTGGTCCAGCTGCGCCGTAATGCCCGAAAGCATGGCATCGGTATCCTCGCTGCCGGTCATAAAATCCACCTCGTGTATCTCTACACGGCTGGGGCACAGCTTTTTGCCCAAAAGCCAGGCGGCCGCGCTCAGCACTGCCGCGATGGCCACCCCATACGGCTTATGCAGCGGCACCGGCAGTACAGCGCACAGCACCCACACCAGCGCCGCCATATAAATGGGCAGCACCGGCTTTTTCATGGTTTTGATCTGTTTACTCATGTTCGTTCCTCCTGCTGTTATCAGCAAAATTCAGTGCCTCGCCCCAGGCTGCCTGCAGGCGGGGCATACTCCAGGCGGCATTGGTCGGGCTGGTGCTGGGCAGCTTCTGCGCGGCAATGCCCGTTTGCGGCAGGGCATATTTTTGATATACCCGCCACGAGGCCGCCCCGTTGCAGAAGATCTTTTCAATGGGGTATCTGCGGCACAGCGCCGCAATATCGTTGGGCTGCACATCGCGAATGCTGGCATCGCTGGCCCCCGTGATGGTGCAGCAGCGCACGGTATCCCAAAGTGCCAGGCCGTTTTGCAGAATAAGGCTTTTCTTTTCTTCGGTCGTCTGCGGCACGGGCTGCCTTAAAAGCGCCGCCAGCAGGGGCCAAAAGCGGTTTTGCGGGTGGCCGTAATAAAAGCCCACCTCCCGGCTTTTTACGCTGGGAAAGCTTCCCAAGATCAGTACCCGGCTCTTTGGCCCGGCTACCGCTTTAAACCCGGGCCCCACACGCTGCGGCTCAACCATCAGAGAATGCCTCGGGGAAAACCTCCCGGCAGAAAACCGCCGCGCCGTCCTCCGCTGCGCTCGGGCAAACTATATCGGCCAGTGCTTTCAGGTTCTCGGGCGCACTGCCCATTGCCGCGCCGCAGCCGGCCATCTGCAGCATACCGGCATCGTTTTCGCCGTCACCAATCGCAACGATCTCTTTTGCCGTCAGGCCGATCTTCTGCAAAAGTGCGTTGATCCCAAACGATTTTCCCATACGCTGGGGGATCACATCATAATGGGTCGTGTTAAAGGGCATAAACTGCAGGCCCAGATAGCCATATTTTTTCTGAAACCCATCCACGCCCTCGGGCGGGATCTCGCAGAAAGCATCAAACGGCATAGATTCCAAATGCCTGTCCTGATCTTCGCCGTCCAGCACCATGCTGGCGGTCTGCCCGCCCACGCTCTGGTAAAAGCGGCGCATCTTTTCGGCCTCCACATATACATAATAGCCGTTATCAAAGGCAAATGCCAGCGGATATTCATAGTTTTCGCACCAGTCCACCAAAGCATACATTTCTTCGGGGGTCATGGTGTCGCTGTAAATGCGGCTGCCCTGCCGGTCTTCCACCTGCGAGCCGTTGGCGCAGATAAAATAATCCGGCTTTACGCCGCGCAGAAGCTTGGGCGGCAATGCGCCTCGGCAGCGCCCCGTTGCCACGGCAAGCTTTACACCAGCCGCCTGCACAGCGTTCAGTGCATCCGCCACCGAGCGGCGGATACGCTCCTCGCCATCGGCTCGAACCGTGCCGTCAAAATCAAAAATCAATAGTTTATACTTCATGTTTCGGTTCTCTTTCGCGTTTTTCTTTTCTAATCCTGCCGCTTTCGGCACAAAGCACTTTACAGGCCGAACAGCATCAGCACAATGCCCGTTGCCGCTCCCATGCCCCACAAAAGCGCCGTGATCATCAGATTCTGCTTCCAGCTGGGGTTAGCGCGCCACAGCACCGCCAGGCCCACGCCCGCGCCCGAGCACAGCCCCGCCGTCATCGAGGCAAAGCTGATGGCACCGCTCTGGTAAAGGCTTACCATCATCACGCTGGCCGCGCAGTTGGGTATCAGACCAATCAGTGAGGCCACCAGCGGCTGCAGCACGCCCAGGCCGCCCAAAAATCCGGCAAAAGCCTCTTCACCCACGCTCTCAATGATAAACCCGATCACCAAGCTGAACAGCAGAATAAAGCCGAAGATCTCGGCCGTATGGCGCAGCGCCGCCCACACGATGCTGCGCTGCTCCTCGTGCTCTTCGTGGCAGTCTACCTCGTCGGCCCGGCCGCGAAAGCCGCCGCGCAGGCTGGGGGGCAAAAGCTTGAACACCACAAAATCCAGCAGCAGACCAAACAAAATGGCAAACAAAATTTTTACGGTGATCAGCTGCATCATCTGCGGCCACAAGCTTGGCTCAGCGATCAAAAGCGGAATGGCTTCGTCTGAGGTTGCCAGAAACACCGCCACCATGGTGCCCATGGTGATCACGCGGCTGGCATAAAAGTTGGCCGCTGCTGCCGAAAAGCCGCACTGCGGCACACAGCCCAGCACCGCCGCCAGAATGCAGCCCCAGCGCCCGCCCCCGGCCAGCACACGCTCGATGCTGTCGCCATGGTGGCGCTCGATATATTCAATAATAAGATATGCCGCAAACAAAAACGGCAGCATTTTTACGCTGTCGATCAGCGCATCCGTTAAAACATCAATAAACACAGAGTCTCCTTGCTAAAATAAAAGGGGTAATTGTATGAGTCAATATTTTTTCATGGCCGGGGCCGCCAGGGTCAGGCCGCACCAGGCTGCCTGATACAGCACCACAGCAGGCAGCACCAGCCCCGCCAGGCCGCCGGTAGCCGCCAGCACCAGGCCAAACACACAGCTCACCGCCACCGATGCCGTGCACATCAGTGCAGCGGCACTGGCAGCGGCACGGGCGCTGATTGCAGCACGAATGCCGCCCGCCGCGCTGGCAAAGCTGCCCAGATGGATCATGCAGGCATCGCAAGCCTCGGCATATGCCAGCGCCGGGGCCAGGCGCTCTTTCTGCTTGTTGTTCAAAAGGCGTACCTCACCCGGGTTTAAACCGTAGGCGTTTTCAATATTTTCTGCCGTAATGCAGAAGTCATCACTGCTCACCAGCAGGCTGTAGCCCTCGGCGCGCAGCATTTCGATTGTGGAAAGCACGGTGGGGTCAGTCGCATAGCTCAGCAAAAACATGCCGTAAAGCCGCCCCGCCACCGCCAGATACACCGGGCTTCGCTGGCCCTTGGTATAGCGGTTCTCATAGTCCATGCTGGGGATCTCGATGCCGTGCTCGGCCATCATGGCGCGGTTGCCCACGATCACGCGCTGGTTATCGATCCAGCCCAGAATGCCCTTGCCTGCCGTTTTGGTAATACCCTCGGTCTTAAACAGCATGCGGGCATCGTTTTGCAAAATCGCCATGAACACTTCTTTCAGGCCGTTGCTGCTGAACTGCAGAATGCTGGCCGCGTACAAAATGGCCAGGTCGATTCGCTCTTTTTCAAAGGTCTTGATGCCATGCAGGTGAATGCACCCGCTGGGGAACAGATCATCGCTGGTCACATGCAGCACATTGCTCTCGGTCAGTTCCTCAGCCGATTCCCAGCCGGGGATCACCGCGCCCACGCGGGCCGCGCCCTTGCCGCACAGATCCATCGGCAGGCTGCTGCCCAAAGCCGAGGCCAGCGGCGCACCCAGGCACAAAAGCCCGGCCGCCGAAGATACCGCACCGGCGGCATCGCCGCCCATTACAAGGCACACACCGGCGGCAGCCAAGGCGCATACAGCCAAAAGCCAACTCAGGTGCTGCAGGCGCGGCTCGTTTTCGTTATCCGAAAAGCTGCGGCGCAAAAAGCCCTTTGCCTTTGCCGCCGGGCGGCTGAGCAGCAGCATCGGGTCGGTCTCGTCCATGCCCTTGGTCAGGCGCAGCACTTCGTCCTGGTCGCGGCACACATTGGCTGCCTCGTGCTCTACCCCGGCGTTTACCAGCTCAAAGTTTTCGCAGGCGGCGCCCGCCTGCACCAAGCGCCCGGCCTGGTTCAGGCACAAAAGCAGCACGGCAGGGCCCGCAAATACCGTGGTATGCAGCGGGTCGTACCATTCCGGCTTTGCCAAAAATACTGCCAGCTGCACCAGTGCACCCAGCATAGCCAGCATGGGCAATGTATCGCCCGAGGCCCGGCCCAGAATGCCCACCGCGCCGCGCCGCAGCATACCAAAGCCCAGCACGGCCGCCCCCAGCAGCAAGATCATGTTTGCCGCCAAAAACGGCTCCGGGGCCAGCTGCGGATCGATCATATCCAAAAGGGGCCGCGTGCCGCCGCGCGCCGCCGCGCCTAAATAAACCAGCAAAAGCGCCGCAATGCCGCTCAGCACCGTGCGCAACATACAGTGGGCCTTTTCGGCCTCCAACACAGCCTTCAGTTCCTCGGTATCCTCGATCTCCTGCCGCGCGGCGTTTTTGCCCTGGCTCGGCAGCAGCTCGTCCTCTTCTTCCTCCTGCGGCTCTTCCTCATCGCGCGCACGGCCAAGCAGGTGCAGTGCCTCTTTTATTTTCGAGTGCTTTGGGGCCGGTCCTTTGTCTGTTTCTTCCTGCACGGCCTGTTTTTGCGGCAGGCCGCCCAGGTCTAATTTTACCGACATCGTTTCCTGCTCGCCTGCTCCCAGAGCCTGCTGCTCTTTCTGCACAAACGAAACGTCCTCCGGCTGCAGGGTCGGCTCTTCGGGCTTACTTTCTGCCTGCTCTATTGCAGTCAGCGCCGCCTGTGCGGTGCTGCTGCTGTGCGCTTCGCGCTGCTCCAGGCGCTGGCGTGCCTGCTCCTCCTGCTGTTGGCGGCGGGCCTGCGCATCCCGCTTTTCGCGCTCGGCCTGCTCAGCGGCCTGCTCAGCGGCCAGCTGAGCCGCCAGTTCTTCCGCAGCGCGCTCTTTGGCCTCCTGCTCTGCCTTTTCTTTTGCAGCCTGCTCGACAGCCATGCGCTCTTCGCGTTCGCGTGCTGCCTGCTCCAATGCCTGCTTGCGCGCCAGCTCTCGCGCGGCTTTTTCTTCGGCCTGGCGGCGGGCAAGCTCCCGTGCCTGCCGCTGCGCAGTCAGGGCATCCGCCTCGCGCTCTGCCTTTTTTACAGCCTCCTGCACAGCGGCAGCCTTTGCCTCGGCCTGCTTTTTTTCATGTGCTTCCAGCTGTACAGGCACCGCACCCGCATTTTCGGGCTCCGGCTGGCTCTGCTGCTTTCTGCCGCGCTGCAAAAACAGCCCAAACAGGCTGTGCGAGCGTTTTTCCTCGCGGTCGTCTACCGATTCATATTCGCCGTCGTCCTCCGGCTCCTGCTGATTCGGGATCACCGCCACGCTCTTTTTAAAAAACTGCTCAAAGTTATCATCCACCAGCACCTCGTTTCCAAACGAGCGGGTCTGCTCGATGGGGTGTGGCTCTGCCGGGGCCGAAGGCTTCTGCCCCAGCTCTGCCAAGATCTCGTCTACAGATTCTTCGCCGGTTTTTGCCTGGTTTTTATTTTCGGCCATGATGCCCTCACTCTCCCAAAATCACTGCTGCCCGCGCTGCTGCATGATCTCATACAGCACGATGCCCGCTGCTACCGAAACATTGTAGCTGTCTACGCCCGTGCCTCTGGCTGCCATATCCAGCGAGATCACGCCGTCGCACAGCTTTTTTACCAGCGGGCTCACTCCGCTGCCCTCGCTGCCCATCACCAGGGCAATGGGGCCGGTAAGGTTATTTTTGCGCAGCGAAACGCCGTCCATATCCGCGCAGTACACAAACACATTCTGCTCTTTCAAGCGGCGGATCGTTTCACCGATGTTCGCCACGCGCGCGATCGGCAGGCGCGCAGCCGCACCGGCGCTGCTCTTGAGCACCGTAGAGGTCACGCCCGCGCCGCCGCGCTTGGGGATCACGATGCCGTGCGCACCGCACAAAAGGGCACTGCGAATGATCGCGCCCAGGTTGTGCGGGTCCTCCACGCCGTCAGAAAGCACGAGAAACGGCGGCTCGCCCTTCTCTTTGGCAATGTTCAAAAGCTCTTCCAGAGTGGCATACTCCACGCCGCTGGCAAAGGCAGCCACGCCCTGGTGGCTCTCGGTGCCGCACATTAGGCGCAGCTTGTTGGTGTGCGCACGCTTTACCACAGCGCCTGCATCCTTGGCCAGCGCCGTGTAATAAGCGGCCACCTGCGGCGGCATGGTATCGCTCAAAAATACGGTATCCACGCCCTTGCCGCTTTTCAGCAGCTCTGCCACGGGGTTTTTGCCATATACCAGCTGATCGTCGCCGCGCTCCTCACGGCTACTTTCTGCCTCCTCGGCCCGGCGGCGGGGGCGCTGGCGGGGCTCTTCGTTCCGGCGGTCAGCGCGGGGGACAAAGCGGGGGTTTTTATCCTTACGGTCCATCATATCTTTGTTTTCCGGCGCAGTGCAGTCGCCGGGTCTCTCCTTTTTCTTGATCTCTTTATTCTTTTCGCTGCGGCGGCACTTTTCTTTTGCGCAGGCGCCGTCGGGCAGTTTTCTATACTTTAACTTTTATATTATAACATTTTCCGCTGGCAAATGCCACCGTTTGCGCGTGTTTTTTGCCGTTCGTCAAATTTTTTACAACTTGTTCATATCGCCTTCCGGCTGGTGCACGCCGGGCGCGTATCAAACGCGCATCAAAATTTTAGCCCCCATGCGTTTCTGCTATGCTTTTGCCTAATAAAAAGGCTTCTTTTTTCTTATACAACGGGT
>CAVGKH010000069.1:8944-10507 GCA_963629755.1 Gemmiger sp.
AACGGGTAGAATAAAATTCTTTCCACAGTGCTTTCCACATGTTGAAAACTCTGTTGAAAGTGTTGAAATATTCCTGTTTTTCGGGCGTTTTTCATTTTTTGTTCACATTTGAAGCGCTGTTTTCAACAGTTTTAAAGGCGAAGTTTTCTCTTTACTGTTTGTTGAACAGATTCTTTTGTTTTTCAGCATTATCACGGCTTTTGGCTTTAGAATTTGTCACTTTGCCCAAATTGTCTGCCATTCTGTGCTGTTTGGGGGCATTTTAGGCTTTTTACGGCTGCATTCCGGCGAACAGTTGCGATTGATTTTATCGGCAAATTGGCTTATACTTATTTTTGTAAGATATGGCCACATGGCCCCTGGGGCCGGTGCAGCGCTCGGCTGTGCTTCCCCTTGCCAAATTGAAAGGTAGGTAGTTTATTATGCTGGTAAACGCAACCAATATGCTGTTGAAAGCCCGTGACGGCCATTACGGCGTAGCGCAGTTCAACATCAACAACCTCGAGTGGACCAAGAGCGTGCTGCTGCAGTGCGAAGAAATGAAAAGCCCCGTTATCCTGGGCGTTTCTGAAGGCGCAGGCAAGTACATGTGCGGCTTTAAAACCGTTGCTACCATGGTAAAGGCCATGGACGAAAGCCTGGGCATCACGGTTCCCGTGGCACTGCACCTCGACCACGGCACCTACGAGGGTGCCAAGGCCTGCATCGAGGCCGGTTTCACCTCCATCATGTTCGATGGCAGCCACTACCCCATTGAAGAAAATATCGCCAAAACCAAAGAGCTGGTAGCCCTGGCCCACGATAAGGGCCTGAGCGTAGAAGCCGAAGTAGGCTCGATCGGCGGCGTGGAAGACGGCGTTGTGGGCGCAGGCGAGATCGCCGACCCCGAGGAATGCGCTAAGATCACCGATCTCGGCATCGATTTCCTAGCTGCGGGTATCGGCAACATTCACGGCGTGTACCCCGCCAACTGGAAGGGCTTGGATTTTGAGGCTCTCGAGCGCATCCACAAGGCCACCAATAACATTCCTCTTGTGCTGCACGGCGGCACAGGCATCCCCGATGAGATGATCCACAAGGCCATCACGCTGGGCGTAAGCAAGATTAACATCAACACCGAGTGCCAGCTGGTGTTTGCCGCCGCCACCCGTGCCTACATTGAGGCCGGCAAGGATCAGCAGGGCAAGGGCTTCGACCCCCGCAAGCTGCTGGCCCCCGGTGCAGAAGCCATCCGCGCCAAGTGTGCCGAAAAGATCAAGCTGTTCGGCAGCGAGAATAAAGCTTGATAGTAAGCTTTTCTATGCAAAGCCTGCCTGAATAGGTTTGACCTTTTCGATTTCTGTGATTTCACATAATTTGCCGGGCAAAAGTGTAACCGCACTTTTGCCCGGCTTTTTTGATAAATATAAAAGCAACAGCCAAAATTTTGCTTCTAAAGCCCGCAAAATTTTGACTGCCAAATTTATAATATAATACTCGCTAAAAAAGAAAGAATCACAGTGACCGCCAGTAAGCGTCAAATAACAGGCCGGATTGAATGTAGGTTTGTCAATGATGCGTTAC
>CAVGKH010000070.1:0-10245 GCA_963629755.1 Gemmiger sp.
TGCCCAGCGGGCAAATATGACCCGAAAAACCATGTCGCTCCTTGTTCACTGATGGCATAAAACTCGGAGAAAAACACAGCAGCTGCCGCCCGCCAGAACTCTGGCCGATCGATTGCCTATATTGTATCTTGGTCATAGTGCCGAATCAATGCACTGCGGGTGGATTATTTATATCAAAAGTGATATAATGCTTTTGATATCAATTAAGGGGTATTTGATTATGAATCTGAACCAGCTCAAATATTTTGACCTGCTTTCTTATACACTGCACTATCAGCACACAGCCGAGCAGCTGGGCATTTCACAGCCCGCGCTCAGCCGCAGCATCAGTGCGCTGGAAGAAGAGCTTGGAGCGCCGCTGTTTGACCGCACCAACCGCACGGTAACTCTTTCGGAATATGGGCAGGAGTTTGCGCACCATATCCGCACAGCCATGCGTGAGATCGAAACCGCCGAGGCCACCGTGCGCGAAATGGCCGACCCGCAAAAGCAGGTGATCCGCCTTTCCAGCACCTTTGGGCTTTCGGCCATGATCATTCCGCCCCTGGTGCGCGATTACACCGACCAAAACAAAGAAAAGCACATCACCTTTCAGCTTCGGCAAGACAGTACGCCCGGCATCATTGAAAATCTGCGCAGCGGCGTGAGCGAGCTGGGCTTTTCATCTTACCTGGCTGACCAGCCGGATATTGCCTTTGAACCGGTGTATCGCTGGCGGGTATGCCTGGTAGCGCCCAAAGGGCATAAGCTGGCTGTGCGCGATTCGGTAAGCCTGGCCGAGGCGGCCGAGTACCCCATGATCTTTTCGGTGGATAAAACCTATTATATAGAAGATCTGTTCCGTAAGCGCGGCCTGCACCCGCAGGTGACCATGCGCTTGGAGGAAGACCATGCCATTGCCGCCATGGTGGGCAACGGCTTCGGCCTTGCCGTGCTGCCGTACAACGAGGCGCTGCGCTATTACGGCGTAGAGCTGGTGCCCATCTCGGATCAGGGCGTATACCGCACCTACTACCTGGCGCATGCCCTCACTCGTCCGCTTTCCGGCCAGACAAAATCGTTTCGTGAATTTGTGCTCCGGCAGGACCTGCAAAAGTATAACCGGTAATAAAAACGCACAGTCCCCCGCTGCGGCTTTAGCCGCAGCGGGGGACTGTGCGTATAGATAAGGGTATAGAAAATGGTATATTTGCCCCGGCGGGGAAAGAAAAAATCAAGGGATCACTGCCTGGGATCATCGGATTTCATTAGATCGATCAGGTAGCCATACCCGGCGGCGCGCAGGGCCTCCGCACTGAAACACATGGCTTGGCTGCAGGTGCCGTCTTCTGCTATGCAGAGCATCCACATGGCATGCTTGTATTCGCTGCCCATGCGCAGCCTGCCAAGCGAGGCAAGGGCCAGCAGGTCGCACTCATCGGCAGTGACCTGCAGCGGAAAATAATGGTTATAGCCGGTTTCATCGTAGTGGGTATAGCTTTTGCAGCTCAGCCTGAGACTGCCAGTTTACCTAAATATGCCCCAGGCTTTTATTGGCATAATAGTTGTAGGAATAATAGTCGTCGCTGCTGAGCCATATGCCGGAAAGAGCAGGAAAATCTTCGCCCAGCACATCGCCATAGCCCAGTTCACGCAGCACGGCCAGCGTATCGGCATAGCTTTCGGTGATCTGAATGGAATAGGGCTGCCAGAATTCGGTGCCGTAAGAGGTACGGTCGATGGGCTGTTTGGCTTCCATATACAGCGTGGCCAGCACCTTGGCGTGCTCATCCATGCTGCCGGCAAGCCCCAGGCGGCTGGTATCGCTGCGCAAAGCTTTCAAAAGCCGCTCCATAGCCTCCGGGCTGTAAACCGTTTCGGTAATAAGGCTTTTGGCACCGGTAACACAGATATTGGAATAGTCTTCGACCGTGGTATTTTGCAGAGGGCTGCAATTCTGCATCATTTCGCTGCAGTCGGCAAGCGCGGTGTAATCCTGCAAGATCACGGGCGTGAGCCACACGCCGTAGCTGCGCTGAATGGACTTGCCGTTTTTCAAATCATAAGTGATGCATAGGTAGGTGCGCTCTGCATCGGAATCATCGTAAGCGTAGGAGTTGGCCAGAATCTGCCCGCTGGCGCGGTGCTCGGCCACGGCATCGGCCTGCAACTGCAAAACGGCCTCAATGCCTTCAGCGCTTTGCAGCGTGGTGTTATACAGAAAGCTGGTGGGGGTATCCGGGCTGCTGTAAACAAAACGGTTTACATTCTCAAACTGGCCGCTGTAGTTCATCGTCACGCTGGCAATATCCGCGGCGGCAGGCTGGCGGGTCTCGTAGCCAAGGCCGCCGGTGCAGATGGCCATTGTATAGGCGGCAACCAGTGCCGTAAGCCCAAGGCCCAACGGAAAAGCCCTAAAAAGCCCTGTGGTGCCGCGGTTCAAAATGGCTTCCAGGATCAAAAAGCCCAGAAAGCCGCACAGCAGCGTGCCTGCCAGCATCGATCTCAGCGTGGGCACATCGCCTACCGAGCTGGCAAACACATAACCGCCCAGCGGGCACAAGATCAGCATAGCCAGCACACGAATCATCAGCGCCAGCAGGCCGGTGCGCGAGGGAGCTTCGGCGCGTTCGCTGGGGCGGCGGGTGTACAAAAAGCAGGCAGCGGCAAAAATAACAAGGGAAAGCACAGCCCACAAAAGGCAGCTCCAGGGCGAGAGCATCCGGGCGGCATCACCGCCCAGGCCAAAAAGCACATCCAGGGTATTCAGCATGCCCAGCGTAAGGGGGCTGAACTGAAAAAGAGTAAAAAGGTCAAATCCGGAAACATAGCCGTAAAGAAAAGCGTTGCACAGCATCATGTGAACCAGTGCCAGAAACACAGGAGAAACCAGCAGAACTACCGTAAAGATGAGGGTATCGAACACGCTGCCGGTCTGGGTAGAAACCAGAAACGCCACGCTCAGCATACCGGCCAGCGATACCAGCCAGAGCGCCAGCCCAAACAGCGCCATGCCAGGGGCAAATGCCTGATTGGGAAAGCGGCTGCATCGAACGGCCGAAAGAATCAGCGTAAGAGTATAGTTCAGCGCCATGGGCACGGCCACGCTGAAAAATGCGGCCAGGTAGTTGGCGCACAGCAGCTGTTTTCGGGTAAGGGGCAGGCTGTGATACACATCCACCGCCCGGCGGTTCTGCATGTAGGCTGTTTGCAAAAGCCCGGCCACTGCCGCGGCAGCCACCCACAAAAGGGGCATTAAAATCAGCGAGGGCATTGTGTAAATATGGCCAAGCCCGCAAACGGGATCCATCGGGTAAGAAGGCTTGATGCTGTCAGGTTTTAGAGCCGTGAGCGAAAACGGCAGGGGCATGCACACAAAGCCAATGCAAAAAAGCAGCACGCTCAGCGCCAGATTCTTGCGCATAAGGCCGGCAAAAAATACTCCAAAGCGCTTTTTATTGCGGGATGTTGTTGCAGTCATAGCCTACCGCCTCCATTTCTCCAATAAAGATTTCTTCCAGTGTTAAGGGCAGGGGTTCAGCAAACACAGGGCCAAGGCCCTGCACGGTGCGCATGGCGCTTTCGGCATCGCCGCGTGCCAAAAGCGTGACCATGCTGCCCTTTTGCTGCACCTGCAAAAGATCCAGGCCGGTTTTCGGCCAATCGACCGGCTTTTGAAATACGGCCTGGATCTTGCAAAGGCCGTATTTGAGTTCGTCCAGCTCCTGCTCAAACAGCACGCTGCCCTTGTGCAAAAGGCCGATATGATCGCACAGGTCTTCCAGCTCGCGCAGGTTGTGGCTGGTGATCACAACGGTCATTTCACGGTCAGCGATCTGCTGTGCCAGCACCTTTTTTACCAAAAGGCGGATCACGGGGTCAAGCCCATCGAAGGCTTCGTCTAACAATAAATATTGGGGGCAGCACGAAAGGGCCGCCAGCAGCGCGGCCTGCCGCCGCATACCCTTAGAAAAGCTGCTCAGCCGCGCGGTGGTATCAATGGGGAATACCGCTTTCAGTTGGGCGCACAGCAGATCGGAAAAGCCAGAATACATGGAGCGGTAAAATTTAAAAAGGTCTTCGGTGGTGCTTTTGGGCGGAAAATACAGATCATCAGAAAGATAAAAGATCTTGTCTTTGGTGTCGGGAGCCTCCCAGGCAGGGCAACCGTCCATCAGCACCTGCCCTTCATCGGCACGGTATACACCCGCGATCAGCCGCAAAAGGGTAGATTTTCCGCTGCCATTGGGGCCAACCAGGCCATAAATGCAGCCGGGCTTGATCTGCAGGTTCAAATTTTCCAGTGCGGCAAAGCTTCCAAAGCGTTTGGTGGCGTTTTGAATATCGATCATGCGTGATTGCCTCCTTTAAATTCCTCCTGTATCCAGGCCAAAATCTGCTCGGGGCCAGCACCTGCCAGCTGCGCCTCACGCACGGCCCGGCGCACGCTCTGCTCGCATTTGGCCAGCATCAGGGTGCGGGCTGCGTTGCCCCCGGCCACAAAGCTGCCCTTGCCCGAAACCGAGCAGGTGATGCCGGCCGATTCCAGTTCCTGATAGGCTTTTTGAATGGTATTGGGGTTGATGCCCAGCTCAGAAGCCAGGCTGCGAACGCTGGGCAGCTGCGTGCCCGGCGGGTAAATGCCCAGCATCACCAGCTCGGCAATGCGGTTTTTGATTTGCAGATAGATCGGGTCTTTGCTTTGATAATCCAGCGTGATCAAGCAGCAGCCCTCCTTTGCATAAAATTTTGAAGGTAGTACACCGTCTTAACTGTATTATTTTAATTAGTACAGTTAGAGCATAGCATAATGCGCTGGGCCTGTCAAGTAAAAAGCATAAAAAAGCAGCCCCAGGGCAAAACTGCCTTGGGGCTGCGAGGAACAGAAGTAAAACTTTCGATAGAGCGAAAGCCTCCCTCGGGGAGGGAGCCTTTTCGCCCAATCTAAAGTTATTGCTATTACAGCACTTCGGTTTCGGTTTGCTCGGCCATGTGGTGCTTTTCAGCGTAGCCGGTCAGGATCAGGGTCAGTGCGCCGTCACCCGTCACATTGCAGGCCGTGCCGAAGGAATCCTGCAAGGCGAAGATGGCCAGCATCAGCGCCGTACCGGTATCGGTAAAGCCCAAAACGCCCGTGATCAGGCCCAGGCTTGCCATGACCGTGCCGCCGGGCACGCCGGGTGCGCCAATGGCAAACACGGCCAGCAACACACAGAACAGCACCATGGTGCCAACCGAAGGAATGAAACCATACAGAATCTTGCTGATGGTCATTACAAAGAATACCTCGGTCAACACGCTGCCGCACAAATGAATATTTGCAAACAGCGGAATGCCGAAGCTGACCATATCCTTGCGCAGAACCTTGCTCTTGCGGGCGCACTGCAATGCCACGGCCAGAGTTGCCGCGCTGCTCATGGTGCCAACGGCAGTCAGGTAGGCAGGCGCATAGTGGCGAACCACTTCCCATGGATTATGGCCGGTGTAAGCACCGGCAACAGCATAGAGTACACTCATCCACAAGAAGTGCCCGATCATCACAATTAAGATTACGCTCAGGAATATCGGCAGTTGTCGGGTGATGGAACCCTCCCAGCTCAGGCAGCAGAAAGTGCAGCCGATAAAGAGCGGCAGGATGGGAATAATGACCCGCTGCACGATTTCAAGCACGATGTTCTGGAATTCCTGCAAAAGCTGAATCATGGTTTTGCTGTTCGTCCAGACCGATGCCAGGCCCACGAGCACGCTGAGCACCAGCGCACTCATCACGGGCATGATCTGGGGAATGTTCAGTTCAAAAACGACCTCGGGCAGCGTGTTCAACCCTTCGACCTGATCCGCAATGTTCAGGTGAGGAATGAGCGCATACCCGGCCCCGGCGCTGAGCAGGGCGGCCAGTACGCTGGAAGTATAGGCAATGATCAGCGCCACGCCCAGCATACGCGAAGCGTGCGCGCCCAGCCGCGTGATGGAAGGCGCCACAAAGCCGATAATGATGAGCGGTACACAGAAAGTAATGACCTGCCCCACAATGTATTTGGCTGTAACAACGACTTCCATTACGCTTTCGGGCAAAACAAAGCCCAAAAGGATGCCCACTACCATGGCAAGAAGCAGCTTGGCAGGCAGGCTGTGCAAGACTTTTTTCATAACATGATTCTCCTGTTCACGGATGGTATTATAGTTCCATAGCAATACCGGGGGCGCAGGCAAAAGCAGCGCCCCCGGCACTACACCAAAATAGCAGGGGATAATAAGTTTACTTGGAAAGCTTTACCTTGCTTGCCTTGTAGGCATTCATGGCGCTCTGATTGAGCTTATTTTCCATGGCGGCGCCCGCATCGGTCAGCTCTTGGGTAAACTCTTCGCCCTTGATCAGACGGGGCAGATCGTAGCTCGATTCCAGCTCGCTCAGATCTTTTACCTCGCTGGCATTGCGGCGCAAAAATACCCACATGCTGTTGCCGCGCTCAATGGCGGCAGCCTTGCCGGTCGTAATTGCCTCCACGGCATCCTGGAAGTCGGTGCCGTAATAGGTCAGTTCGCTGGGCATGATCACAACACTGCTCTGGTTGGCAGAAAGATCGGTCTCAGCATCATAGTCCATGCCCACCAGGCCAAAGGCGGCCGAAAGGGTATCACCGGACACATCTTCCATGCTGCTGCCGGCATTCAGCTTGTCGGCGGCCTCCTGTGCCAGGGCGCGCACGGCATCCTTATCATCGTCGCTCACTTCATGCTCGGAATCATCGGTGTTGGTAAGCGGCAGGATCAGCACATCACCGGCCACAGCGTTTTCGTCCAGCCAGGCTTTTTTGTCGCTGTCAGAAAGGGGCTGCTCGCCGTCATCGCCATATACGGCGCTGAACAAAGAGGTGTAGGCCAGGCTGCGGCGGTAGGCCTCGCGCACGGTCTTTTCACCAATGCCGTTTTCGGCATACAGATCACCGTAGTTCTGCATGGTCTGCTCAGTCAAAGAATCGATCTGCGAAAGCTGATCGTCGGTCAGTTCAATATTGTGTGCAGAAAGAGCAGCCTCTAAACCGGCGGTATATTCCAGATTTTCCAGGGTCTTTTGGGCCACAAAGTCGCTGCCGGCCATGGTTTCGCCCTCATCAGTGGTCACTTCGGTTTTCAAAGCCTGCTTTACGGTGGCCGAGCTGTCGTCTACCAGGTTCATCAGCTGATTCACGGCGCTGTACTGGGCCAGCAGATAAGAACCGGCGCTGAATTCGGTATCGCCAATGCTGCCCACGCTCTCGGGGCTTTTGATCGTGCAGCCCGCCAGGCTGGCAGCCATGGCACAGGCAAGCACGGCGCTTGCAATTTTCTTCATGAGAAACGGTCTCCCTTATTCTGAAAAAATCAAAGGCAAAATGCCAATATAAAAATTATTATAATATACCGGCAGCCCCAATGCAAGGCGCAGCCCGGTATTTTGTGCTTCAGGCGGTGGTTTCGGGCGGGGCCTTCGGCGCACTCTGCTCGATCAGCGGCGCCAGGGCACGGCGCAAGATATCCACGGGCTTTTCACCATCGACCACGCGCACGGCCACATAGGGGCGCTCTTTGGTGTTGATCATCACGCGGCCAGGCAGCGCGGCCAGCATGGGCCGCACCTTTTCTACCGCAAGCGCATCGCTGTATAAAAGCAGCATGTCGCGCCGCTGGGTGATCTCGGCAAAACCGGCGTTGGCGGCGGTCACGCGCACCAGCGAAACATCCAAAAGGCCGCTCACGCTGGCGGGCGGGTCGCCGTAGCGGTCAATAAGCTCGTCCAGCACATCGGCGGCATCCTCGGCGTTCTGAATGGCCGCAATGCGCTTGTAAGCCTCAATGCGCCCGGCGGCATCCGGAATATAGCTTTCGGGAATATAGGCATCCACCGTAATATCCACCAGGCAGTCGCTTTTGTCCGGCGCGGGGGTCTCACCCTTGGCCATCGCCACGGCCTGCCCCAGCATTTTTACATACAGCTCATAGCCGACCGATTCCATGTGACCATGCTGGCTGTGCCCCAAAAGGCTGCCTGCGCCGCGGATCTGCAAGTCGCGCATGGCAATGCGAAACCCGCTACCGAAGCTTGTAAATTCTCGAATGGCCGAAAGCCGCTTTTCGGCCACTTCGGTAAGCACTTTATCGCGCTTAAAAGTAAAGTAGGCGTAGGCCTTGCGCCCGCTGCGCCCCACGCGGCCGCGGATCTGATACAGCTGCGAAAGGCCCATGCGGTCGGCATCCTCAATAATGAGCGTGTTGCAGTTGCGCACATCGATGCCGGTCTCGATCAAGGTCGTACACACCAGAATGTCGATCTCGTTTTCCAAAAGCTGCTTCCATACTTTAGAAAGCTCGGTCTCGGTCATTTTGCCGTGCGCCACGCCAATGCGCGCGCCGGGCACCATGGCGCTTACTTTTTCGGCGCACTGGTAAATGCTGTCTACCCGGTTATACAGGTAATACGCCTGCCCGCCGCGTGCCAGCTCTTTTTTCAGGGCTTCGGCCACGATCACGGGGTCATATTCCAGCACATAGGTCTCAATGGGCTGGCGCTCAAACGGCGGCTGCTCAATGGTGCTCATATCGCGGATGCCGCTCATGGCCATATTGAGCGTGCGAGGGATCGGCGTGGCCGAAAGCGTGAGCATATCCACCCCGATAAAGGCTTCTTTCAGCTTTTCCTTGTGCTTTACGCCGAAGCGCTGCTCTTCGTCTATGATCACAAGGCCAAGATCCTTGAATTTTACATCGTTGGAAAGCAATCGGTGTGTGCCAACAACAATATCAACATCGCCGGTTTTTAAGTGGCCGATGGTATCGCGAATGGCCCCGGCGCTGCGAAAGCGGCTCATGAGCTCGCATTTGATGGGAAAAGCCTCCATGCGGGTCAAGATCGTGCTATAGTGCTGCCAGGCCAAAAGCGTGGTGGGGGCCAGAATGGCGCACTGCTTGCCGCCCATTACGCACTTAAAGGCGGCCCGCAGCGCTACCTCGGTTTTGCCTACGCCCACATCACCGCACAAAAGCCGGTCCATGGGCCAGGGCTGCTCCATATCGTGCTTGATCTCGCTGGCGCTGCTCAACTGGTCGGGCGTTTCATCGTAGGCAAAGCGGGTCTCAAAATCGTGCTGCCAATCGTCATCAGCGGGGAAGGCATAGCCCTTGGCCTCGCGCCGCTTGGCGTACAGCAGAATCAGCTCCTTGGCCATTTCGGCCGTGGCAGCCTTTACCTTGCGGCGGGTCTTAGCCCATTCCTGCCCGCCCAGGCGGCTGAGCTTGATGGCTTTTTTGCCGCCGTCCTCACCGGGGGTGCTGTAACGGCTCAAAAGGTCAAGCTGGGTAACGGGCACATACAGCACATCGCCCTTATCGTAATTGATTTGCAGGTAATCTTTTACCACACCCTGCAGGTCGATGCGCTTGATGCCCTGATATACGCCGATGCCGTGGTTCTGATGCACCACATAGTCGCCGGGAGTGATATCCGAAAGGCTGGCAAGGGCATCCTTGTTTTTCTTGGCGGGGCGCTTGCGGCCCTCGGCATCGGCCTGGCGGCGGCCTGTGATGAGCGCATAGTGCGCAAACGGATACTCACAGCCGCCGGTCATCTGCCCGGGCAGCACATTGATAACGCCCGGCGCGGCTACGGCATCACGCGCGCTAGTAGCGGCAAAGCCGCGGTCGGCCAGGTCTTTGGCCAGGGCGCTGGCGGCACGGTTGGTACCGGCCAGCACGGTAACGGCATAGCCCTGCCCAGTAAGCGAGGTCAGGTCTTCGGTAAGGGCGGCCAGCTCGCCGTTCCAGCCCGGCAGTGCATGGGCGGGCGCATCAATCAGTTCTTTCAGCTTTACCTCGGGCATGCTGCGGGTAAAGTTTTCGCAGGCAATGCTGCTGCGGGCCTGCGCGGCGTGCAGCAAAACAGCCTCGGTGGGCCAAAGCTCGGCCAGCTCACAGGTAAGAGCGCCGCTGTCCAGCAGGCTGCGAATCTCCTCGCTGCGGCGGAATTGCGTGGCACGGTCTGCATCGCGGATGCCCGCCAGCTCGTCCAGCACCAGAATGGGCTCGTCCAGATGATCGATCAAAAGGCCGGGGGCAGGGTAGCGCACAGAATAATATTTGTCCATGGCCTCCGGCATCAGCCCGCCGTCCAAGGCAGCCAGATCGACCTGCATCACCTCGGCCAGCTTTTCTTTTTTAGCGCCCTTGTGCGCGTTCAAAAAGGTGCGCAAAGCCTCGGCCGTCTGGGCGGTATCGCCAAACAACACCTCG
>CAVGKH010000071.1:0-10016 GCA_963629755.1 Gemmiger sp.
GGCCTCACCCTTGATACCGGCTTTGAGTTCCATAAAAATGTCCTCCATATAAATAGTAAATAGTAGATAGTATAATATATAAAAGAAAAACGAACTTACTTTTGGCTGGGCTTGGCAGCGGTTTCATCGCAGTTTTCATGGCACTTGCTGCAGTCGCCATGGCAGCCCTTTTCACTGTCCCACCCGCCGTTTTTGGCAATGAATACCACGGCCAGCGCAAACAGCACCACCAAGATCACAACAATCAAAATGCTTTTTAAGGTCATATAGATACCCTCCTTGGGGCAAAGCCCCGGTTTTTGCTGAAAATCATTGTAGCATGGAAGCCGCCCCGTGGCAAGCAAGTGCGGCAGATATTTGCATAAATGAATTTTTATGCAAAAATTATGGATAGATTATGCAAATCGGATTGACAAAAAAACAGCGGCGGTATATACTGGGTTATGCTTTTGCATAAAGGTGCAAAAGCGGCCGGTCGGCCCTGTGCAGGCCGGTTCGCCCAAATAACGCCGCCGCGGGCCTATGGGGCCGGGCAGGCTGTAAAAACTTGCATTTTTAATTAAGAGGGAATTATCATGAAAAAGATTGTTTCTGCTGTGATGGCTGGCGCCATGGCGCTGAGCCTCGCTGCTTGCGGCGGCAATGCTGCAAGCTCTGCACCGGCTGCTTCTTCTGCCGCCGCTGCTTCTACCGCTGATTCCGCTGCTGCAAGCGAGATCAAAACCGTAAACCCCGGCAAGCTCACCGTGGCTACCAGCCCCGACTTTGCTCCCTATGAGTTCTATCATATCGACGAAAATGGCGATGCACAGCTGAGCGGCTTTGATGTTACCCTGGCAGGCGTGATTGCCGATAAGCTGGGCCTCGAGCTGGACATCATTCCCATGGACTTTGACGGCATCCTGATGGAGCTGCAGTCCGGCAATGTTGACCTGGGCATGGCTGGCTTCAGCCCCGAGCCCGAGCGCGCCGAAGTGTTTGACTTCTCTGATATCTACTACCTGGGCGGCCAGAGCTTCTGCGTGACCAAGGCAAACCTGGATACCTACAAGGATTACGCCGACTTTGACGGCAAGAGCGTGGGCGCTCAGACCGGTTCTATCCAGATGGGCCTGGCCGAAAAGAACACCCCCAACGCCAACATCGTGGGCCTTTCTAAGGTGACCGATGTGATCAACGAGCTGCTCACCGGCAAGCTGGACGGCGCTTTCATCGAGACCGCTGTGGCCGAGTGCTACGCAAAGAACTACCCCGACTTGGCTATTGCCTGGGAGGTGCCCTATGACAGCGAGGGTTCTGCCATTGCTCTGCAGAAGGGCAACGATGCCCTGCTGGCTGCTGTGAACGGCGTGATCGCAGAAGTGCTGGAAGACGGCACCATGGATCAGCTGATCGCTGATGCAAACGAGCTGGCCGGCGATGCCGAGAATGTTTACGAAGGTACGCTGAACGAAGACGGCGAAGTGCCCGATTCTGAGGCTGCTTCTTCTGAGGTTGCAAGCGCTTCCAGCGCTGCCTGATCTTTTATAAGATCGCATTTTTGCCCGGTGCAGGCCTAAAGCTCCGCTGCCGCGGCAAAAACAGCATTAACATGCGCATTCTCCCCGGAGCTTTGCTTCGGGGAGAATTTTGCATAATAAAATGGGAAACATGGTTTCCTGAACAACAACGAACGAATTTAACAGGAAAGGATACTGCCCTTATGACCATCACGGCTGCGCATTTTGCCAAGGTGCTTAAATACGGCGTCATGTTTAAGCAGGGTCTGATATGTACGGTGCTGCTTTCGGCATGCACGGTGCTGTTTGGCTTTATCATTGCCATGATCCTGGCTTTGATGATGCTTTCTAATGTGTACCCGCTGCATTTTTTGGCAAAACACAAATGCAAGAGCGAAAAAACACAGGATTTTTTGATTTGGCTCTCCAAATTCAACCCGTTTAAATTTGTTGCCAGTGTTTATGTGCAGTTTGTGCGCTGTACCCCCATGCTGGTGCAGATCTTCTTGATCTATTTCATCGTATTCGGCTATGTACCGCTGCCCAAATTCACTTTTTTGGGCTTTATCCAGTTTGAGCGCTTTGTGCCCGGCGTGGTGGCGCTCAGCCTGAACAGCGGCGGCTATTTGAGCGATGTGATCCGCGGCGGCATTGAGGGCGTGGATATCGGCCAGACCGAAGCTGCCCGCAGCCTTGGTATGAGCAAGCGCATGACCCTTTTCTCTATCATAATGCCGCAGGCCATCAAAAATATTCTGCCCGCTGTGGCCAATGAATTCGTGACCATCATCAAAGAGAGCTCGGTGTGCTACACTGTGGGCGTGCAGGATATCATGTTCAATGTGCGCAGCGTGCAGTCGGCCAGCTTTATCACGGCAGAGCCTCTGCTGGTAGCTACAGCACTTTACTTCTGCCTGTGCTTCCCCACCTCGCAGCTTATCCAGTATATTGAAAGGAGGATGCGTCAAAGTGACAAACGCTGAAACTCTGATCCATGTGGAAGGCCTTAAAAAGCATTATAACCACGGTAAAATTCGCGCTCTGGACGGCATTGATATCGATGTGAATAAGGGCGATGTGATGGTAGTGATCGGCCCCTCGGGCAGCGGCAAGTCTACTTTCCTGCGCAGCCTAAACCTGCTGGAAGAGCCCACCGAGGGCAAGATCGTGTTTCATGGGGTGGATATTGCAGGCGGCAAGGTGAACCTGGACGAGCACCGCCAGAAAATGGGCATGGTGTTCCAGCACTTCAACCTGTTCCCGCATAAGACCATTCTGGAAAACCTCACCATTGCGCCAATCAAAGTAAAGCACATGGATAAAGCGGCTGCCGAAGAAAAGGCACTCAAGCTGCTGGATCGTGTAGGCTTAAAAGACCGTGCGTGCGCTTACCCCGTGCAGCTTTCGGGCGGCCAGAAGCAGCGTGTGGCCATTGTGCGCGCGCTGTGCATGGAGCCGGAGGTAATGCTGTTTGACGAGCCTACCAGCGCGCTTGACCCCGAAATGGTGGGCGAGGTGCTGGATGTTATGAAAGACCTCGCCAAAGAGGGCATGACCATGGTTACCGTAACGCACGAGATGGGCTTTGCGCGCGAAGTGGCCAGCCGTGTGATCTTTATCGACCACGGCAAGATCTTAGAGCAGGGCACGCCCGGGCAGATCTTTGAGCACCCTCAGAACCCCCGTTTGCAGGAGTTTTTGAGCAAGGTATTATAAAAAAGAGGGCAGCGGCGCTGCCTGTGCGCCCCGCCGGAAAAAGCTTTCTGGCGGGGCGTTTTGTTTTTAAAAGAGCCCCTATCATGGGGGGAAGGAACCTATTATGCTGAGTGAAGCAAAAAAGAAAGCGGCTGAATACATCGACCGGAATGCAAAAATTTTTACTGATGTAAGCGAATATATCTGGCAGAACCCCGAGCTTTCGCTGCAGGAGTTCAAGGCTGCCGCACGCTACTGTGAAGAGCTGCGCAAGGGCGGCTTTACTGTAACGGAAAATATGTCGGGCATCAAAACCGCTTTCTGCGGCAGCTGGGGCAGCGGCCGCCCTGTTATTGGTATTCTGGGGGAATTCGATGCACTTTCCGGCCTGAGTCAGGTAAAGGGCGCAACGCATCAGGAATTTCTTACGCCGCACGGCGCGGGCCATGGCTGCGGCCATAACATGCTGGGTGCAGGTGCGCTCGGCGCTGCTTTTGCCGTAAAAAATTATCTGGAGACTACCGGCAAGCAGGGCACCGTGATCTTTTTCGGCTGCCCCGGCGAAGAGGGCGGTTCCGGCAAAGCGTTCTTGGCACGCGAAAACGAGTGGGCTAAGCTGGATGCTGCTGTTACCTGGCACCCCGGCGATATCAACATGGTTCACAGCGGCACCAACAATTCGAGCATTCAGGTGATCTACCGCTTTAAGGGCATTGCCAGCCATGCGGCCAGCGCCCCCGAGGACGGCCGCAGCGCACTGGATGCCGCCGAGCTTATGAATGTGGGCGTGCAATTCCTGCGCGAGCACATGAGCAACGAGTGCCGCGTGCATTATGCCTTTGTAGATGATGGCGGCATTTCGCCCAATGTGGTGCAGCCCACCGCCGCCATGCTGTATATGGTGCGCGCCAACAAGGTGCGTGACAGCATCAAGCTTTTAGCCCGCGTGGATAAAATTGCCCAGGGTGCGGCCCTTATGACCGAAACCACCATGGAGCGCCAGTTTATTGACGGCACGTCTGAGCTGGTGCCCAACTACACGCTGGAAAAGGTCATGCAGCAGAACCTGGAAGATGTGCCTCAGCCCACCTATACCCAGGCCGAGCGCGACTTTGCTGCTGCGCTGAAGGCTACCTATAACACCGAGGCCATGCCCGGCGTTTTGAGCGATTCCAGTGACGAAGAAAAAGAATGGCTCGAGCAGGCCACGCAGAACGGCACCCGCGCACTGAACGATTTTGTGGTGCCGCTGCACAGCACCACCGCCTTTTCGGCCGGCAGCACCGATGTGGGCGATGTGAGCTGGCAGACCCCCACCGTGCAGTGCTACGCGGTCACATTCCCCAGCGGCGCACCGGGCCATTCATGGCAGAATGTTTCGTGCGGCGGCGGCAGCATTGGCCAAAAGGGCATGCTGTATGCAGCCAAGGTCATGGCCGATACTGCCATTGACTTGTTTGAACAGCCCGAGGTACTTGAAAAGGCCAAAGAAGAATTTGCCCGCCGCAGTAAAGCAGGCTATGTGTGCCCCATCGAAAAAGACGCCGTTCCCACCGTGGTAGGGTAAATTAGAGGTTGGCGCATAGAGCCGAATGGTCACCATGTGGTTCGTCACGGTTGGCCTTTCGGCCAAATGTTCCTCACCGCATAATGGCCATTCTTAGGTGAACTGCATTAAGCTTTATAAGTATCCTGTAGGGGCTTGCACTGCAAGCCCGTTCGCAGAGCGCAAGTAGGACGATAAAAATAATGCACACGCCTTTGGGCCTGCAATGCAGGCCCCTACTTGCTTGTTTATAAGGTTTACGCATAACATAAGGGGGGTCAGCCCGAACGGCGATGCATATTGCCCCCCCAATATATACTTTATCGGCAGGCTGACCGTTCCTTTACCCTGGTAATTTCCCAAAACATAACCATAAAATTTTCAAAAGAAAGGAGCCCTTTTTATGGAATATACCCTTACTGCCGGCCGCCCGGAAAACTGCGCCGAACGCCTTGTTAAAGAGCAGCGCTGCTACGACCTGCTCGACAGCCTGCACATTGCCTATGAGCGCGTAGACCACCCGGCCGCCGCTACCATGAACGACTGCGATGAGGTAGCCATTACATTGGGCTGCGGCATCTGCAAAAACTTGTTTCTCTGCAACCGCCAGAAAACCAATTTTTACCTGCTTACCATGCCGGCCCACAAAACCTTTAAAACCAAAGAACTCTCTGCGCAGCTGGGCGTGGCGCGCCTCAGCTTTGCCGATGAAGACCTGCTGGCTGATCTGCTTGACCTCACCCCCGGCAGCGTTACGGTGATGGGCCTGATGAACGATACCGAGCAAAGGGTGCGCCTGCTGGTCGATGCTGACCTGCAGAAGCCGGAGTATTTTGCCTGCCACCCTATGATCAACACCAGCAGTATCCGCTTTAAAACCAAAGACCTGTTTGAAACGCTGCTGCCCGCACTGCACCATCAGCCCACCTTTGTAGAGCTGCACGGCGAAGAGCCCGCCAAGGAGGGCTGAAATGAGCGAGCCTCAAATTTTCCCGGTCAAGATCATTGCCCATATCCACACCGAGTTTGCCACCAAGTTCGGCGTGCCGCGCCAAAGCGGCCTTGCGCCCGACCTTTTGGCGAAGATCGTTTTTACCCCCGAATACCGCAATGCCGATGCACTGCGCGGCATGCAGGATTACGATTACCTCTGGTTGGTCTGGCAGTTCAGCCGCGCTGTGCGCGACAGCTGGAACCCTACGGTGCGCCCGCCGCGCCTTGGGGGCAACACGCGCATGGGCGTGTTTGCCACGCGCTCGCCGTTCCGGCCTAATGCCATCGGCCTTTCCAGCGTAAAGCTGGAAAAAATCGAGCCGGATACCCCCGAGGGCCCCGTGATCTGGGTGTCGGGGGCCGACCTCATGAATGAAACGCCCATTCTGGATATCAAGCCCTACCTGCCGTTTACCGACAGCCACCCCAACGCCCGGGCCGGCTTTACCGAGCACACAGGCCTGCGGAAGCTGGCCGTGACCTATGCTCCCGGTACCCTGCAGGCCGTGCCGCCCGAAAAGCAGCGCGCCCTTACCCAGGTGCTTGAGCAGGACCCGCGCCCCGCTTACCAGGAAGACCCTGCCCGCGTATACGGCCTGGAATTTGCGGGCCTTGAGGTGCATTTTACCGTGCAGAACGATACCCTGTGCGTGCAGCAGGTACACCCGGCGGCGCAAAAGCGCTGAAATGCTGGATTTGCGGCGTTTTTTTGGCGTTTTTGGTTGACAATTCAGCGGTTTAAAGTGATAATAAAAATATTCGCAAATTCCGCGCAGCGCCGTTCAGGGGCGCATGCGCGCATTTCTAGGAGGAAACCATCATGGAAAGTGCAATGTTTGGCACATTCTGGTCGCTGGTGCCCCCGGTGACTGCCATTGTGCTGGCACTGATCACCAAGGAAGTATACAGCTCGCTGTTTATCGGCGTGCTGCTGGGCGCACTGTTCACGGCCAATTTCAGCCCTTGGGGCACCTTTGAAACGCTGTTCAGCACCATGGTCAACAGCATGGATATGAACATCATTATTTTCGATGTTCTGCTGGGCATGATCATCGTGCTTATGCAACGCTCGGGCGGCTCGGCTGCCTATGGCGATTGGGCCAGCCGCCACATCCGCAATAAGCGCCAGGCCCTGCTGGCCACTTCGGGCCTGGGTTGCCTGATCTTTGTGGATGACTATTTCAACTGCCTTACGGTGGGCTCTGTCATGCGCCCGGTCACCGACCGCTTTAATATCTCGCGCGCCAAGCTGGCCTACATCATCGATGCTACGGCAGCGCCCGTGTGCATCATCGCGCCTATTTCCAGCTGGGCGGCAGCCGTCAACAGCTATGTGCCCGAGGGCGGCGCGCTCACCGGCTTTCAGTTGTTCTTGAGCACCATTCCCTTTAACCTGTATGCACTGCTCACGCTGGTCATGGTGTTCTATATCAGTGTGCGCAATATTGATTTCGGCACCATGCTCACGCATGAGCGCAACGCCGCGAAGGGCGATCTGTTTACCACGGGCGGCGAGGAGTTCCAGAATATCGCTGAGGACCCCAAGATCAAAACCAGCGGTAAGGTGATGGACCTGGTGCTGCCCGTGCTGGTACTGATCGCCAGCGCTGTGTTCGCCATGATCTATACCGGCCATCTGGAAGGCGAAGTCGGCCTTGTCAACTGCTTTGCTAACTGCAACGCTACCCTGAGCCTGATCTTTGCCACGGTGGTCACGCTGTTGTTTATGTTCGTGCTCTACATTCCCCGCCGCGTGGTGGGTCTGCACGACTTTATGGGCGCACTGCCCGAGGGCGCAAAGCTTATGGCCGCCTCGATCCTGATTTTGACCTTTGCCTGGACTCTGAAGGGCATGGGCGATAATTTGGGCATTGGCGAGTATGTGCGCAGCATCGTAGGCGAAAACGCACGCGCAAGCATCTTTGTGCCCGCTGTCATGTTTGCCATCGCGCTGTTTTTGGCGTTCTCCAGCGGCACCTCGTGGGGCACCTTTGCCATTCTGGTGCCCATCGTAGTAGAAATGTTCAACGGCATCGACAGCCAAATGATGATCATTGCTGTTTCGGCGGTTCTGGCCGGTGCTGTGTGCGGCGACCATGTCTCGCCCATTTCCGATACCACCATCATGTCCAGCGCAGGCGCGCAGTGTAACCATATCAACCATGTGCAAACGCAAATGCAGTATGCCGTCATCGTGGCCGTGATCTGCGTGATCGGCTATGTGATCGCGGGCATCTGCAAAAACTGGATCATCACGCTGGTTCTGTGTGTGGCTATGCTGATCGGTGTGCTCACCTGCCTGAAAAAGTTTGTCACGGATAAGGCCGAGGCCAAAGATACCGCTGCCGTATGAGTAGAATTACAGTTCCCTGCATCGACCAGACCCAAAGCTGGCCCACCGGCTGCGAAAGTGCTGCGGCCGTGATGCTGCTGCACGCCCTGGGCGCTCCTATCACGATGGAGCGCTGGGTGAGTGAGTTTTTGGAGTGCCGCCCGTTTTCACAGCAAAACGGCCGGACCATCGGCCCCGACCCGCGAAAGGTATTTGCGGGTGACCCGGCCGACCCTGACGGCATGGGCTGCTGGTCGGGCGCGCTGGCACGCTTTTTGAATAAGGCATTCACCGTGCTCGAGATCCCATACCGGGCCGAAGCAGCCGACGGCGCGTCGCCCGAAGCCCTGGCAAAAAGCCTGGCCGCGGGCATTCCGGTGCCGTATTGGGCTACGATCGATGCCAAGCCCGCCATTCCCGGGCCGGATTGGATCTTAGAAGATTCCGGCGAGATCTTTCACTGGCGCAGCAATGAGCACTGCATGCTGCTGGTGGATATGGACGAGGAAAACTACTGGTTCAATGACCCGCTGCACGCTGCGTGCAGCCCCACGCTCTGGCCCCGCGCCTTGGCCGAACAGCGCCACGCCGAGCAGGGCAATATGACTGTTTTGGTGAAGCCGCTATAAATCAAAACACCTTTCTGCAGGCAATGCTCCCTGCGGAAAGGTGTTTTTTCTGAAAAAGGAGAAACTTCATTGCAAAAATCTATCGAAGCAGAGTTCGCCCGCTATGTGGGCCCCAGCATGCTGGGTCTGGCGGGCAACAGCTGCTATATTCTGGCCGATACCTATTTTATTTCACGCGGTATGGGCAGCCTAGGCTTGGCTGCCCTCAATATCGCATTGCCGTTTTTTAACATCGTGTTTGGCCTGGGGGCCATGGTGGGCATCGGCGCGGGCACGCGCTATGCTCTGCGGCAAGACGAAAAAGCCTTTACCTATGCGGTGTGGCTCAACCTTATCTGCTCGGTGCCGTTTCTGCTCATGGAGCTTGCCCCCGCAAAGCTGGCCGCATTGCTGGGTGCACAGGGCGAGGTGCTGCCGGTAACGACCGAATACCTTATGGTGTGCCTGCTGTTTACGCCGTTCTTTTTGCTCAACTATAATGTGCAGGCCTTTGTGCGAAACGACGGCGCGCCTAAGTTGGTAATGCTGGGCACGCTGTTCGGCAGCCTGTTCAACATTGTGTTTGACTATATTTTTATTTTCCCCATGGGGCTGGGCATGTTCGGCGCGGCGCTGGCCACAGGCTGCTCGCCCATTGTAAGCCTGCTTACGCTGAGCGTGCATTTTATCAAAAAGAAAAACCGCTTTCATTTTATGCGCATAACCCCCAAATGGGCGCCCGTGGCCGATATCATTCACCTGGGCAGCGCCGGTTTTGTTACCGAAACCGCCAACGGCGTGGTGATCTTCAGCTTTAACGCCATTCTTTTGGGCCTTGCGGGCAATGTGGCGGTAGCTGCCTACGGCGTGATCAGCAACATTGCGCTGGTGGTGGCGGCGCTGTTCAGCGGCATTTCGCAGGGCATGCAGCCGCTGCTTAGTCGTGAGCGCGGCCGGGGTAACGAAGAAAATGTTGCCCGCCTTTTGCGTGTAGGCCTGCTGTCGGGCCTTGTGCTGGCCGCGGCTATGTATCTCAGCATGTTTGCAGGCACCGATGCCCTGGTGAGCGTATTCAACAGCGAGGGCAGCGCTGAGCTGGCAGCCTTGGCAAAGCCCGGTGTGCGGCTGTATTTTTTGTATCTGTTTGCAGGCGGGGCCAACATTGTGCTTTCGGCCTATTACAGCGCGGTGGGCCGGGCGAGCAAGGGCTTTGCCATCGCCCTTCTGCGTGGGTTGGTACTCATTGTGCCTATGGCGTTTGTGCTTTCGCACCTGTTTGGAATAACGGGCCTCTGGCTCAGCTTGGCCGCCACCGATACGCTGGTGCTTGCCCTGGCTGTGCT
>CAVGKH010000072.1:0-9872 GCA_963629755.1 Gemmiger sp.
CGATAAGGCCCTGCGCCGTGAAACGCAGGCCGCCCTGCAGGAGACCGGCATTCTTTATAAGGATACCGAGATCGCACGCATTGCCGATGGTGTGGATGTGCGCGACCATGAGCCTTATCTGGAAGCCGCCGCTGAAATGGGCGTGCAGCATGTGACCACGAATATCTGGTCTGACAACAAAGAGTTTTACACCGAACAGTTTGCCCTGCTGTGTGATTTATGCAAGCAGTATGGCCTTACGGTGAATGTTGAGTTTGTTACCTGGGCTTCTGTTGGCAACCTGCAGCAGACGGCAGACCTTTTGAAGCAGGTAAACCGCGCAAACGCGGGCGTTTTGGTGGATGCCCTGCATTTTTACCGCTCTAAGGTAGCGCTGGACGAGTTGAAAGCCTGCCCTGCCGGATGGTTCCGCTACGCGCATTTGTGCGACTGCGAAAAGCCTATTCCCACCGACCTCGAAAGCCTTACGCATACCGGCCGTGCCGAGCGCCTGTATCCCGGTGAAGGTGCAGCCCCCATTGCCGACATCATTGCCGCTATTCCCAACAAAAATATTATGCTGGGGCTGGAAGTACCGCATGAAAAGCGTTTGGCAGAATACGGCTTTGAAGAGCACACCCGCAAAGCGCTGCAGGCCGCCAAAAAGGTGCTGGGCGAAGCGTAATTGATACTTATTTATTGTTTTTCTCCGTTGTCCATATACAAAAAGCTGCGGCGGCCGGGCAAAGCAGGTGCTTTGCCTGCTGCCTGCGGCGAATTAAAAAAGGAGTGCTGAATCATGGATCGTTTTGAAAACAAAGTTGTTCTGATCACCGGTGCAGGCGATGTGGCCGGAGCCGCCGCCAAGCGTATGCTTTCGGAGGGTGCCAAGATTGCCTTTGCCGATTTCAGTGAAAAGGCTCTGGAGCAGGCCGCTGCCGATATGCAGGCTGCCGGTTTTGCCGCTGACCGTGTGATGGGCGTGCAGTGCGATGTGCGCAGCATGGAATCTTGTGATGCCGCTGTGGCCGCCGTGCTGGCAAAGTGGGGCCAGATCGATACCCTGCTGGCTACCGCCGGTATCACCCGCCACATGGACATTGAGGAAATGACCGAAAAAGACTGGCAGGATGTGGTAGACATCAACCTCACCGGTGTATACCATGCCTGCAAGGCCGTGGTGCCCAACATGCGCAAGCGCCATTATGGACATATCGTGGTGATCTCTTCCATCGGCGGCCGCACGGGCCGTGATGTGGGTGTGAACTACGCCGCTACCAAGGCCGGTGTAAACGGCCTGGTCATCAACCTGGGCTATGTGCTGGGCCCCGACGGCATTACCGTAAACAGCGTAGCCCCCGGCCCCCTGAAGGGAAAAATGTTCGCTTCGATGGACCCCGAGCGTATTAAAGTGCTTTCGAGCGGTATCCGCCTGGGCCGCATGGGCGAGCTGGATGATATTGCCGCCGCCGTTGCCTATATGGGCAGTGACGATGCCGCCTGGACCACCGGCGAAGTGCTGGATGTAAACGGCGGTTTGCAGTATTAAATTGGTATCACGAGCTGCCATCGGCAGTTCTGGTTATTTTGTATACGAACAAGGAGGACTAAAACCATGAAAAAAATCATCTCTGCTGTTTTGGCCGGTTCCATGGCCATGTCTTTGGCAGCCTGCGGCGGCTCTTCCGCTTCCAGCGCTGCTCCCGCTGCTTCGGGCACGGCCTCGGCTGCTGCCCCCGCTGCTTCGGCCGGTGACACTGCCGCCTACGAGGATCTTGACCCCGTAGAGCTGGTTCTGGCTGACTCTGCCGCCAAGGGCGCTGCCGGACAGCTGTTTGACGAAGCTTTTGCTGCTAAGGTAGAGGAGATCACCGGCGGCCAGCTGACCATCGACCTGCACACCAACGGCGATCTGGGCAACGATGTGGATATCCTGCGCCAGATGCAGAGCGGTGATATCGACCTGGTAGGCTGCCAGATCGCACCTATGGTATCCTTTGTGCCTGACCTGGCCCTGTTTGACCTGCCCATGGTATTTGCCAAGTATGACGGCGACACCATCGACAAGGTGCTGAACGGCGAGGACAGCGAGGTTCGCCAGACCCTGAACGCTGCTTATGAAGAGGCCGATATGCATCTGCTGGGCTTCTTGCAGAACGCTACTTACCGTTTGACCACCTCCAACACCGACCTGCAGACGCTGGCCGACTTCAAGGGCCTGCAGATCCGCACCATGGAGAACGCCAACCACATGGCTTTCTGGACTGCCATCGGCGCTGAGCCTACTCCTCTGGCATGGGCCGAGGTTTACTTTGCTCTGCAGAGCGGCACCATCACTGCCGAAGAGAATGCTTCTGATACCGTAAAGGGCGCCAACCTGAACGAAGTGCAGAAGTATCTGGCAAACACCAACCACATTTTGTACTGCAACCAGCTGAGCATCAACAATGATAAGTTCAACAGCCTTGATCCCGCTTACCAGCAGGCTCTGCAGCAGGCCGCCAATGAGGCTATGGCCGAAATGCGCCCGCAGCTGAAGAGCATTGACGAGACCAACCAGGCCGACCTGGAAAGCGCCGGTATGACCATTATCACCTACGATGATGCCTTCTTTGATGAGATCTTGAATCTGGACGGCGTGAAGGCTCTGTACAGCAGCATCGACGAGAGCATCGGCGGCCTGGGCACCACCCTGCAGGAGAGCCTGGAAGCTGCTGCCTGATTGATCTGATGAAGGTTCCTAAGCGTGTGTCGTTCACTCGTTCTGGAATAAATGCTTGAATAGCCCCTGCCGGTGGCGTATGCTGTCGGCAGGGGCTATATTTTTTGCTTAGTCAAAATCCGCCAGAGCTGTTTTTATAGAATGCTTTAAAGCTGCTTGACGAAAAAAGCCCGGTGCATTGGCATCGGGCTTTTTTCGGTTTCGATATATGGTTTTTAAGGAATTGGTTTAGGTTTCTTCTTTGCAGATCGCATCGGCCCAGTCAAACATTTGCGGCATATCATAATCGCCGCTGTGGTCTCTTTTCCAGGCAAAG
Source organism: Gemmiger sp. (assembly GCA_963629755.1). Lineage (GTDB taxonomy): Bacteria > Bacillota > Clostridia > Oscillospirales > Ruminococcaceae > SFIE01. Next base: position 3,018 of record CAVGKH010000072.1, read on the forward strand.
GCCATATTCACATCGGGCACGCCCGAGGCCTTGAGCGCCTCGGCAAAAAGCACCGGAACAGCCCAGCTGGTATGCCGGTCGGCCGCGCCGTGGCGGATCCACATATGCCTGGCCCTGTCTGCCCCGCCGCGTGCATAATGCATGGGGTCCATCATGTCGATCACCTGCTGTGCTGCCATGGGTGCCCCGGCTGTATCATGCTTTTGGGAATTTTCGGCAAAATGTGCGCCCTGCAGCGTTCCGCTTGCAAACTCTTCGTTTTCGGGGTTTGCGGCATCCCAGCCGTCAAATGCCGGGCAGGGCTTCATGCGGCCCATGGAAGCCATATATTTTTGCAGGTCAAATGCCGTTACCTGCCCATTTTCTACGCGGAGATATGCTTCATCGGGTGTTTGCGTGCCCTCTTGTATCGCCTTTTGGGCCGCTTTTGCCATATAAGCGACCACCTTTTCATAAAAGCTTCCCCGGCCGTTTTCGTCCAGCTGCAAAAAGCCGCCATTTCCATCGGGCAGATGCAGGGCATTTACATAGGCATAAAATTCTTTGCGCAGTTCCTCGCCCGCCGCTTTCTGGGCTTCGTTCTGCTCACCCGTCCATGGCTCCATATTGATCAGGCCGTTTGTTTTTACAAAATGAACGCTCTCAAAGTGATCAAGCCCCTGCAAAAGCCACTCATAGGCCATGTCGGCATGCTGCAGGTTCATGATGGGACAAAAGCAGAAGGCAGCAAAAATATCGTCACGCTCTTTCGCCGCGCCAAGCTCTTTTAAATATGGCTCATACTCCGCCGCATTTCCGCTTACAGCCAGCAGAGCCGACATTGCGCCGCCTGCACTGGTTCCGTCGCTGATAATCTTTTCGGTATCGCCGGGAATCTTCTCCCGGTTATGCCGCAGATAGCGCACCGCCGCTTTTAAATCAATGATCGCCGCTGGGGCTGCGCCGATAGCCTGCCTGCTTTCACTGCGCAGGTCACGGCCGCGCGCCGCGGGGGCAGCCACCACATAGCCTCGTTCGATTGCCGTAAACAGCGCGTTGATCTGCCCCCTGGCAAAGCCGCGGAAATTGGGGCCCGGCTCATCTGCTCGGCCGCTCATGTAAGCGCCAATGCTGTTCGGCAAAAAGATCGGCGCGGTGCTGGCCGTATATCCGTTTATGCTTTTCCCCTGGTAGTAAGCTTCCGGCACAAACAGATTCAGCTTTTGATATTCGCACTGCACCGGGGCATTTACATACACGCGGTTTAAAAAGGCCCGAAAGGTGATCGTTCGGCCTTCCATTTCCAGCGTGCGCACTTCGTATACGCTGGGGTCAAATGTAAGATGATCCATGAGTTTTTCTCCTTTTACATACCTTATACGCCAAAGTAGATCGGCATCCAGATGATCGAAACCAGCATTTCGATCAAGATCACGGGCAGGCCAAACTTTACCGCCTGCTTAATGGTATAGTTGCCTGCGCCAAATGCCGTGGCAGCCGTAGCCGAGGCCATGGGGGTCATGATAGCGGTAATAGATGAAAGCTCAATAGCGCAGATTACCGGCAGTGCGCTTACGCCGTTGTTCATGCAGGCCAAAATAGCAAGCGGCGTTAAAATATTTACCAGACCGCCGTTTTCCAGCACCTGTGTAAGCACAGCGCACAGCAGGAAGAAGCCGCCCACGACCACCGCGATATTATCGCTGTTGCCGATCATGCCGCCCAGATATTCTGCAATGATGTCACCCACGCCGCTCTTTGTGAGCGCCGTAGCCATAGAGAGCATGCAGCCGATCATTACCACAGGGCTGTGGGTAAGCGAATCCACCGCTGCCTGGCCGCTCAATGCACCGATCAGCACGCAGAGCAGCGCCGCCGTGATAGATATCTGCCCGGTCGTAAGCCCAAGAGTATGGTTAAAGAACAAAGCCACCACTGTGCCGATAAAAATCACATAAACCGCAAGTTCCTTCCAGCGTTCCATACTGCTTTTCAGCGATTTTTCCAGCGCCTCATTTTCGCTGATCGCTACGCCGTCATTATCCTGCGGAAGCAGCTTATAGCCTACCAAAATCACAAACAGCATGGCGACCACTGCACCGGGAATACGCGAGGCGCAGATGTCCATGATATTCATGCTTTCACTGCTGCCAAGGTTGGATAAAAACTCATTTTTCTGCAAAAACAGTACCGAGCTCATGCCAATGGGGAAAAATCCGATGCCAAGCTGTGCCCCCAAGGCGGCGGGCAGGATCATTCGCTTTTTCGAAACACCCGCATGCTCAGCCAGCTTTGCCAGCATGGGCAGGCACACCACCATCGCAGGGGTGGCTCCCATAAACTGGCACATTATAAACGGAAAAAGCATTGCCCAGACAACGATCATCCTTTCGCCGCCCTTTGCACGGCTGAGCGCCGCAGCGATCTTATCCAGCAGGCTTGTTTTTTGCAGCGCCGCGCCTACCACGATCATACCGACCGTGGAAAGCACGGTATTGCCGACAAAGTTGCCCCAGGCCTCTTCTGCCGTCAGCACACCGGCCAGCCAAAGCACGGTAATGGTGCAGATCAGGCCGAGGTTGGTTGGGATCTTTTTCCAGCTCAGCGCTACACATACAAAGCAAAACGCGATCAGTGTTAAGATCATGGAAAATGTCATGATCAGTTCCTCCTTTATGTTCCGATTCCTGCGATGTGGCCACATCTTTTTACTGCTTTTATTCTACGCTCTGCTCGCTTTATGCACAATGCGTTATCTTATCATCTTTTCTTTTATTCTTATCATTTATTATGCAAAATTCGGATATTATTGTTTAATATTATCGCTATATTCTCATTTTAGATTTTAAAATTGTCATTTTACCCATTCTGTGATAAAATGAGCCGCAGGAGGATGCCTATGATATCCATTGATTTTCGCAGCAACGCTTCTGCCTCTCACAGCAATCCGCTTCCGGCGCCTTTTTTATCCATCGAGCATTTTTCTTACATGGACTACAGCCCCCGCTGGCATTATTTTTGGCACCAGCATTCCCGCCCGGAGCTGATCATTGTTACAAAGGGGCAGGGGCAAATGCATATCGGCAGCCTGATAACAGACATTGCGCCCGGCCATGTGTGCCTGGTTCCCCCGCATATGCTACACTATTACTCCGGCGGCCCTGGCTCAGAGTTTTGCTATTACAGCATTGGCTTTTCGCTGCAGGGGCCAGACCCCGCGCTTGACCCCTGGATCAACAGCGGCTCCGGCCTGGCAATTCCCCTCAGCGGGCATCTGCGCTATTTGCAGGATTCGCTGCAGATTTTGAGTAAGCACCTGCAGCAAAACAGCTTTACCGCCGATGCGCTTGTGCAAAGCACTCTTTACAGCCTGCTGCTGTTTGTGTTCAGCCAGGCTGAGCAGCTTTCGATTCAGCCGCTTAGCACCGGCAAGCTTGCCATTCACGATGTGCTGGCCTTTATTGCAGAGCACTACCACGAAAAGCTTACGCTGGAGATTCTCTGCCGCCGCTTTAATATCAGCCCTGCCCATATGAGCCGCCTGTTTCACCAAAGCACAGGACTTTCGCCCATCAATTATATTATTTATTACCGCATGACGCATTCGCTATTTTTGCTGCAGCACACCGATCAGAGCATTTCTGAGATCACCTGGAAAATGGGCTATCAGAATCCCGCGCATTTTACCAAGCTGTTTACCAAATATCTGGGCTTTACCCCCACAGAATACCGCGCACACTGCCGCCGGCAGTCTGAAAATTTTTCCGGCACGCCCGATTTGTTTTGAGCACATAAGCTGTGCAGCTTCGTAGCGCACAGGCTGCCGGATATGCTATAATGTTCGCATAGATCTTTGCCAAAAGGGAGGTGCCGCTCATCATGCCAAAACCGCAGTCTCAGGCCGAATGGCAGGAGCAGATGGCCCGCCGCATACTGGAGGTCGTGCGCAGCGAACTTTATTTAGAGCTGCGCTTTTTAAACCCGGTTTTATCAGCCCTGCCCTGGCAGTGTGCCGAAAGCGGCTCAGCCTTATATACCGACGGCCTTTCCCTGCGCTTTCTGCCGCCGCATATCATCGAGCTGTGGCAGCATAACCGCAAAGCACTGAGCCGCGCCTACCTGCACACCGTGCTGCACTGCCTGTTTCGGCATTTGTGGCTGCGCGGTAGCCGCGATAAAAACCTCTGGGATCTTGCCTGTGATATTGCCGTGGAATACTGCATTGACGGGCTGAATGCCCCCTCGCTGCGCCGCCCTTTAAGCTGGGTGCGTACACAGCTGTACCGGCAGCTTTCAGCCGATGGCCCTGTTGCCGCCGGGCCCATCTACCGCTATCTGGCGCTGCAGTGCAGCCCCGAGCAGCTGCAAAAGCTTTTTTACGAATTTTTCGTAGACGAGCACGGCCTGTGGCCCAAGGAAAACCTGCTTTCACCGCCTATGGCCTCGGCCGGGCAGGAGTGGGAAAAGCGTGGCAGGCAGGTAGAGGCCGAGCAGAGCCGCCAGCAGCGCGAGGCCGGGCAGAGCGTTGAAACGCTCTCGGCACAGATCAAAGCCGGGCAGAGCCGCCGCAGCTACCGCGATTTTCTGCGCCGCTTTGCCGTGCTGCGCGAGGAGCCGCATTTAGACCCCGATTCTTTTGATCTGGGCTTTTACAGCTATGGCCTGCAGGTATACGGCAATATGCCGCTTTTAGAGCCGCTGGAAACGCGGGAATCCAGCAAGATCCACGATCTTGTGATCGTGCTGGACACCAGCCAGTCTACCAGCGGGCCGCTTGTAAAGGGCTTTTTGACCGAGACCTTTACCCTTTTGCGCTCCTCCGGCAGCTTTTTTGACCGCTGCCGCCTGCGCATTCTGCAATGCGACGATGCCGTGCGGCAGGATACCGTTTTGCAAAGCCCTGCCGAGCTGGACGGCTATTTAAACCGCTTTACGCTGCTGGGCGGCGGCGGTACCGATTTTCGCCCCGCCTTTGACCATGTGGATGCGCTGGTATCCACCGGCGAAATGCCCCTGCCGCGCGGGCTTTTGTATTTTACCGATGGCAAGGGCACCTATCCCACCCGCGTGCCGAAATACGATACGGCTTTTCTGTTTTTGGGCAGCGGCCCCGAAACACCGCCCTGGGCCATGCGCCTTGTGCTGGACAGCGAAGAGTTTGCCCTTGCCCCGCCTCCTGCCGAGCCCTTCTGGCAGGAGGACTGGCAGCCCGATGAACATATCATGTAAGCATGGCATATAAAAAATATCTGCCATATTACGGAGGTCAAAACGCCTATGAATATCAAACGCGCCAAGGAAGAGATCAAAAATACGCTGCGCGCCTACCTGCAAAAGGATGAGTTTGGCGAATACATCATTCCACCCCTGCGCCAGCGTCCCATTCTGCTGATGGGTCCCCCGGGCATTGGCAAAACACAGATCATGCAGCAGGTAGCGCAGGAATGCGGCGTAGGGCTGGTTTCGTATACCATTACGCACCACACGCGCCAGAGCGCCGTGGGCCTGCCCTTTATCCGGCAGAAGAACTACGGCGGCACCGACCGCAGCGTGACCGAATACACCATGAGCGAGATCATCGCCAGCGTATACCAGAAAATCGAGGATACCGGCCTTACCGAGGGCATTTTGTTTATTGACGAGATCAACTGTGTAAGCGAGACCTTGGCCCCCACCATGCTGCAGTTTTTGCAGTGCAAGACCTTCGGCAACCAGCCAGTGCCCGAGGGCTGGCTGATCGCCGCAGCGGGCAACCCGCCCGAGTACAACCGCAGCGTGCGCGATTTTGATATCGTTACGCTCGACCGTGTGCGCCGCATGGACCTGGAGCCAGACCTGCCGGTATGGCGCGAATATGCCCGCGCACAACAAATCCACCCGGCTATTCTGGCCTATCTGGAGCTGCGCCCCAAGCACTTTTATTCGATCACGGCCGATGTAGGCGGCCCGCGCTTTGTAACAGCACGCGGCTGGGAAGACCTATCCGTGCTGCTATACAGCTATGAAGCGCTGCATATCGCCGCAGACGAAGCACTTGTGCGCCAGTATTTACAGGACGATGAGATCGCGCGCGATTTTGCCGCCTATCTTGAGCTGTATGCCAAATATCGCGATGATTACGGCGTGGAAAAGATTTTTGCGGGCGATGTGGCCCCCAGCGTATACCAGCGCGTATTGAAGGCAGGCTTTGACGAGCGCATCAGCTTGGTCAGCCTGCTGATCAGCGGCCTGAACGCGCGCTTTGCCGCCGCGCATGACCAGGATGCCATTACCGATGACTGCTATGCCCTGCTCAAGGATTTCCGTGCTGCGCTGGATACAGCTGCCGACTCTGAGGCTGTTTATCAGTCGCTGGTGTCGGCCTATGCAGGCCGCCTTTCGCACGATCGGCAGGCCGGGCTTCTCACCCGCCGCCAGACCTCGGCCCGCACCCGTGCCGCCGCACTGATGGAGCAGTGGCGCAGCCATTTGGGCAATGGCGAGCCCTTTGCCGCTGTGCGTGTGGGCTTTAACGCCCAGGTGCGCCGCCGCGAGGAGGCCGTGGGCGCTGCCAGCGAAGCGCTGGAGCACTGCTTCGATTTTATGGAAAATGCCTTCCCACAGGGGCAGGAGCTTGTGGTATTTGTGACCGAGCTCACCCTGGGCGAGGACAGTATGCGCTTTATCCGTGAAAACGGCTGTGACCGCTATTACCACTACAGCCAATCGCTTCTGCTTGACAGCCGCAAGGCCGCCATTGACAAAGAACTGGGCGATGATGCCGCCCGCCAGGAGGATTTTTACACGGAGCTTTGATTATGTATAAGCAGCAGCAACGCTGTTAGTTTGCTGTCTCCTTTCTGAATGTTTGTGTGGTAACTTCATTCTACCAGAGTC
>CAVGKH010000073.1:0-9510 GCA_963629755.1 Gemmiger sp.
ATCGCCGATATCTCGGGCAATGAGCCTGTGGTCATTGCAAAGGGCGGCAGGGGCGGCTGGGGCAACGTGCATTTTGCCACGCCCACCCGCCAAATCCCCAAATTCGCAAAACCCGGTATGCCCGGCGAAGACCTGCACATTACGCTCGAATTAAAGGTGATCGCCGATGTGGGCCTGATCGGTTTTCCCAATGTGGGTAAATCTACGCTGATCAGCGTGATCAGTGCAGCCAAGCCCAAAATCGCCAATTATCACTTTACCACGCTTTCGCCCGTATTGGGCGTGGTGCGCGTGGGTCCCGAGCAGAGCTTTGTGGCCGCCGATATCCCCGGCCTGATCGAGGGCGCCAGCGAGGGCGTGGGCCTAGGCCATGATTTCCTGCGCCATGTAGAGCGCTGCCGCCTGCTTCTGCATGTGGTGGATGTTTCAGGCTGCGAGGGCCGCGACCCCAAAGAGGATTTTGAAAAGATCAACGCCGAGTTGGAAAACTTCAGCCCCGAGTTGGCAAAGCGCCCGCAGATCGTATTGGGCAACAAGTGCGATGTGGCCACCGAAGAGCAGATCGAAGAGTTTAAAAACTATATCGAGGGTCAGGGCCTTTTGTTCCTGCCTATCTCGGCGGCTACCCGCCAGGGGCTCGACAGCCTGCCCGGCATCGTGTTTGATAAGCTCAAAGACCTGCCGCCGATCCAGATTTTCCAGCCCGAATATGTAAAGCAGCAGGCCCAGGAGGGCGCGCGCAGCTTTACCGTTACCAAAACCGAAGCGCACACCTTCTCGGTGGATGCCCCCTGGCTGGAGCGTATCCTCGAGGGCAGCAATGTAGACGACTACGAAAGCCTGCAGTACTTCCAGACGCAGCTGGGTGAAAGCGGCATTCTGGACGAGCTGGTGCGCCAGGGCGTAGAAGAAAACGATACCATTCTCATCGGTGAGTATCAGTTCGACTATGTGTTCTAAAGAAAGGGGCGCAGCGCATGCTTTTTGAAGCTGAACCGCAAATCGATATCCGCGAAATGAACCCGCTCAGCCTGGCCTTTATGGGCGATGGCGTGCTGGAGCTTTTGGTGCGCCAGCACCTGGTAGAGCGCAGCCGCCTTTTACCCGGTAAACTGCATGCCGAGGCCGTGCGCTATGTGTCGGCCCGCAGCCAGTTTTTAGAAATGAAGCTGCTGGAGCCCCTGCTTACCGAGGAAGAGCACGCGGTGTTCCGCCGCGGCAAAAATGCCAATAAGGCCACAGTGGCCAAGCATGCCAGCGTAGAGGAATACCGCACATCCACAGGCTTTGAATGCCTGCTGGGCTGGCTGTATTTAAAAGGCCGCAACGACCGTATTGCAGAGCTTATGAATGTTTTGTGGCGGGATTTTGAGCCGGAAGAAAAAGAGTGACCTTTTGGCTTTTACAAGCAGCAAAAAAAGCTGTGCCCCGTTTTTCAGGGCACAGCTTTTTGCGTAGAAGCAGGATCCCAAAGCCTTATTTGCTGTTCTTGGAATCCGTGTACTGGTTGGGATGCTTGTTGCTGCTGCTCTTGCTGCTCTCGTTCGAGTGGCTGTTTGCGTGGCTGGAATTGGAAGAGCTGCCGGAGTTTACGGAACTGCTGCTTTTGGAATTACGGTCATTCATAGCTTGATAGCTTCTTTCATGCGGGCGGTAAATGCTTTGCCCGTCAACCAGAGTCTGCCCCGGTGCGGGCAGCTTTATTCAACTATTTTTTGGGGGATCGATTTCCATGAGCCTTGCCTATTTTGAACAGCGCGAAAAATCACTTCTGGGCGACCGGTATGAAATTTTTTACGCGGCCCGCCGCCGGCGTGCCGAGCGCGGCATCACGATAAATGCCCTGCGCGCCGAAGCCGGCTGGGCAGCGCAGCATATGAATATCCCCTGTGAGCCATCACCCTTTTGCAGGCAAGGGCTCGTGCTGCTGGACGAAGAAGTAAGGCCCGGGCGGCATCCCTACTACCACGCAGGGGTCTATTACTCGCAGGAACCCTCGGCCAGCTCGGCGGCAGAGCTTTTAGAGGTGCGGCCCGGTATGCGCGTGCTGGATCTGTGCGCGGCCCCCGGCGGCAAAAGCAGCCAGCTGGGCTCAGCGCTGGCAGGGCAGGGACTGCTGGTAAGCAACGAATATAATGCAGGCCGTGCCGAGATACTCAAAAGCAATCTGGAGCGCATGGGCTTTCCCAATGCAGTTGTTTTAAACGAGGAAACCGGCCGTATTGCCGAAGCTCTGCCTGCTTTTTTTGACCGCGTTCTGGTCGATGCTCCCTGCTCGGGCGAGGGCATGTTCCGCAAAGAGCCGCAGGCCATGGCGCAGCATAACGAGGGCCTTGTGCGCCAATGTGCAGCGCTGGGAGCACAGATCTTAGAGAATGCGGCGCGGTGCCTGGCCCCAGGCGGTATTCTGGTATATTCCACCTGCACCTTTGCCCCCGAAGAAGACGAAGCGCAGGTAGGCGCCTTTCTGCAAAAGCACCCGGAGTTTACGCTGCTGCCCACCACGCAGGCATTCGGCAGCCCCGGCGAAGAGAACCGCCTGCTGGGCACAAAGGCCGATGTAAGCCTTATGCGCCGCATTTGGCCCTGCCAGGGCGGTGAGGGGCATTTTCTTGCAAAGCTGCAAAAATCGCCTGATGCCACGGCCGCACAGCGCCCCGCAGCCAAAAAAAGCAAAACAAAACCGCCTAAACCGGTGCCGGAGTGGGCAGAATTTGCAAAGGAGTATTTCCCTGCATTGGCAGGCCGCACAGCGCGCCTTGCAGGCGAAGCCGTGGTACTGCCTGCGGAATACCCACCTGAAATGGAAAAGCTGCACATCGTGCGCGGCGGTATTCGTGCGGGAACGCTCAAAAAAGGCCGCTTTGAACCGGCGCATCACCTGTTTATGGTGTATGGGGCAGAGTGTACCAACTGCGAAAGGCTCACGTTGGCTGACCCGCGCACGGAGGCTTGGCTGCGCGGGGAAGAGATCGATGCCAAAACCGCCCAAAAGGGTTGGTGCGCTGTGCTGGTAGACGGCTTTCCCTTGGGGCTTGGCAAGGCCAGCGGCGGAAAAATAAAAAATCATTACCCAAAAGCGCTCAGAAATTTGAAATAACACATAAAGTGTGCTATAATATTACGGCTATCCTTGCTGCGGCAGGAGAAAGCAGTCTTAATGCCCGAAAAACGGCTGATATACAGGAGGAACCAATATGTCTGGACATAGCAAATGGAACAACATCAAGCGTAAAAAAGAAAAAACCGATGGCGCCAAGGCCAAGATCTTCACCAAGGTGGGCCGCGAGATCAGTGTGGCTGTGCGTGAGGGCGGCTCTGACCCCAACAACAACGGCAAGCTGCGCGATCTGATCGCCAAGGCTAAGAGCCTGAATGTTCCCAACGATAACATTCAGCGCATCATCAAAAAGGCCGAGGGCCTGGATAAGACCGAGTTCGAGGCTATTACTTACGAGGGCTACGGCCCCGGCGGCATTGCCATGATGGTGGAGACCCTCACCGACAACCGCAACCGCACCGCTGCCGATATGCGCCATTACTTTGATAAAAACGGCGGCAACCTGGGCGCTATGGGCTGCGTGAGCTACCTGTTTACCAAAAAGGGTCTGATCGTGCTGGACCTGGAAGATAAAGATGCCGATGAAGCCATGATGGATGCTCTGGATGCCGGAGCAGAAGACTTTGATGCAGGCGAAGATATGGCCCAGGTCACCACCGATCCCGATATGTTCTCAGAGGTCCGCGAGGCTCTGGAAAATAAGGGCTACAGCTTCCTGAGCGCTGATGTGGCCATGATCCCCAGCACCACCACTGCCCTCACCGATGAAGACCAGATGACTTCGATGGCAAAGCTGCTGGATGCACTGGAAGATAACGACGATGTGCAGAATGTGTGGCATAACCTCGAAAACGAGGACGATCTGGATCGCTGATTTAAGCTACTGTTATATCGAGAAATTTTAGCTTGCAGAATTGGGCTGTTTGTGCTTTTTTCGCAAATTGCCCCGGCGGCTGTGCAATACCGCCGTTCTGCTGTGACATACGCTGCTCCCTTAGTTGCGACATACTAAAGGAGAAAAAGCTATGAGGATCGGCACTGCAAAAAAATGAGTACTATGGGAGGGACACTCTATGAGTACGCCAAAGGTATGTCCATATTGTGGTGGGCATGTGGGGGCAAGGCTCACAGAGTGCCCCTCTTGCCATACCCCGCTGCGCTGGCCTATGGAGGATGCGCTGCCCGAGAGCACGGTGCTTGCCGGGCGCTATCTGATCGTGCGTGCGCTCGCGCAGGACGGCGAGGGTTATTTTTATGCGGCAAAAGAGCGCTCTTCGGGCCTTTCACTGGTCATTAAAGAGTATTTTCCGCTTACGCTCAGCGCCCCGCGCCTGCCGAATGGCGGCATTGAGGCCAAGGCAGACAAAGAGGTACCCTTTAAAACCACCCGCATGGATTTTGAAGAGCTGTATACCACCCTGCAGCAGATCACACCGGCCACGGGTCTTACCGCCGTGCTGGATCTTGTGCGGGAAAACGGCACGACCTATGCGGTGATGGAGCAGGCACGCGGCCAGACTCTGAGCCAGTATCTGCGCGCAAAGCGCCCTCTGCGCCCGGCGGAGGTGCGCAGCATCCTGCAGCCGGTCATGGAGGGGGCGGCGGCCATGCATAAGGCGGGGCTGATCCACCGCGGCATCAGCCCGGAAACCATCTTTATCACAAAAGACGGTGCGGCAAGCCTGGGCGGATATGCCACCCAGGGCCTGCGCTGCCCGGGAAGTGAGCTGAAATGTCAGATCTATGAGGGCTATATGGCGCCCGAGCAATATTCCATGGCGGAATTTGAGGGGCGCTATACCGATGTGTATGCCTTGGCAGCTGTGGCTTACCGCCTGGCTACCGGGCATGTGCCGGTTTCGGCTCGCCAGCGCCAAACGCGGGATAGCCTGGAGCCAGCCGAAGAATTCAGCTCGGCAATCCCCAGCTATTTTTCCGATGTTCTACTTTCTGCCATGGCCCTGCAGCCGCAGGACCGCATTCAGAATGTGCCCGAGCTGATGGGCATGCTGGCCAGCCAGACCACGGCGCACACCATGTTGCAGGCAAGCGGCAGCCGCAAGGAACCTAAAAATAGCGTGAGCACGCGCAGCATATTGATGGCGGCGATCGTAATCATTCTGGTGCTGGCACTTTTGCTGGGATGGTGCATATTAAAGCTCACCGACCGCGAGCCGCCTGCGCAGGAGCCTGCGGCCAGCCAGGCTGCGAGCCAAGCGCAGGCCGAGCTGCTCACCGTGCCGAATTTTGTGGGAAAACGCCTCAGCGATATTCAGCACCAAGAAGAATATATGGCCTACCGCTTTACCATTACCGAAGAGTACAGCTCAGAGGCGGCAAGCGGCGTGGTCATTCGGCAGAACCCGGTTTCCGGTTCGGCTGTAATGCCGGAAAACGGTGTGGTAGAGCTGGTCGTCAGCCGCGGGCCGCAGCTGGTCACCATGCCGCGCATTTTTGGCTTTACCCGGGAAAAGGCTGTGGAAGAGCTGGATAAAGCAGGCATCAAATACAGCCTGCTGATGCTGGCAAATGATGGGCAGTATGCAGCAGGCACGGTGGCACGCACTGAGCCGGAGGCCGCTGTAAGCTTTGATGCCGAAACTACGGTGGTCAATGTGTATATCGCGGCAGACCGCGACAATACCGCTGCGCCTACCAGCGAAGAATATGAAGAACAAAACCAGCAGGAGACCCCGCCGGAGGAATGAACCGACGGCCAAAGGAGGCACTGAGCATTGACGACCCCTAAAATGCGCCCCAGCGTAAGCCATGCAATTTACGGCGCGGTAATGACGGTGATCTCGTTTGAGGTATTTGCGGCGGTATTGCCGCAGCTGTTCAGCTTTTTTATGATGCTGTGGCATCCCGGCGCAAGCCTTGCATCGCCGGTGGGCGTGCCGCTGGCGGTGCAGTATGTAGTGGTGATCCTGCTCTCGGCGCTGCCGCTGGCTCTGGCCGTTTGGGTAGCGGGCCGCTTTGGCCGCCGCCCGCGCCCTGTGCCGCGCGCAGGGCTGCCGCTGCAAAAAAGCGTGCCGGTTCTGCTGCCGCTCTTTCTGGCGCTGACCGTTATTGCCAGCCTGGTGTTTGGCCTGATCTTTTCGCAGGGCGAAACTATGCAGCTTCCGGCGCGCGGGGCAGGGTTCTGGGTAGAGCTGCTCTGCATTTGCATTATTCCGGCGGTGGGGGAAGAATGGCTGTTTCGGGGCACCGTGCAGCCCATGCTGCAGCCCCTTGGCCCCTGGACGGCTGTATGGGGGCAGGCACTTCTGTTTGGCGCAGCCCATGCCTTTGGTGCCTCCATGCTTACGGCCATCGTAAGCGGCCTGGCGCTGGGCCTTATTTATACGCTTACCGGTGATCTGCACCTGGGCATGATCCTACACGGGGCCAACAATCTGCTGGGCTTTTGGGAATGCTATGCCTACCAGTATGGCGATGCCTCGCTGGCGGCGGCTGTAATCACGCTGATCGACCTTTTGGTGGTTCTGTGGGCCATAGGGACGGTGCTGTACATAAAGCGCCGCCGTTTTGCAAATGCGTTTTACCCGGTCGATCTTTCCACCGGGCATGGGCAGCTTTTACACAGCCCGGTATTTCTGGCAGCATTTGCCTGCCTTGTGTTGGCACAGGTGATGAGCTTATGACGGACCTTGAGCTTATGCAGCTGGCGCTTGAGCAGGCAAGGCTGGCAGCGGATATAGAAGAAGTGCCTGTGGGTGCAGTGGTGGCGCTGAATGGCGAACCCATTGCCATGGCGCACAATACGCGGGAAACTAAAAAAAACGCCACGCACCATGCCGAGCTTCTGGCTATCAGCCGGGCCTGCGAAAAGCTGGGCGGCTGGCGGCTTTGGCAGTGCGAGCTGTTTGTAACACTGGAGCCCTGCCCCATGTGCAGCGGAGCTATCATCAACAGCCGCTTGCGCAGGGTGGTGTATGGCGCGGCCGACCCCAAGGCCGGGTGCTGCGGCGGCTTGACCAATCTGTTTGCCCTGCCGTTCAACCACCATCCGATTATTGAAAAGGGCCTGTGTGAAGAAGAAGCCGCGGCCCTTATGCAGCAGTTTTTTGAGCGGCTGCGCCAGAAGCGCCAGAAGAAAAAATGGAAGGGGAACACACAGCTATGAAAGAACGCATCGCCGTGATCACCGGCGGCAGCCGCGGCATCGGCGCGGCCGCTGTGCGCGCATTTGCCAATGAAGGCTACCGTGTGGCGTTTTGCTGGCATCGCAGCGAGCAGGCAGCAAAAGCATTGGAGGCCGAATTTCCGGGCCGGGTGCTGGCACAAAAGGCCAATGTGGCCGACCGTACGCAGGTGCAGGCTCTGTTTGCCCGCGTGCGGGCCGAATTTGGCGAGCCGGATACCCTTATATGCAATGCGGGCATCGCCCAGCAAAAGTTGTTTACTGATATTACCGAGCAGGAATGGCACACCATGCTGGATACACACCTTACCGGCGCATTCCATTGCTGCCAGGCAGCGTTGCCGGCCATGATAAGCCGCAAATTCGGGCGAATCATCATGGTCAGCAGCATGTGGGGGCAGACCGGCGGCAGCTGCGAGGTGCACTATTCTGCGGCCAAGGCTGGGCTGATCGGCCTTACCAAGGCCTTAGCCAAAGAAGAAGGCCTCAGCGGCATTACCGTAAACTGCGTAGCCCCCGGAGTGATCGAAACCGATATGATGGCCGGCTTTTCAGCCGAAGACAAGGCCGAGCTGGCGGAGGAAACGCCGGTAGGCCGCCTTGGCACAGCCGAGGAAGTGGCGGACCTGCTCTTGTATCTGGCAGGCGAAAATACCGGCTATATCACCGGCCAGGTGGTCGGGCAAAACGGCGGCCTTGTGATCTGAAGCCAAAATAAAACGCACAGCTCTTTTTCTCTGCGCATACAGTGGGGCAGGGAAAGGGGGCTTTTTTTATGGCAACTATCTACCAAAACGGGCTTGATGTTTCGTGCTATCAGGGAAGCATCAACTGGAATAATGTTGCAGCCACAGGCAAAAAAATTGTGATCGTGCGGCTGGGCTCAAGCAACACGAACGGCGTTTATATCGACCCGATGTTTTTGCAGAATGTCAGCGGGGCCAAGGCGGCAGGGCTACAGGTGGGGGTCTATTATTACACCTACGCGGCCACCCGCAGCGCCGTTACACAGGAGCTCAACACCTTTTTGTCGGCTCTCGAGGGGCTGCAGCTCGAATATCCGGTGTTTGTGGATGTAGAGGCCGCCAGCCTGCAAAGCCTGGGCCGCACGGCACTCACCGACCTTGTGCTGTACGGCATGGATATTTTGAGCCAGAGCGGCTGGTATCCGGGCTGGTACTCGTATACGAACTATATCAATAATTATCTGGATGCCTCCCGCCTGGCAAATTATCCCTGCTGGATCGCAGATTACCGCGGCTATGTGGGCTATGGCGGCAGCTATGATCTGTGGCAGTATTCCGCCAGTGGCACCCTGAACGGTATCAGTGGCGCAGTGGACCTTGACTACAGCTACAAAAACTTTTTACCGGCCATTACAGCTGCCAACAAAAACGGTTACGGAAGCTCCGGCCCGGCTATGGAGGGGCTCAGCAATACGCAGCTGGAGGTTTTTAATGAGCGCTGTGAGTATTTCTATACGGCCAATACCAACGATGTGATAGGCTACCTGCCGCTGGGCACTTATCCGGTGATCTCACGCACAAGGGTGCATACAATGGCTATGTGTGGGTAATAATGGCGGGCAATACTGGACAGCGCTGATCTCTGACCGCAACAGGCTGATAGAGAGTGGTGGGAGCGGGTGTGAGGAATGCCTGGAGCAGCTGGCAAAAGCACAGGAAAAGATCGCTGCGGCAAAGGCCGTGCTGGATTCTTAAGAACTGCCCATAAAAGCAGGGCGCACAGCGCTTGTGCAGAGAATAATATAAAAAAGGGGCTGGGGCTGTATGGCGCTTTTAGGGCCGTTTCTGTTTGGCGGCATGCTGGCGCTGGCACTGAATGTGCCCATGCGCGCACTGGAAAAGCGCCTGCCCCCTAAAATGCGCTGCCGCCGCGTACCGGGCATGAGGCAAAGCATATCGCCGCAGTGTTCGGCACGGTATTTTCGGCTTTCTTTTCGGGCCAGTGCCTGGAGGCTTTCTTGCTGGGGTGCATTTTTGCGCTGGCTTTAAGCGTGTGCCGCTTTCCATGTGTGGCACTTATCAGCATTCTCATCGGGGCCACGGCGCTGATGCCGATTTTTGGCACCTTTGTGGGCTGTGCATTTGGGGCAGTGGTAGTGCTGGCGCTGGAACCGCAGAAAACCATTTGGTTTTTGGTGCTGTTTTTCTGCATTCAGCAGTTGGAGGGCGCCTTTTTATACCCACGCGTAGTGGGCGGCAAGGTGGGCCTGCCGCCGCTGTGGGTGCTGGTAGCGGTCACCTTAGGCGGCAAGCTGTTCGGCGCGGCGGGCATGCTGGCT
>CAVGKH010000074.1:0-9107 GCA_963629755.1 Gemmiger sp.
CTGGCGCATGGTGGTAACGCCGTCACGGTGGGGCATGAGAAAATCCATTAAAATGATATCCGGCCCGGCCTGCAGGATCTGCTCAATGGTGGGCATATCATCGGCAGAATCGCCGCATACCGTACCGAGATCGTTGCTTTCGATGATCTGCTCCAGCACGGCGATCACGCTGGGATCATCTTCTAAAATATACAGTTTCATTGCGGCACCTCCAAAATGGCTGCGGGGATCTGAATCAGAAATTCGGTGCGGAGGCCCTGCTCGCTGGAGATCTCCACGCTGCCGCCCAGCTCTTGGGCGACCAGGCGGACATTGGGCAGGCCCATGCCGCGGTACAGGTTGCCGGTGGCGGGGTCGAACTTGGTGGAAAAGCCCATTTCAAAAATAGACTTGATGTATTTAGGCGCGATGCCCGGGCCGTTATCGGCCACGCAGAAGCAGTAATTTTCGCCGCGGCGGTATTCGTTGATCTCAACAAAGCCGTGCCCGCTGCCGCTTTGAATGGACTCGATGGCGTTGTTGACGAGGCAGCGCAGCATGGACATGAGCGCGTAATGCTCGATGGTGACAAAATCTTGATCGCAGTGAAAGCGCAGGCGAATGGGCGAATCGCCCAGCATACGGCGGGTGCTGGCCTCGAGGATATTCAGTACGGCGGAAAATTCCATGACACGGTCGGAGGAGCTTTCGCCCAGCTCTTCGTGAAAGCCCTGCTCGATGCGGATGTAATCTTTTTTGAGGTCGTGGATATCGC
Source organism: Gemmiger sp. (assembly GCA_963629755.1). GTDB lineage: Bacteria > Bacillota > Clostridia > Oscillospirales > Ruminococcaceae > SFIE01. The sequence goes on from CAVGKH010000074.1 coordinate 755, forward strand.
ACGCGATCTGCAGCGCAAGGTCGCAGGCGCTTTTGGGCACATCGGGTATGGCGGCCAGCTGAGAGTGCAGGAGGTAGGCGGATTTTACGCTCTGCTCGATGCGGGCCTTATCTTTGGCTAAAAAATACAGCTCGCCCTTGAGGTGCGTTTTCATGAGGTAAAGGCGCTGGTAGCGCTCTTCGTGATCGGCACGGTTTAAAAGCGAGTGGTACTGGCAGTAGAGGGTGAGCAGCACCGCCGCGCCGATGCCGCGCACAACGGCAATGAAAAACAGCGAGGGGAGAATGCTCAGCGAAAAGCCGGCGAACTGAAATAGCTGATCGACCCCGACCTCTAAAAGGTTGGCAGAAAGATCGCACAGAATGAGGCAGGAAACATCGGCAAAGCGGGGAATGCGCGGCGCGCGCATATGTACGAGAAGCGGGAAAAGAATGCCGTAAAACAGGTAGAATGCCGCGCCCGGAACATTGATGCGCAGTGCCTCGGCCCCCGGGGTGCCGTTGAATATATTGATGGCGGTGCGGAACAAAAGCACCATCAGGCTGCTGCAGGTGCAGGCAGGAAAAGGGTGGTTTTCACTGTTGAGCGTGAGCAGCAGAAACGGCAGCAGCATGACGGAGGTGGAGATGCGGAAGTTTTGCAGCGAAAACTGAAAAAATACCGTGCTGGAAAAGGTGATGGCCGCGCCGCAGATGAGCGGGCGGTTCCAGGAATTGCGGGAAAGCTCCCATTTTTTGGTCATGTAGGTTCCTCCTGAAGGCCGAAGGCCCGGCGCATGGCGGCGGCGTAGGCACCCAGCCGGGGTTCGATATCCGGCAGCTTCATGGCGCTGCCGCGGTCATTCGCAGTGACCATGAGGGCAAAGTTTGGCGGCAGGATAAAGCCCTTGTTCATGCTGAGCGCCGAAACGATCTGCCGGGCCACGATATCGCTGCCCGAGTAGCCGGAGACCACTAGGGCAAACAGCTGCTTTTCGGTAAAGCTGCCCGTGCGGAACAGCGCGGTGAGGCGGTTGATAAAGGCCGTAAGGTTGGCCGAGAGGGCATCGTTATAATTGGGGCACAGCATCACAAGCCCATCGGCCCGGCGCAGGGCAGGGTAGACCTCTTCGACCATTACGCCGCCGTAAAAGCAGCTGCCCTGCTCGCCAAAATGCAGGCAGGTGGGGTAGCTGCAGCCCGCACAATCGGCCAAGGTGCCGTTGCGCAGGCAGAATTCGCTGAACGAGGCCTCGGGCAGGTGGGCCTTGAGCGCGGCCCAAAGGTCGAGCGTGTTGCTGGTGGCCCGGGTGCTGGCGTGAATGACCACGAGATGCGGATGCGCCGTATGCACAGGCTGCCAGGCGAGCAGTGTGCCGATGAGGTTTTGCAGCGAAAGGCGGTAGGCCCCGGGCAGATCGGTGCCCGCATTGCGGGCGCGCTGAGCAAAGTTGGCCAGTGAGCCGATGGCCTCGACCAGGCAGTGGCCGGGCAGCGTGCAGCTGGCACGGTTGGCGGCCAGCGCAAGCTCGCGCCCTACGGCCTTGGAGTAAAGGTCGCACGGACTATCGACCGCAAAGACCGCCAGAGAGCCCTGCAGGCCATTGGGGTGGGTGCGCAGCCAGCCAAGCAGCTCGTACAGGCCGGGCGAAAGGCCGGCTTCGTTTAGCTGCACGGCAAACAGAATGCGCGCGCCCGCGCAGGCGGCAAGCTGGGCGAGGGTGGTGATGACCGAGTGAGGCTGCCCGGCCAGGGCTGGGGCAAGCATGGTTTGCAGCCGCCCGACGCTGGGCTGAGCCATATAAACAACAAAGCGGGCATCCATGGAGATAAGGCCTCCTGTAGGAAAGAGTAGATGATGCTATAGGTAAGTGCGGCTGGGGGCGGGATAGTATCCTTATGCTTCGTCACGGTTGGCCTTGCGGCCAAATGTTCCTCAGCGTAAGGATACTATCCCTTAGAGAGTGCTTGATTTTTAGACGGGCGGAGCACTGCGCCCGCAGGCGCGTTTCGGAGCCGGGCCGCCATGAAATGGTGGCTCTTAGCGCGTAGAAGGAATCCCGCCCCTACGGCTGAAATTTGGAAATTTGCGGTTAGACTTTAGATAATGGGTGAGCGTTATACGATGGCGTGCAGGGCGGATTCGGCGGCCTGGATGCGGGTGTAGAGGGCATCGGGCAGGGGCAGGCATTCGATCTGCTGGCCCATGGCGGTCATGCGGGTCTTGCAGCCCATGAATGCGCCGCCCAGAAATACCGAGCCGTAGTGCCATTCGCCGCGCAGGGTGAGCAGCAGCGAGATCGCACCGCTGCTCATGGCGGGGGCCACATAGGGCTTAAAGCCCAGCTCGCGCACCACCAGGTTGGCCTTGACCACTTTTTCGGTAAGCTCGCAGCTGAGGGCATCGTTATAACGCTCGATGGAATCGGCAATCACCAGCTCTTTGCCGTGGGGGCCGAAGGCGCGGCCCTCGGTGAGAAACTGGGTAAAGCGGGCATCTTTTTTGGCGTAGTAGGCGGCGCGGGCGTTCATGACACCCAGGCCAAAGCCCTGAATCTGCTCGGGCAGCAGGCCCATGCCGTCAAAATGGCCGTTTTCATCGGTGTTGCTGGCCAGATAGACCGATTTTGCCAGCGGGTCGATGGGGTCGCTCACCTGGCAGTACAGGCCCTTAAAGTGGCTTTCGCGCGCCATGCGGGCATAGTGCTCGGCAATTTTGCGATTGGTCTCAAACTGTGCCATGCGCACATCCTTTACGCCGCTGCCCACGGGGGGAATGCCCTTGCTGGCCACAAATACGAACATATCACAGTTGAAAATATCTTCGGGGGCTACGATCTCTACGGGGGGCAGAGAGTCGTAATCCCAGGGGTAATTGATCTGGTTGGCCTCGATCTCCCAGCGCTCGGCCATGGGCTGCGAAAGATCGCAGATGCCGATGCTGTTGACCACATCGCCGCCCAGAAGGCGCAGGCCGGTGAGCAGCGTGCCACCCACATCGCCCAGAGCCAGAATGTTGATGCGGGCCTTGCGGCGCTGCACGGGCGTGGTGAGGACCTCCATAAAGCGGGGGTGGCGCAGGTTGACGGCGCGCACCTTGTCTACGGCGATCATGCGCTGCAGCAGCGGGTCGGCTTCGGTATGGGGCAGGGCGTTCCGGTTGAGGGCCGAGGCATCCTCATGCGCGGCAAAAAGCTGCCCGGCATAGGTGGGCGAAAAGCTGGCGCGGCTGTTCTGCGCGGGACGGTCCAGCAGGTAAAACAGGGCGTTTACCTGTGTGGGGCATTCGATCTTGTGAAAGGGCAAATCGCCCTTGTCGCTGCAGCAGATGCGGTCGTTAATGGCATAATAGTACATGGCAAAGCCTCCTTGGTGGGTTATTGTTGCGGTATGGCGGCGGAAAATGGGGTGATGCTATGCCGCCTTATTTTTTCATGATGCGGCGGGTGCGCAGCAGCTGCTCAAGGTCGTTTTGCAGGTAGGTGCTGGCGGGCAGATCGGCCGAATAGGCCATGCATTCGCCGCGGTCGGGGCAGGTGGGCAGCACAACGGCTTCGGCCAGGCGGCCCAGCGTGAGGTTGCGGCCAAACAGGTGCCGGTATTCGGATTCGAGTGCTAAAAATACATCGCGTGCATTTTCCAGGCAGACCTGCGAGAAATCGTAAACGGCTTCGCGGCTGCAGCCCTCAAGGCCCGGGTAGGTGTAGGGCAGGATCTGGTTGATGGCGGGCAGCAGGCCCGAGACCGGCGCGTGCGCACGGTCGACCGTATCGCCGCCGATGAAGGGGTAAAGCGTGGAATCCACAAACCAGTAGCGCAGGTTGGGAATATTGTAGATGCCGCTCACCGGCAGGCCGCTGGGGGCCATGGTATCGGCCCCGAGGCCGGAAAGGATGCCCAGCATCACCGCACCAATCTGCACGCCCTCGTGCTTGAGCAGGGGCAGAATGGCATTGAGGCGGCCCGGGCGATGCAGCAGGTCATCGACGAGGATCACGGGGCGCTCAAAGCTTTTGAGCGTGCGGATCTGGGATTTTAAGTCAGAATAGCCCGGGAAGGCATCGATGCGGCTGCCCGAAAGATCGGGGGAAAATACACGGTCGGTGTGCAGGGTCTTGGTGACGGTGTTGGGCACCACGCGCCCGCGCAGCAGCTTGCCGAAGGGCACGCACATCATGGGGCCCAGCACGCGGGGGCTTGTGGGCTCCATGGAAACGCCGTTCAGGTGCGTGATGCGCTCGGCCAGGCTTTGCTGGATCACGGCGCTGGAAACATCCAGCACGAGGCTGCCGGGGAAAAGCCCCGCCGCGGCGCGCATTAGGCGTGCGTGGGTGGTTTGTGTGACCCGGCGCAGCACGGGCGAATGCGCCAGCGGCTGCTTGAAGGTGGCGCGCAGATTGCGCAGCACAACGATGGGCTCGCGCATATCGCATAGAAGAGCATCCGAGGCAAGGTCGGGCGCGGGGATAAAGCCGCGCTGCTCAAGCCCATCGCGAATGGCGGCAGAGTCGGCCTCAGAGGTGCCGATCCAGAGGGCGTGCGTGCAGCCCTGCGCAAGGCCGTGCGTAAGCAGCTCAGAGAGCACAAGGCCCAGCGAATCGGTGGTGTGCAGGTGGGTGAGCCATACACCCTCGAGCAGAAACACCGCACTGCCCGCACGGCGGCGCAGGGCCGCGGCGGCCTCCGGCGTGGAGACAGCGCTCATGAGCTGGCCGGAGGAAAGCAGGCGGAAGGCGCCCAGCGCCATAAGGCTGCCGTGGTTTTCAAGCGCGACCCAGCTGCTGGGCGGCAGCGCCGCACAGGCACGGGCGGCGGGCAGCGGCAGCTGGCGCCAAAGGGCCTGCAGTTCGCCGGGTGTGGGCTGGGAGAGCAGGCGCAGCCGGCCGGGCGATTCTACCAGGCCGGGCTTGAAGCGGGCGGCGCGCAGGTACACGCCGCTGGAATAAATATACTCCTGCACCACAGGATCGATGAGCTGCGAAATATCGCGCCCTTGGTCGAGATTATCGCGGATGCGGGTGCTGCTGATGTCTTCCAGCTCGGGAGGAAGCGACAGCTCAAGGATCTTGCCCTGCAGGCAGCGGCGGGCCGCACGGTCGCGCTGCTGCTGGGCTTCGTCCTGCGAGTTGCGCGAAAACAGAATGTGGTTGAAGGTGTGAATGGAATTTTCGGTGGCAGGCTTTTTGTAGGCGCTGGCGTTGGCGATCACATCGCTGCCCGCCACGAGATACAGCTCTTTGCCCGGAAACAGGCTGCGCAGGCGGATAAGATCGGCCTCACAGGTGAGGTTGACCGGGATTGAACTGGGGAAAATGTGCACATGGAACATATCGGGCACCGACATATTCACAATCTGGCGGCGAATGAGGTGCGGCTGCGCGTTTTTGCTCCACGAAAATTCATCAATGGCAAGAAAGACCTCAAAGCCCAGGTTGCGGATCGCGCGGACGATGCCCTTGTGGCCCAGCGTGAACGGGTCGAAGGTGCCGGGGAAAAACGCCACCTTGTTCCACTCGGGCACAGTGAGGGCAGCGGCATCCGAGCCGCAGGTGTTGATGAAGCGGCAGATCTGGGTGAGGGCCGCCGCGCGGTAGTAGCCGCCCTCGGTGGACGGCGGATTTTCGGCCAGCAAAAACAGCAGCTTTTTGCAGCAGAGGCCGAACAGAATCTTTTTATCGGCCAGGGCCAGCTGATGCGAAGCAAACAGGCGGCTGAGGGCCAGAAGGCTCTGGTGGCGCACCAGCGGGCGGTGGTTGGCAAGGCCGGCCAGCAGAAAGCCCAGCAGGTAGCGGCGGCGCAGGTCGGCCGCATCTTCGCTTTCGGTAAAGCGGCTGGGGTAGAGAGGGCTGTATTCCAGCAGCACGCCTACGGTATCCAGCGCCACGCACACCACGCGCTCGTTTGAGCTGGAAAGGCTGCCGCGCAGGCTCTGCACCAGCTCGTTCAGCTCTTCGGGCGGCAGCCACAGGCCAAGCTGGCCCAGGCAGCTGGGAATATATTTGGAAAATTCGTATTCGCCGGTTTCCAAGCCCTTGAAAAGCTCTACGCAGATCTCATTGCGGTGCTCGGCCGAGAGCAGCGGCGCTATGCGCTGCAGGGCAGCGCCGGCATCGTAGCGCACCACGATGTTTTCGCTTACCTTAACAAGGTTGGCCAGGTGTGTGGCGATGTGCAGGCGCTCGGCAGCTTCGCACCGGGGTGCGCGGTCGGCCAGAAGCTTGATGCTCACGGCCTTGCGAATCCAGTGCGTGCCGGTTTTGAGGTTGTCGAGAAAGATCTCGTTCAGGGCCTCCTCGCGGTCCAGCACGGCCTCCAGCGAGGGCTGGCTGTAGCCGAGGCCCTGCCCTATGCGGTATTGCAGAAATTGCAGGATCAGATCGCTCTGCGGGTGCATACCGGCATAGAAATCGGCGATATCGGCGCGCAGGGGGCTGCTTTGCGGCAGAGCGGCGGCCAGCTGCTTATAAAAGCGCGCGGCGGCGATGCGCAGCGGCAGAATGCCCGTTTGGTAGTAGTGGCGGGCAAAGCGCATGAGCATGCGCAACTGCGCTTCATCGCACAGCGAAAGCGGCAGGTCGTACAGGTTATCAAGCAGAGGGAAGGCTTCCTCCTGCGAGAGGTCGCCCCGGATATAAAACGAGAGCAGCACGCGGAACAGCTCGGGCTGATCCTGCTCGGGCGCATAGCGGAAAAGGCTCTGCACCACGAGCTTGAGCGTGTAGCGGATCCAGGATTTCTGCGCGGCGATCAGCAGCGGGTCGGGGCTGACAAGGCGCTTTAACAGCGCGCTCCACAGTTCCAATGCGGTTTTTTCGGCCTGGTCGGGGGCTCCGGCAGGGCGCTCTTTGCGGTAGCCCGCATTGTACTGTCCGATGAGCTGGCCCAAAAGCTCGGCGGCCCGGCGGCGGATATCGCCCTCGCGGTTCATGAGAAGCTCGTATAAAAATTCCAGCGTGAGAGCCTTCTGGCGCGGGTGCAGGTAAATGGAGTATTCGCCAAAGATATCCAGATAGGTGCGAATGCTGCGCCAGTCTTTTTCAGTGCGGGCACTCTCTAAAAGGTTGGCAAAGCTGCCGTCTCGCGTGAGGATAGCCATGACGAGGATATTCTGCTCCATGCCCTGAAACAGAAGGCTCTGCACGGTTTGCGGCACCGTGCGCAGCGGGATCTCGGGCATGGGAGCCGGGCGGGGCGTGCGGCCGGTGAGGTCAACATCTACGCCCTTGGTGCGCATATAATCCTCAAAATCGTGCAGGCGGGCGTATACGAATTTATAGCGGTTCAGCTTGGCTTCGTCTACATTATCCAGCTTGGAAAGGATCACCTTGAACGAATCGTCCAGGCTGTAGATATGCGTTACCTCGGCCCCTTGGGCATTGCGCTCCTGCTTTACGCGGAAATCGGCATAGATCAGGCACAGGGCTTCGACCGAAAGGTTATCGAGCTCCAGATCCCAGGTGGAATGGTTGGCCCCTACCGCGCCGATGGTGGCAGCGCCGATGCGGCGGAACCATTGGTCGGTATAATAATAGTGCAGGTAGGGCACACGCTCGCCGGGCTTGCAGCCGTATTTGCCGATATCGTGCCCGGCAGCGGCCCCGCTGGTGAGCGCAAGATCCACCGGCAGCCCGGCGGCCAGCAGGCCGCGCGCCGCCGTCATGGCAACATGGTGCACGCCCGCAATGTGCCCCAGCGTGCGGAAGGGCGTTACTTCATCGCCTAGGCGCAGCATTTCATACACATATTCTTCGCGCCAGGCTTTTAGAAAGATCTGGTATTCCCCGGCGCGCTCAAAGCCCGCGGCCTCGGATTCGCTTAAAAAATGAAAATCGATGAGCGGGTCTTCCCGGCGGTTTTTGCGCTCATCGCCCAGGCAGAGCTGCAGAACGGCCAGAAAGAAATCGCAGCCGGTCTGCCAGAGGGGCTCGGAGGTATCCAGCTGCAGATTGGGGTACAGCAGGCGGCGGGCATATTCGTAGGTGTAGGCCAGCCAGCCGCCCGGCGGCGCGGTGGGGCTGATAAGCTCTAAGGGCACGGCGCAGGCACCGAGCACCTCGGCGCAGAGGATATGCGCCCGGCCGCACAGCTTTTGCACCTCGTGCTGCCAGGGGGCAGGGGCCAGCAGCGCCGCCTGCACGGGCAGCGGCAGCGGTGCGCGCTGCGTAAAGCGCCGCAGAACGCTTTCTAAAGAAAGCCCGTGGGCCTGATGGTGATGAGCTGACATGGCAAAACCTCCTTTGAAAGGCGGGGCAAGAGCAGACGGGCATGAAAAGTGCAGATGCGCACGAAATCTGTAAAAATTTTTGGGCGATAAAATCTTATTGAAATAAAGCGATAATAAGATTAAAAATAAGGTTTAATGATTTTTACCAAAC
>CAVGKH010000075.1:0-9009 GCA_963629755.1 Gemmiger sp.
GGCCTATAGAATGTAATATTTTATATTATATACTTATTACATAGGGCCTATATGCCTACAAAATGTGCCGCCAGCCAGGCAGCATACAAGATTTTGTAGGCAGGGGCAGGCAAAATTTTTTTACGGGGCCGGGAGCCGCTTTTCTGAAAAGGCAAATGCCTTGCATTAAACCAGAATATGCCAAAAATTCCGCGAAAATCACGCAAAAAAGGTTGACAAAAACCCCGGTTATGGAATATAATCAAAGTCTGTAAGGCTATCTACCCGTATTTGCCGCTTAAAAGCAATGCTTTGGGCGGTACGAGAAGCCAATGTATCAATGGCCCCTTTTCGGGGGCTCTAGTGGAGGAACTGAAAATGAAAAGAACTTTCCAGCCCAAGAAGCGTCAGCGGAAAGAGGTTCATGGCTTCCTGCAGCGTATGAGCACCAAAAATGGCCGCAAGGTCATCAATGCTCGCCGCGCCAAGGGCCGCAAGAGCCTGACTGTCTGATCGATTTATCAGACCGCAATAGCTTTGGGAAAAAAGGTCACTGAGAAATTGGTGGCCTTATTTTTTCAAATAAGATTTCAGGCTGCCGGGGAACCCCTGCGGCCTTTTTCCCGATTGCGCTGTTTTTCTGCGCAGTCTATAATAAGGTTATAACACCCCGGAGGCGGGCCCATGCGATTTAGACCCATCTGCAAAAATAAAGAATTTTCCCGTGTATACAAAAAGGGCCGGTGCTTTGTGCACCCGCAGCTGGTTTTGTATGTGGGGCGCAACCGCCTGGGCTATACCCGCATAGGCCTTACCGCTACCAAAAAGGTGGGCCATGCCGTAGTGCGCAACCGGGCCCGGCGCGTGATGCGCGCGGCGCTGACCGCGCATCTGCCCGAAAATGTGGGCAACTATGATATCGTGCTGGTGGCCCGCGCTCAAACAGCGGCCCTCAAAAGCACCCAGCTCGAAAAAACGCTGTGCAAGCTGATGGCAAAGGCGGGCATCCCTGATAAAAACCCGCCGCAGCCTGCCCCGCAGCTGCCTAAGGGAGAAAACGCATGATCGCCAAAGGGCTGATTTGGCTGTTAAAAGGGTATAAGCGCTTTATCAGCCCCATGCTGGGCCACAACTGCCGCTTTACCCCTACCTGCAGCGAATACGGCATGCAGGCGCTGGCCGTGCACGGTGCTTTAAAGGGCAGCCTGCTTACTTTATGGCGTGTTCTGCGCTGCAACCCCTTTGGCAAGTGGGGCTATGACCCTGTGCCCGAAAAGGGCCGCTGGGTAAACCCCGCCCACCGCCTGCAGCGGGATAAATTTTAAGCTACTTGTGACTTACCCTTGCGCGGGGAGTCCTACCATAAAAAAATAAAATGCCCTGGGCGCAAACGGGGCGGAAATGGAACCGTATATGAGTTTTTACAGCATCCTCGGCGGTCTTTCAGTGATTCTGGGACCCATCATGAGAGTGATCTACAACCTGGTGAACAACTACGGCCTGGCAATCATTCTCTTCACGCTGCTGATCCGCGTGGTCAGCTTTCCGCTTGCGCTGCACAGCCAGAAGAGCATGGCAAAGCAGAGCGTGTTTATGCCCATGGTACAGGAGATCCAGAAAAAGTACCGCAACGACCCCCAGCGCCAGAACGAAGAGCTTACCCGCCTGCAGCAGGATTACGGCTATAACCCCACCGGTGGCTGCCTGCCCCAGCTGCTGAACATGCTGATCTTGTTCGGCGTTATCGAAGTAATTTACTACCCCCTGCAGTATATCGTTGGCATCGCAAAAGACAGCCTGAAGGTAGCTGCTTCGGGCCTTGGCATTGCCAACTACATCTATACCTCGGAGACCGCGATCATCAAGGCCGTGCAGGCAGGCACCGCCATGACCGGCCTGACCGATGCCGAGGTGCAGAGCATTGCAAACTTCAACATGGATTTCTTTGGTGTGAATCTGTGTGAGCAACCCTACTTCGGCCTTACCCCGCTGCTGATCTTCCCCCTGCTGGCCTGCCTGACCATGATCTTTACCAATGTGATCACCATGAAAGCCAGCGGCCAGCAGCTGGAGGGCACCATGAAGTATATGCCCTGGATGATGAGCATCTTCTTTGCCTTTATCTGCTTCCAGCTGCCCGTGGCATTCTCGCTGTACTACACTGTGAGCAACCTGCTGATGCTGGTGCAGACCCTGATCTGCAAAAAGATCTATAACCCCGATGACTTTAAAAAGCAGTATGCCGAAGAGCTTGCCGCTAAGAAAAAAGAAATGAAAAAGCGCAAGACCGTTACCGTGACCGACAAAAAGACCGGTGAGCAGGTGACCAAGGAAGTGGGCGCAAGCGAGCTGGCAAAGCTGCGCCTGGAAAAGGCACGCGAGCTGGATAAGGCCAAGTATGCCGACGAGCGCACCACCCGCCTGGATGCACAGCCCGCCGAGGCTGCCGCCCAGCCCGAGGAGGCAAAGGCCGAGGATGCGCCCGAAGCCGGCGAGGAAAAGCCTGAGGAATAAGACTATAAGGAGGAATCACGATGATTCGCGAAGAAATTTGCACCGGAAAGTCGATTGAAGAAGCCATTGAGGTAGCCTGCGGCAAGCTGGGCGTTAGCCAAGACGACCGCAATGTGAGCGTGGAAGTGCTGGAAATGCCCGTGCGCAAGCTGTTCCGCACGATTCCCGCTAAGGTAAAAGTGACCGTGGAAGAAGAAGACCCTACCCCTGCACCGGTCCCCGCAGCAGAGGCCCTCAAGGATGAGCCTGCTGCCAAGCCCGAGGCTGCTGCCGAAAAGGCCCCCGAGGCCCCCGCAAAGGCAGAAGCTCCTGCAGAGGAAAAGCCCGTTGCCGAAGAGGGCGATGAGACCGAAGTGCCCATTGACCCTGAGCAGAACGAAAAGGTGAAGGCCGCCATCACTTACCTGACCGAGGTCTTTGCCGCTATGGGCGTGACCGAGGTGCAGTTTAACCCCGTGCAGAAGGGGGAAGCCACGATCCTGCATGTGACCGGCAAGCAGGTGAGCGCCCTCATCGGCCGCCGCGGCGAGACCATGGAGGCACTCAGCTATCTGGCAAGCCTGGTGGCAAACCGCTTGGGCGGCGATTATATGAAGCTGGGCTTGGATGTGGCAGGCTACCGCAACAAGCGTGAGGCTGACCTGGAGGCTTTGGCAAAGCGCCTGAGCGAAAAGGTGATCCGCACCGGCCGCAGCTTTGCCGTAGAGCCCATGAACCCCTACGAGCGCCGCATCATTCACAGCGCTGTGGGCAAGATCGAGGGCGTGCGCAGCGAGAGCGAGGGCGAAGGCCCCAACCGCCGCGTAGTGATCTATTCCACCGACCCGAATGCATCAAATGTGCGTGACCGCAGCAGCGACCGCCGCCCCGCAGGGCGCGGCTCGCGCCGCGATGACCGCCGTGGCGGCCCCCGCAATGGCGGCCGTTATGCAGGCGGCAGAGGCGGCAATCGCGGCGGCCGTGGCCCGCGCCGTGATGACCGCGGAGACCGCCGCTTTGGTGATAACCGCCGCAGCAGTGTGCCCGCCCGCAGCTTTAACGAGGTAGCCCCCGGCGATGCCGCTCCCGTAGCACCCAAGCGTGCCGAGCGCATCAACGATGCCGATGGCCTGGCCCTGTATGGCAAGATCGAGCTGTAAGAATAGGTGATAAGATAAATACCGGAGATACCAAGCCGAAAGGCTGGGCATCTCCGGTATTTTTACTATAATAAAGCAATGATGAAAATGGCCTGCAAATGAAAGTGCGGCCTTTTTACTGAGGCTTTTCGCTTGTTAGCTGTGATTCCGGAATCGTGGTGTTTTTGCTGAAGCTGGCTTTAATCACCAGCAGGCAGGGGGCGTTTGGCAAATCTTCAAGCGAATAGTAGCCAACAGTATGGCCGCTGCCGAGATCAAAGGACCAGTTGGCAAGGATCTTTTCTTCGCCGGGGGCCACTTCGATGACATCCTCATCTTCATAGCTGCTGAATACATAACCCACGGCGCTTTTGGGCAGCGTGTATTCCTGCTGCACCGATCCTGTGCCGTCGGTGGAAAGCTTTACCTCTGCATTGGGGGCATAGAAATCAGAAAGGCCGTCTATGCTAACAAAAATATGCAGTGCCGTATCGGAAGCATTTAAAAGAAGGGTATCGGAAGAAAGGCACTCGCCGTTTTGCCAAAGCTCGGCCCACACGGCGGCGCTGCGCACCCGATTGCCCAAATGCAGTATAAAATCCGCATGCTGGTTCTGCGCCGGGTTTGTGTCGGCGGTATATTGCAGATAGTCCGGCTGTTGATTGGCGTGCAGGCGGCAGGCGAAAACAACGCCCAGAGCCAGCAGAATGGCTGCGCCGACCGCTACAAAAAAGGAAAAGTGTTTCTTTTGCATAAATAAAGGCTCCTTTGCTTACGCTGCGTTATTTTGTGTGCTGTTTTTTGGTGACTGTACAGCCAATTCTTCGGTGGTGAACTCTGCCCTTACCACGACCAGGCAGGCGGCGCTTTTTATATGGCGGTGGCTAGGTGAATTTTACCTGCTTTTTCTTTTTGGCAGGCGTGGCTTGTTTTAAAAAAAGAGCAAACGCCATAATGAAGAGGCCCTTTCTGAGAGTGTTTTGGTATTTCTCAGCATAGCAGAAAATGCGGCTTAGTTCAACCTTAAAGGCCGTTTTGGGGGTTGTTTTGCCATATAATAATAAGACTTTCCGCCAAAATGGCTTTTATAGATGCGCGGCAGGTTTTCAACATTTTTGTGCTGAATTGTGGAAAACCTGCCGCAGTGCATCCGCCGCTTTTCAAGCCGTGCAAATTGTGCTATGATGTATTTATATATTGGGATAGTAGGCGCACCGGGGCAGCCCGGCAGAAAAGGAGCAGCTTTATGAACGATCTTTCCGCAACAATCTGTGCGATTGCAACGCCCCCGGGCGAAGGCGGCATTGCCGTGGTGCGCCTTTCGGGGCCGCAGGCCTATGAAATTGCGGAAAAGGTATTTCAGCCGCTTCATGCCAACAAAAAGGTGCGGGATGCCAAAAGCTATACAGCTTTGTTTGGGCATTTTTGGCAGGCGGGCCGCCAGATGGACGAAACGGTGGCGCTGTTTTACCGCGCGCCGCACAGCTATACCGGTGAAGATGTGATCGAGCTTTCGGTGCATGGCGGCGGCGCAATGGCGCAGTGCCTGCTGGAGGCGCTGATCGCAGCGGGCGCGGCACCGGCCGGGGCAGGCGAATTTACCCGGCGCGCGTTTGAAAATGGGCGCATGAGCCTAACACAGGCCGAGGCTGTGATGGATATTATCTCGGCCAGCGGTCGCCAGGGAGCTGCGCTGGGGCTGGCCGCGCTGGACGGTGCGCTGGCAAAAAAAATCGGCGCGGTGCAGGCAGAGCTTACCGAACTGGCTACGCATATTGCGGCCTGGGTAGATTACCCCGAGGAGGATGTACCCGAACTGGAAAGCGGACAGCTGACCGAAACACTGCAGAAAAACAAGGCCGTGCTGGACGATTTGATCGCACATTACGATGTGGGCGCTGTGCTGCGGCGCGGTGTGGATGCGGCCTTGCTGGGCCGCCCCAATGTAGGTAAGAGCACGCTGCTCAACCTGCTGGCGGGCTTTGAGCGTGCCATTGTGACCCCGGTAGCCGGAACCACCCGCGATGTGGTGGAGCAGGCCGTGATGCTGGGGGGCATCCGCGTGAATCTGTTTGATACGGCGGGCCTGCGTGAAACAGAGGATATCGTGGAGGCCGAGGGTATTCGCCGCAGCTATAAAAAGCTGGAAGAAGCCGGGCTGGTGCTTGCTGTGTTTGACGGCAGCGAACCGCTGACGGCAGACGACAGGCATTTGGCTGAGCGCTGCCAGGGCAAGCCTGCACTGGCGCTTATCAACAAAAATGATTTAGAGCAAAAGCTGGATGCAAAGCAGCTGGAGCCTTATTTTCGCCGCACGCTGTGCCTGAGCGCTAACGACCCGGCATCCCGCGAGGCGCTGGGGGAGGCAGTGCGTGAGCTTCTGGGGGTGACCGGGTTTGACCCCGGCGTGGCGTGCCTGGCAGGCGAGCGGCAGCTGAGTGCTGCTACCCGTGCTCGGGATGCATTGGCAGAAGCTATGGAGGCGGCCGAAGGCGGCTTTGGCCTGGATGCGGTGAGTGTATGCCTGGACGATGCGCTGGATGCCCTGTATGCCTTGACCGGAGAAAAAGCCGACGAAGCCGTGATAGACGGTGTATTTGAAAAATTCTGCGTAGGAAAGTAATATAATAAACAAGGAATAGATACCTTTTTAAAGGAGAAGCAATATGAGTGAGTTCATGAGCGAACGTGATGTGGGCAAATATATTCAGGAGAAGATTCTTTCGGCCAAAAAGCGCGGAGAAAGCGAGATCACGCTGGTGAGCGGCGATATTCAAAAAGAACTGTTTTTGCAGGACGGTTTGGAGGAAATCTGCAAGGCTATGCAGAAGCTGACCGAGCCGGGTGATGAAATTCTGCGCCGCCCCAAAAGTCTGCGCACCGCAGGGCTGGCGATCAAGTATCATTTATAATTTAGGAAAAATTGTTCCACATGGAACATGAAAATGAATTGTGGGTTGTGCGCAACACCATTTGGGCTGGGCCCCCTTATACCTCGTCACGGCCCGCCTTCGACCAAGAGTTCCTCGGCACAAGGGGGCCAGCCCTTACAAGGTGCGTATTTTTAAGAATAGGCACTATGCGGTGAGGAACATTTGGCCGCAGTTGGGCCGTGACGAACCACATGGCGCCCATTCGACCGATGGAACACAACCCTCAATTTTATAAACCCAAAATAAGAAGGAACCTTACATGAATCATCTGGGAGATTATGATGTGATCGTGGTGGGGGCAGGGCATGCCGGTATCGAGGCTGCCCATGCAGCTGCTGCGCTGGGCGCAAAGACCGCCGTGTTTACCATTAGTCTTGATTTTATCGGCAATATGCCCTGTAACCCCAGCATCGGCGGCACCGCAAAGGGGCATCTGGTGCGCGAACTGGATGCGCTGGGCGGTGTGATGGGCCTGGCAGCGGATGCCACCTATCTGCAAAGCCGTATGCTGAACCGGGGCAAGGGCCCGGCTGTGCACAGTCTGCGTGTGCAGACCGACCGCAAGCGCTACCATATGTATATGAAAAAGGCGCTGGAGGATACGGCCAATCTGGATATCAAGCAGGCCGAGATCGTGGGGCTGGAAATTCAGAACGGCCATGTGTGCGGTGTGTATACGGGTCTCAATGGGCATTACAGCTGCAAATGTGTGGTGATCGCCACGGGCACGAGCCTGGGCGGACGCATTTTTGTGGGCGATGCTTTTTATGACGGCGGCCCGGACGGCCAGCATGCGGCCACCCGCCTGACCGAGGATTTAAAGGCCGCAGGTGTGCCGCTGCGCCGCTTCAAAACCGGTACCCCGGCCCGTGTGCACAAGCGCAGCATCGATTTTGATAAGCTGACCCGCCAGCCCGGCGACCCGGACGAGGAACTGCTGCCGTTCAGTTTTATGACCCGCACCCCCATGCACAACAAAGTGGATTGCTATATTGCATTCACCAACCCCCAAACGCACGATATTATCCGCGCGAACATCAGCCGCAGCCCGCTCTACGGTGGCATGATCCAGGGCATCGGCCCGCGATACTGCCCCAGCATTGAGGACAAAGTGATGCGCTTTGGTGAAAAAGATCATCACCAGATCTTTGTGGAGCCGTGCGGGGAAAACACCGAGGAAATGTATCTGCAGGGCCTCAGCAGCAGCCTGCCTGAGGATGTGCAGATCGCCATGTATCGCAGCGTTGTGGGCTTTGAACATATCGAGATCATGCGCCCGGCCTATGCCATTGAATATGACTGCGTAGACCCCACCAGTATGAAGGCTACACTGGAAAGCAAGATCGTGGCCGGGCTTTATGGCGCGGGCCAGTTTAACGGCACGAGTGGCTATGAAGAGGCCGCCGCGCAGGGTCTGCTGGCGGGCCTGAATGCCGCGCGCAATGCACTGGGCAAAGAGCAGCTGATTTTACCGCGGCATTCCAGCTATCTGGGCACACTGGTGGACGATTTGATCACCAAGGGCGTAATGGATCCCTACCGCATGATGACCAGCCGCAGCGAATACCGCCTGACCCTGCGTCAGGACAATGCCGATGAACGCCTGACACCGATCGGTCGTGAATATGGTCTGGTGGACGATGCCCGTTGGCAGATGTATTGCAATGACCAGAAAATTAAAGCCGAGGAGCTGCAGCGCCTGGAGCATACCACAGTGCGCGCTGCCGAACTGAAGCCGATTGCTGAGGCTGCCGGTGTGAACGCGGGCGAAACGGGCGGCCTTGCAATCGAGCTGCTGCGCCGACCGGGCGTGACCTATGACTTGATTGCCAAAATTATTGGCAGGGGAGAGGGCGTTACCCCCATGATGGCCGGGCGCATTGAGACCGAGATCAAGTATGCAGGCTATATTGCCCGCCAGCAGCGCCAGATCAAAGAGGTGCAGCGCCATGAAAATACCTTGATCCCTGAAGATTTTGTATATGATGGCCTGCAGGGACTTTCGCTGGAGGCACGCGAGAAGCTGAATAAGATACGCCCGCGCACATTGGCGCAGGCTGGGCGTATTCCGGGTGTGAGCCCCAGCGATCTGGCGCAACTGAGCATTGCGCTGGTAGCCGAAGAACGCAGAAAAGCAGAGAAACAATAAAAACAGGAGAAATACTTATGAAACTGAGCAATGTTGTGATTTATACGCACGATATCAAGCGTGCACAAGATTTTTTTGTAGAGTATTTTGAAGCAAAGGCCGGTGAGATCGTAGAAGATAAGGTTATGAACGACGGCGGCAAGGCTGGTTTTGTGACTCTGCCGGACGGCGGCGAGATCTTGTTTATGATGCGCGGCGGCCTGACTGATGGCAGTGCATATCCGCTACACACCGGTATTTCCAGCCTGACTTTAAGCGTGGGCGATGTGGATAAGCTGCGTGAGATCACGATGAAGATCTATAAAGATGGCTACAC
>CAVGKH010000076.1:0-8871 GCA_963629755.1 Gemmiger sp.
CGCTAAGGCTCTGGACGAAGCAGGCGTATGGTACTGCGGCGGCAAGAACAGTCCCTACCTGTGGATGAAGTGCCCCGGCGGCATGACCAGCTGGGAGTTCTTTGACTACCTGCTCGAAAATACCGGTGTGGTGGGCACCCCTGGCTCCGGCTTTGGCCCCTGCGGCGAGGGCTACTTCCGCCTTACGGCTTTCGGCAATGCCGAAAAAACCAAGGTGGCGGCTGAGCTGCTGAAAAAGGCCATTCAGGCACTGTAAGCTGCTTTTTACCAACAGCCAAAGCAAATAAAATAACAGCCGCCCCGGCACAGCTGCAAAAGCAGTGCTGCCGGGGCGGCATATTTTATTATAGGATAAAGGCGCTGCGGCACTATTTCCACTTTGCGATATTAAGCATAAGCGGAACAGCCCTGCACATTACTGATTTTCGCCGGGATCTGGTTCTTGTTCCGACTGCTCGGTGCAGGGGGGATACAGCGTTTTTTCGCCCTCCGGCTCGTGCAGATGAATGGTGTGCGGCACGGCTGCCAGTGCATCCAAAAAGTTTACGGGCTGGCCGTCCTCATCTACATGGGGCTGGTGGTCATGCGGCACCGTAGTGCGCGAGTGGTGGCTGAACAGCGGCTCGTCCGGCTCGATCTCGGCAAAAATACTGCCCTCCTCAGGCTTGGTGTCAAAGTCGTGCACATACAGGTATTTGCGCACAGCAAAGATCACGGCAATGGCCAGAATGCCTACAGTGATAAACTTTAGGTCGGTATGATATACCACGATAGAACGGGCCATGGCAAACAGCAGCACCTCCAGCGCCGAGCCGGGCGTGTGCTTGCAAAGCATTTTCAGCGCTTCCACACCCACTACGATGGTGAACAGCACCTCTAAAAATTCCGTAAAGCCGTGGCTCAAATCTTCACTGAAACCCAGATGTAGCAGCTCGGGGAACAGGCGGATCATGGAAATGATCAGCGCCACGGTAAGCATACCGGCCAGGATCAGCTCCAGCATATGGCTGGCGTGGTAGATCAGCAGGTTGAAAAAATGAATCACCTGTTGGCTGCGGGTCACCTGTGATTGAATGTTGCCTTGAATGCGTTTATAAGGCATAGCGGCCCTCCCTTGTTATATCGTTATAGATCCACTGTATTGGTGATGGAATCCACGCATGCGCGGAACTGCTCGGCATGTTCTTCGCTGCCGGTAAACACCCAACTGTAGGTCATATCGGCATCAATGCCCACAAACAGCTGCGTAAAGCTGTAATCCTGCCCGGTGCACTTGAGCTCAAGCTGGTAAGATGCAAAGCCGCATATCGGCTCATTGGCCGAGTTTACCACTTCGATCTTCAAGTTTTCCTCGCGCAGCTGTTCCGCATACTGCGCACGCAGTGCTTCGATCAGAGCATCGGTATCCGGCGTAGAAAAATCGGGGTCCTTGGCGCTGGTGGTCAGGCTGATCACCGCACCGTCCTCGCTGGTGTAATAGGCCAGAGTGCCGGGCATTTCGGCTTCGGTAAAGCCCTCGGGTACCTCAATGGCAAAGGCCGGGCCGGGGGTAGGGGTAGGCTCGGCAGCTTCAGAAGAAACAGCCGAGGAAGCGGGCGTTTCACTGGGGGCGGCTGCGGCCTTATCACCGCAGCCGGTGCAAAGTGCCAGAGCCAAAAGACAAACAGAATAAAGGTGAATTTTTTTCATAATTTCCTATCGTTTCACTGCAAAAAATCGACCCGCCGGAACGCAGTAAATCCGGCGAGCCGAATGCAGACTGATTTAAACAGAAAAATCCATGCAGGTACGGCTCTTGGTAAAGGGGCGAACCTTCGCATCGGCCACAGCCACATGAGCGGGATGCGTAGCGTAGGCACGCAGGCTGGCTTCGTCCTGCAAGGTGCAGTCCAGCATCATGTCAGCATTTGAGGTGTCGATGCCGTTGATGTGCACCTGCACGCTCAAAAGGCCGGGCACCTGGCCTACAAGGCCCTCCAAAGCGGCCTTGGCCTCTTTTTTTACGCTCTCTTTCAGCTCGGGGGTCAATTCGTCCTTGAGCTGCCACAGAATGATGTGCTTATACATAATGCAGATCCTCCGTTTCTAAATTATTTTTCTTCCCAGATGGGGTGCTTCAGCACCCACTCGCCGTATTCGTTCTTTTCAAACAGATCACGGTTGTAGAACTTATCCATAATGGCCCAGAATTCGGTTTCGGTGTAGCCGCAGAACTCGCAGAAGTCGCGCACACACAGGGGGTCAAGCTTGCCGTCGCGCTCTTTGATAATAGGAATGGCCTCTTCGCGGGTCATCTTGCCGTAGCGGATGTAGCGGGCGGTGTAGTCGGTTGCAGCGGCATGGCCGAACTTGGGATATTTCAGCCAGCTGTGCACCAGATAGGCGCGGCTGTCGATCTGGTCAAAGTTTTCGGCATGGTGGGTGCGATCCCACTCGTGGGTCAGATCGTGGAAGCCGTGTGCCTTAGCGACCTGATAATTCTTGTAGCTGTTCCAAGGCAAAAAGTAGCTCATGTAGAACGGGTCGAGCTTTTTGATCTCCTCGGGGCTGGGAGCGAGGGTCAGGCTCAGATCGTTCTCGGTCACGCCGTCGCCCAGCAGTTCCTCCATGGGCATGCCCACGGCTACACCGTTTTCAATCTGGCCCATGGCCGAGTAGGTCTCCTGGTCAGCGCTACCGCCGTATTCAAAGCTTACATTTTCGCCGTAGCACAAAAGGGGCGTGTTGAACTTGGCAGCCATATGCAGGGGGAAGGTGTAGATCAGACGGTCTACATACCAGGTGGGCTTACCGTACTTTTCAAAGAACTTGCGCATCAAGATCTTCTGCACCTTGATGTTGGGCTTGCAGCTGATGATGGTGCAGCCGAATTCCTCACTGATGTTCTTGATGTTGTGCTTGCCGGCCTCGGTCATGGGAAAATTATCTTCCACACTGAACAGAATGGGGTTCATGTGCATAACTTCTTTTAAGATATACACCTGAAAATGGCTGTCTTTACCGCCGGAAACTGCCACGGCGCAGTCATAGCCGCCGGGGCCGTTGCAGCCGCGGTATTTATCGCAGAGTGCCTCAAACTCTTTCCAGCGGGCATTCCAGTCTACATTTTTGCGGCTTTCGTAATGGCGGCAGGCGCTGCAAACGCCCTGTTCGTCAAAGGTGATGCCGGGGCGGGTGTCCGGCATGGTGCATTTGGTGCAGTAACGCATGGGTGCGATTCTCCTTTGTATGCGCGCCGCAGAGGGCGGTGCGCTTAGTCTTTTCCGTTTTTTGCTTTTCGCCGGGAAAACGCAGAAACTGCATATTTCAAGGCGATCCTTATCACTTAATATACTCTATTTTCTCTTTTAAGGCAAGGGTACGGCACTTCAGAAAGTAAATTTAACAACCTATAAACAAACCAGCCGTTTTGATAGTGGCATTTAACAATAAAATGCGCTATAATATTTTGGCTAAAAATCAAGATCGGCCTAAAATCAACCAAAACAAAAAATGCAGGCTGCATTTTGCAAATAAGGAGAATATTCTATGGCAAAATTCAAAAAAGCGCTGGCTGCGTGCCGGGGCGGTATTATGGCGGCAATAGCCGTAAGCTTTTTGCTTTTTCTCTACGGCCCGCTGGAGCTGTATTTCACCAACCGGGCAGACTTCTGGTTCAGCACGGGCACGCTGCTGCGGCAGTGCCTTGCCATGTTTGCGGTTTCAGCCTTGCTGCTTGCCGCCGTGCAGGGCCTTATAGCAAAATTTCTGCCAAAGCTGTACCCGCTGGCTGTGGGCGGCCTTTTGTGGGGGCTTATCGTATGCTATGTACAGAGCAGCTTTCTTTCGAGCGGCCTGCCCAGCCTGAACGGTGAAACGGTAAACTGGAACGCTTACCCCGGCCAGCGTGCGGCCTCGGTAGCTTTGTGCCTGCTGGCTGCGGTGCTGGTAGTATTTTTGGCACGCAAAAAATGGCTGGATAACACGGCCTTCTGGGGCGGCGGCGCGCTCAGCCTTATGCTGCTTATTACGGTGGTCACACTGGGGCTTAGCAGCGGCGGCGATACGGCCAGCTATTATTATTCCGGCAGTGAAAAGCTGCAGGAATATTCCACCGATAAAAATTTCGTGATCTTTGTGGTAGATACCGTAGACGGCGATACCTTTGAGCAGCTGGTGGATACTACCCCGGAATACAAAGAGGCCCTGCGCGATTTTACCTATTATAATGACACTCTGTGCGCCTACCCCTATACCTACTACGCCGTGCCTCAGCTTTTGAGCGGGCAGTGGTATGAGGGCGGCGAAAGCTTTGAGACCTATCGTGCCCGGGCCCTGCGTGAATCGCCCTTGTTTAAAACTCTGGGCGAAGAAAATTATAAAATGGCGATTTATATTGAAGATAAGCTCGTGGACGAAAATGCCGAGCCGGAGCGATTTTTCAATATGCATTCCGAAGCGCCCCAAATTTCTTCGCAGGCCAAATTCTGCCATGTGATTCTGCAGATGAGCGGGCTCAAAAATGCGCCGTTTGATCTGAAGCGCTTCTGCTATACCATGCCCGATAACCTCAGTGCGCTGAAGATTAGCACGGAATACGATGAAAACAGCTGGTATAGCTGGTACAATATTCCGTTTTTGCAGTCCTGCCAGGCGGCCGACAGTACCCTGAATGCCGAGCCCACAGGAACCGTGTGCAGCGATAAGATGTTTAAATACATTCATGTGGCAGGCGCACATGTGCCCTATAAGTTCGGCCCGCATCTGGAGGTGATCGAGGGCACCGAGGAGGCCAGCTACCAAAACAATGTGGCAGGCACGATCTACCTTATCGAAAACTATCTGGATATGCTGCGCCATAACGGCACCTATGATAATACGGCTATCGTGATCATGAGCGACCATGGCTACGCCGAAGATGAAAACGGCGAAGAGATCAACCCGGGCCGCCAGCACAGCATCTTTTTGGCCAAAAGCTTTGGCGAAAGCCACGACTATGCGGTAAACGAAGCGCCTTTTTCGTATGATGACCTGCAAACGGCCTATGCCCGCCTTTTGAGCGGCAGCCCGGCGGGGGAGCTTTGCGATTATAAGGCAGGCGATGCCCGTGAGCGCCGCTACCTGAACTATGTGCATGAATTCAAGGGCAGCGAATTTTCTGAAA
The DNA here is from genome assembly GCA_963629755.1 of Gemmiger sp. Taxonomy (GTDB): domain Bacteria; phylum Bacillota; class Clostridia; order Oscillospirales; family Ruminococcaceae; genus SFIE01. The sequence goes on from CAVGKH010000076.1 coordinate 5,144, forward strand.
TGAACGGCAGCGGCTTTATCGAAATGCTGCAAACCGGCCGCGCGGATGATCTGGATACTCTAAAGCCCACAGGCAATACCTATCAGCCGCCCAAATCAATCGTAGGAGACTAAAAAATTGAAACAGTGTAAAGCGTTTATCCGCCGCTGCAGGGGCGGTATTCTGGCGGCGCTGGCGGCTGTGTTTATCACGCTGGTATATGGGCCACTCGAGCTGTATTTTACCAACCGCGAAGATTTCTGGTTTGCACCCAAGGTGCTTTTGCCGGAGGTGTTATTTCTGTTTGCCGCGGCGCTGGCCGCCTGCCTTGTGCTTTTGGCGGCAGTAAGCCGTTTTGCCCCAAGGCTTTACCCGCTGCTTACGGGCAGCTTTTTATGGCTGGCGGCAGTGTGTTATATCCACAGCAATTTTTTATCCGGCTGGCTGCCCAGCATGGATGGAACCGCCGTTGACTGGAGCACTTATCCGGGCCAGCGCGCGGTTTCCATCGCGGTATGTGCGGCCGCCGCACTGCTTATTGCAGCATTGGCTTATAAAAAATGGCTGGAAAAAGCAGCTGTTTGGGCTGGCAGCGTGCTCACGCTGATGCTGCTGGTCACCGTGGTCAGCCTCGGCATCAGCAGTACCTCCACAGCGGGAAGCTACTACTGCTCTACCACAAAGGGCCTGCAGGAATATTCTACCGATAAAAATTTTGTGATCTTTGTAGTGGATTCCGTAGACGGCGGCACTTTTGAACAGCTGGTAGATTCTACCCCGGAATACAAAGAGTCGCTGCGCGATTTTACTTATTACAGCAACAGTCTGAGTGCCTACCCATACACCTACTATGCCGTGACCCAACTTTTGACCGGCCAGTGGTACGAGGGCGGCGAGGATTTTGAACAGTTCCGCTCCCGCGCGGTACGCGAAGCACCGCTGTTTCAAACTTTAAGCGACCAGGGCTATCAGATGGGCATTTACTTTACCGAAAATCTGGTAGATAAAAATGCTGAACCGGAGCGCTTTTTCAACATGCGCTGGGAGGCACCGAATATTGTTTCGCACCCTGCCTTTTGGCGCGTGATCCTGCGCATGAGCTGCGTGAAGAATGCCCCGTTTGACTTCAAGCGTTTAGGCTACAGCTTGCCCGAAAAACTCAACGGCTTAAAGCTGATCGATAAAACAGAATCAGATGCTGCATTTACGGTTTCTGATACCGATTTTCTAAATACCTGCCAAAGCGGCGTGGAACTGTGTGATACCAGAATGTTTAAGTATATTCATGTGGAAGGCGCGCATACACCCCTGCAATATGGCCCACATTTAGAAAATGTCAGCGGAACGGATCAGGCTACTTATAAAAACCAGGTAGCAGGAACTATTTACCTTATCCAAAATTATTTGGAACAGCTGCGCGCAAGCGGCTGTTACGATAATACAGCAATTATTTTGATGAGCGACCATGGCTACAATGCAGCCCCAGAGGGAGATACACTGGCCGAAGTACAGCAGCACAGCGCCATGCGCAGCCATAGTATTTTTTTGGCAAAAGGGTTTGGTGAACGGCACGATTATACAGTAAACGAAGCGCCGCTTTCGTATGATGATCTTTCGCAAATCTATGAAAGATTGCTGACCGGAAGCCAAGGCGGCGCTTTGATCGACTGGAAAAAAGGTGATGCGCGTGACCGCCGTTTTTTGAACTATCAGCAGGAAAATCTGAAACAGTATGGATTTGAAGAAAGAATTCAAACCGGAGATGCCGGTGACTATGATACGCTGCTGCCGACAGGCACGATTTATAAGCTGTCGTGAAAATCAAGAAAGGATAAACTCAAATGAAGAAGTTTTTGAGCCACTGCAAAGGAAGCCTTTTGGCAGCGTTAGCCTTGTGCTTTATTGTGCTGGTATATGGCCCGCTTGAGCTGTATTTTACCAATCGCAAAGATTTTTGGTTTGAACCGAAGGTGATTTTGCCGGATGTAGCACTGCTGTTTTTGCTGGCATTGGCAATGTGCATACTGCTGTTGGTGTTAGCAAATCGTTATGCACCTAAAATCTGCACATTACTGACAAGCTGCTTTGTGTGGGGTACGCTTGTATGCTATATTCACAGCAACTTTCTTTCCGGCTGGCTGCCCAGCATGGACGGTAAGACCGTAGACTGGAACGCTTACCCGCAGCAGCGGATTATTTCGATTGCCGTATGCCTAGCGATGGCCGTGCTGGTGGTATTGCTGGCCAAAAAGAAATGGTTAGAAAAGGTTTCTCTTTGGGGCGGCAGTCTGCTTACCGCGATGCTGGCCGTCACACTGGTCGTGCTGGGAATCGGCAGCAGTTCTTCCTCGGCGGGGCAAATGTATTATTCCAGTGCTGAGGGTCTGCAGAAATATTCAACGGATAAAAATTTTGTGATTTTTGTAGTGGATATGGTGGACGGCGATACTTTTGAATCGGTAGTCAATGAGAGTGAAGAGTATCAAAACGCCTTGCGGGATTTTACTTATTATAATAATACGCTGTGCGCTTACCCTTATACCTATTATGCGGTACCGCAGCTTTTGAGTGGAGAGTGGTACGAAGGCAGCGAAATATACGATACATTCCGCTCCCGCTGCCTGCGCGAATCGCCGCTGTTTACCAGATTGCAAAACGAAAACTGGCAAATGGGAATGTATCTGGATGAATTGATCTTTGACAAAGATGCTGAACCTGAGCGCTTTTATAATCTGCGCTGGCAGGCATCCAATATTGTATCGCATTCCGCCTTCTGGCGTGTGATTTTGCGCATGAGCTGCGTAAAAAATGCACCGTTTGATTTTAAGCGCCTTGGTTACAGCTTGCCCGAAAAACTGAACGGCCTGAAATACGGCAACCTGTATAATACAGATACATGGTTTGTATATCATAATTCCAACTTCTTGGAATCCTGCCAGCAGGCTGACAGCGCCCAGAACGGCGGCAAAACGGATCTCTGCCAGGACAAAATGTTTAAATATATCCATGTGGAAGGGGCGCATTATCCATTCCAGTATGGCCCGCACATGGAAAATGTAGAGGGAACCGACCAGGCAAACTATCGAAACAATGTAGCAGGCACTGTGTATATGATTGGGCAGTATTTAGATATGCTGCGGAATAACGGCACCTATGATAATACCGCCATTGTAATTATGAGCGATCATGGTTTTGCGCAGGACGAAAACGGGGGCGAAGCCAACGAGGGCCGCCAACACAGCATCTTCCTCGCCAAGGGCTTCGGTGAAAGCCATGATTATGCAGAGAATGCGGCACCGCTTTCTTACGATGATTTGCAAACGGCATTTTCCCGCCTGCTGGACGGCGCGCAGAGCGGTGCCGTGACCGACTGGAAAGCCGGTGACCAGCGGGAACGCAGATATTTGAATTATTTGCATCAATATACAGAAAGCGACGGTAAAACCGTGCAAACGCGCGAGATCAACGGTGAAGGCTTTATAGAAATGATACAAACAGGGCTTGCAGGTGATTGCTCTACACTCAAGCCTTCCGGAAACATATACGCACTGCCTAAAACCGTGTGGAACTGATAAAATAAGATAAAACAAACAAAAGCTTCCTTGTAAAGTCAGCATGATCACGCTGATTTACAAGGAAGCTTTTGCTATTATATACTTTGGTATTCGGAGATGGTAATAAAGAAAAGTTTTTCTGTAAGCGTCAAATAACAGGCCGGATTGAAGAGGTCGGCGAAGTGTGCGAGAATA
>CAVGKH010000077.1:0-8662 GCA_963629755.1 Gemmiger sp.
GGTGGTAACAGCCCCCGGCCCCGGCAGCGGCAAAATGGCTACCTGCCTGAGCCAGCTGTACCATGAATACAAGCGCGGCATCAAGGCCGGTTATGCCAAGTTTGAAACCTTCCCCATCTGGAACCTGCCCCTAAAGCACCCCGTAAACCTGGCCTACGAGGCCGCCACCGCCGATTTAAACGATGTGAACATGATCGACTCGTTCCATCTGGAGGCCTACGGCGAGACCACCGTAAACTATAACCGTGACATCGAGATCTTCCCCGTGGTAAACGCCATGTTTGAGCTGATCGCCGGGGTAAGCCCCTACAAATCGCCCACGGATATGGGCGTGAACATGGCCGGCAACTGCATTTCTGACGATGAAGTGTGCCGCCATGCCAGCCAGCAGGAGATCATTCGCCGCTATTACAAGGCCATGTGCGAGCAGCGCCGCACGGGCGAGACGCGCGATGACCTGCGCAAGCTGAAGCTGCTGATGCAGCAGGCCGGCGTGACCACGCAGGATCGCGCTGTGGTGGGCGCATCTCTTGCTTGCAGCGAGAAAAACGGCAGCCTGCCCGCTGCTGCCATTGAACTGGAAGACGGCACTCTGGTTACCGGCCATACCAGCACGCTGCTGGGCGCTTCGGCCGCTGTGCTGATGAACGCGCTCAAGGCCCTGGCCGGGATCGACCACGAGATTGACCTGCTCTCCCCCGTGTGCATTGAGCCGATTCAAACGCTCAAGACCCGCTATCTGGGCAGCCGCAACCCCCGCCTGCACACCGATGAAATTCTGATTGCACTTTCCAGCTCGGCCGCCACGAACCCGCTGGCCCGCCAGGCCATGGAGCAGTTGCCCAAGCTGCGCGGCTGCGAGGTGCATTCCACCGTGCTGCTCTCTTCGGTAGACGAACAAACCTTCAAGCGCCTGGGCATGAACCTTACCTGTGAGCCCTGCTTTGAAGAGGAAGACCGCAAGTATCATAAATAATTTTTCTTCCTGCTTGACTGATTCATTATCCGTACCTTAGAGGTACACCTATTGCAGGGCTACTACCTGGCCCGCCCCGCCGCTATGCCGGGGCTGATCTCACCCGAGGCACAGGCCGTGATTGACCGGGCCAACGGGCGGCAGCACTGAAAATTCGCATAGAAAATGCCTGTCCCTCAAAAGGGCAGGCACTTTTTCTCATCGGCTTGGCTGTTCTTATACGCCCGCGCCCACCGGCTCGGGCAGGGCGGCTTTAGCTTTATGTTTTTCATGCATATTTTCGCGGAAATACTCTAAAATAGCATTGCGGCGCACAATGCCGATAAACACATTGCGGTCGTCTACCACGGGCACAAAGTTTTCATTGATGGCGGCATCCAGCAGCTGCTCCATGCTGGTGGTCGCTGCCGGTACCGCGCGGTAATCGCGCTTGCGCGGAAAAATTGCGATCGGGGTCTCTTCGGCCTGCTCCATATCCAGGCCGCTGATGCGTTTGATGCCCCACAAAATATCGCCCTCGGTCATGGTGCCTACATACTCGCCGCTGCGGCGCAGCACCGGGATCGAAGCGTAGCGGTGGTTCTCCCATTTTTCCAGGGTCTGGCGCAGGGTAAAATCTTCATAGATAAAGGCCACATCCTGTTTCGGGGTCATAAATCGAAGAATATTCATAAAAGCGGCTCACCTCATGCTGAATTTGTGTTTTCTATTTTACTATACGCAATGTTCTTGTTGATTTTATGAATGGAATGTTAAATGTGTGTTTTGACACAAAAACACCCCTTGGGCAAACAAACCAAAATTTTATCTGCCCGACAGGGTTTCTTTATCTATTATTGCATTTTGCCCCTGCAAAGTCAATGCCGCTTTTTGTTTTTGCCTGTCCAAAGCCCGCCAGGCCGGGCAAAGCCGCACGCATAAAAGATAAAGACAAGCACGGCGTTTTATGCTATAATATCTGTGATTATCCCTTGATTCTTTTTTCTGATTTTTGGAGATATTTTCTATGAAGCTTTCCCCTCTTTCTTCCCGCAGGCCAAAGGCCCCGGCCTCTTCGGCGCTGGGGCTGGAGCCTCGGCCTGCCAAGGGCCTCAGCCGCCGCTTGCTGATTGGCCTTATCGTGCTGGGCATAGCGCTGCTGGCCGCCATACTGCTGTGGCTGCACCCGGCTGCCGAGCAGGCCGATGCCCCCGAGGCTAACCAGACCACGGCCGGCGCCGCCCCGGCTGAGTTCACGCTGGGCTACACCCCGGCCGACGGATTCAACCCGTATCTCGTCAACAGCTCGCTGGTGCTGCAGAACAGCGGCCTTTTGTTTGAGCGCCTGGTCGAGATCACCCCCAATATGGACCTTGACTACCGCCTGGCTCAGAGCATCGACACCACCGATACCCAGGTGATCATCAATCTGCGGGGCGGCTGCTATTTTGCCGACGGCACCCCCATCTCCATTGCCGATGTGTCCGCCAGCCTGGAGGCTGCGCGCGCCAGCTCGATCTATGGCGGTCGCTTTACCAATGTAGAAAAGGTAGAGGTAGTCGAAAACAGCCTGGTGCTCACGCTGCTTTCGCCCGACAGCCTGTTTGCCTACCTGTGCGATTTTCCTATTTTAAAAGAATCCGAGGCCGCCGTGGCAAAGCCCACGGCCAGCGGACGCTACACCTACGGCGATAACGATACGCTCGTGCGCAATTCGCGCGCGCCTTTTTCAGAAAACGGCCCCGCGCAGATCCGCCTTTCGGCTGTGAGCAGCTATGACGAAATGGTCAGCGGCCTGGCAGTGGGCAATTTAAACCTGTATTCTGCCGCGCACGATGGCAGCAGCTCAGCTGGAAGCGGCAAAGAGAGCTATTACAAAACCAATCAGCTGGTGTATCTGGGTGTGAACAGCGCCAGCGAAAAGGCCATTCTGGCGGCCCCCGCCGGGCGGCAGCTGCTGAGCGCGCTTGCCAATCGCCGCCAGCTGGCCGAAAAAAGCTATTATTCCCGCGCTTACCCCGCCACCGGCACGGTAAACAGCTTTTATCCCTGCGTAAACAGCCAGCAGGTGATTTTAGCCGAGAGTGATGCCACGGCGCTGGAAACCGTGATGCCCACGCTCGGCTATGTGCGCGGCGAAGATTCGCTGTGGCACGAGGCGAACCCCGACGGCTCGGCCGGGGATGCGCTGCACCTGAGCCTTTTGTGCTTTGATACCGGCAGCTACCGCGGCTATGCCGCAAGCCTGTATGCGCAGCAGCTGCTTGCGCAGGGCATCACGGTGGATATCATTACCGCCGACAGCTTTGAGCAATACCAGCAGGCCGTGCAGAGCGGTGATTTTGAACTGTACATTGGCGAAGTAAAGTTGTATAATAATATAGACCTTGGGCCTTTCTGGGCCGGTGGAGCGCTCAGCGCCGGGCTTGCCCAAAGCGAAGAGCTGGCCGCCGCCTACAGCGCCTTTAAGGCCAACAAGAGCGCTGCCGGGCAGTTTGAGCAGGTGTTTGCCGCCCAAATGCCCTACATTCCCCTTTTGTGGCGCTACAACACCGTGATCAGCGGGTTTGGCGTGCAGGGGCTTTCCAGCAGCGTAAGCAATATTTTTTATTCTGTGGCCGAGCTTTCCGTCACAGACCCCAGTTGATTTTTGATTTTATTCTTTTAATGCAAACGGGGCCCTTGCCCCGATGAAAGGAGAAGCAATTATGATCACCAGTTTGCATCCCCTTGGCCGCATCAGCCTGACCAACCACTATTTCACCGATCTGGTTTCCCGCGCGGCCCAAAGCAGCTTTGGCGTGGCAGGCATGAGCCCTGTAAACACCGCTGATTCGCTGCGCGCCATGATCCTCAGCAGCACCGATCATCAGGGCGTTCATGTAACAGCCGATGAAAAGGGCGTTTCGATCGAGCTGCACATCAAGGTGGCCTACGGCGTGAATATCCGCACCAGTGTGGAGAGCATCGCCCACCATGTGCGCTCAGAAATTGAAAACGCCACCGGCCTGCGCGTTGCCAATGTAAATGTATGCGTGGACGATGTGATCACCGACTGATTTGCCCCACGCGTTTTGCACACAATAGAATATAACTTGAGGTATAAAAAATATGATCAACGGTAAAACCCTGAAAAGCGCCATTATTTCGGGCGCAAACAACATCGGCAACCAGCGTGCGCGTGTGGACGAGCTGAATGTTTTCCCCGTGCCGGACGGCGATACCGGCACCAACATGAGCATGACCGTGGGCGCAAGCATCAGCGAACTGGAAGCTCTGGACGATGACTGCACCGTAGGCGAGGCTGCCAAGGTGGCTGCCGGTGCCATGCTGCGCGGCGCGCGCGGCAACTCGGGCGTGATTACGAGCCTGTTGTTCCGCGGCTTTGCCAAGGCGCTGGACGGCAAGACCGTGGCCGGCCCCGAAGACCTGGCCAACGCCCTGACCAAGGGCGTGGAGGCCGCCTATAAGGCCGTGATGAAGCCCACCGAGGGCACCATTCTTACCGTGGCCCGTGTGGCTGCCGAGCAGGCCACCAAAGAGGCCGCCGGTGCCGTGGATATGCCCGCCTTGTGGAGCGTTGTGATGACCGCCGGCCAGGAGGCCTTGGAGCACACCCCCGAGCAGCTGCCCGTACTGAAAAAGGCCGGTGTTGTGGATGCAGGCGGCCAGGGCATCATGATCATCTTTGCCGGTATGCAAAAGGTGTTTGAGGGCGGCGAGATCGTTGCCAGCCAGGAGAACACCGGCAGCAAGGCTAAGCTGGATTCTTCCGCCGCCGGTAAGGGCGTTTACACCGATGACCTGATGAAGGTAGAGGATATCAAAAACGGCTACTGCACTCAGTTCCTCGTAAACAAAAACCCCGATGCCAGCGCCGCCAAGCTGCGCGCCTTTGCCGAGAGCAACGGCGACAGCGTGGTGTGCATTGAAGACGATGAAGTGATCAACCTGCATGTGCACACCGCAGACCCCGGCAAGATTCTGACCGAGGCCATCAAATACGGCTATCTGACCAACTTCAAGATTGAAAACATGCACGAGCAGTTCCTTGCACGCCAGCGCCAGGCCAAGGGCCTGGAAAAGCAGGCCAAGGCTGAGGCCAGCGCTGCCCCTGCCCAGCAGTTCACCTATGCCGCAGCAGACCCCGAGCAGCCCTTTGGCTTTGTGGCTGTGGCTGCCGGTGAGGGCCTCAAGGATGTATTCACCGATCTGGGCGTGACCGCCGTTGTTTCCGGCGGCCAGACCATGAACCCCTCTACCGAGGATATCGTGGCCGCCGTGCAGAGCGTGCCCGCCGAGACCGTGTTTGTGCTGCCCAACAACAAAAACATCATCATGGCCGCCGAGCAGGCACAGAAGATCGCTGACCGCCGCGTGGTGGTGCTGCCCACCCGCACCGTGCCCCAGGGCATTACCGCCATGCTGAACTTTGACCCCGATGCTACTGTGGATGCCAACACCATCGCTATGATGCAGGCCGCTGAGAAGATCGGTACCGGCCTTGTGACCTATGCCGCACGCGACAGTGAATTTGACGGCAAGAAGATCCGCAAGGGCGAATATATGGCGCTGGAAAACGGCAAGATCGTAGCCACCGGCACCGATCTGACCAAGATCACCTACCGCCTGGCCCGCAGCATGAAAAAGAAGGATACCCAGTTCATCACTGTGATCTCCGGCTGCGATGTAAGCGCTGAGGATGCTGAAAAGACCACCGCCATGGTGCAGGCAAAGTGCGGCAATGATGTAGAGGTCAGCCATCTGGTGGGCGGCCAGCCGGTTTACTATTATATGATCAGCGTAGAGTAAGCCGCACAAAGCGCCTAAAGCGCCTTATAAAAGCCTTATGCTAACAGCAAAAGCCCTGCCGGGTCCGGCAGGGCTTTGTTTAAATCCTATATAATTACAGGCCGCTTCTCTCAGCAGTCCTTTTCCGCATAGAAAAATTCGATCTCTTCGCCCAAGGGGCCGTTGCAGAACGCCACATGAATGGGGTAATCGCCGCCCAGGTTTTTGCTGAAGGGGCCCTTGGTGGTGGCATAGCCCATGGCTGCCAGGCGGGCGGCCTCGGCATCTACCTCTTCGGGGCTGGCACAGCGGAAAGCGATGTGCCGCCAGTAGCTGTTGGGCGTGCTGTCTTCGCCTCCGGCTACCATTTCCAAAATCATGCCGTCCATCTGCAACATAGCGCCGCTGGTATCGCCCTCGCCCCAGGTGCGAAGCAGGGGCAGCTCAAAGGTATCGCGGTAAAACGCCAGCGCCTTATCAAATTCTTCTTTGCCGTTCGCCTTTAAGCAAACATGATGCAGTCCACGCATAGTTCCATTCCTCCTGTAAGTTCCACTAAGTTTTTTGCAGAAACAATTGTAAATACCAGTTTAACTATAGCATATTCCCCGCCCGCATGCAAACCCGAAAGGAGCGCCGCCATGCCCGGTTATGAAACCAGCATTCAATATTTAAAAGGGGTCGGCCCCACCTATGCCAAGCGCTTTGAAAAGCTGGGCATACACACCTTCGGTGATCTTTTGTGCCATTACCCCCGCCGCTATATCGACTACACGCACCCTTACACCATTGCCGAGGCGCCGTTTGATACAGCCTGCTGTGTGCGGGCCGAAGTGGTGGATAAGCAGGGACTTCGCCGTTTGCCGGGTGGGCGCAGCCTGTGCCGCGTGCTGGCGGGCGACGATGATGCCACGCTGACCTTGAGCTGGTTCAATACGCCCTATGCCGCCGAAAAGCTTGCCGTAGGCGAAACTTATTTTTTTGAGGGGCTCGTGGGCGGCAGCTTTCTGCGGCGCAGCATGGTAAATCCCACCGTGCGCACGGCGGCGCAGATTGCCGAAACGCCGCTGGCCGCCGTGTACGGCGCTACCGAGGGCCTTGGCAGCAATTATATTGCCCGATGCGTGCGCACCGCGCTGGAAAGCGTGGAGGATATCCCCGATCCACTCCCCCTCGATATGCGAAAAAAATACCGCCTGCCCGATAAGCTTTCGGCTGTGCGCAGCATCCACTGCCCGCCCACCTTAGAGGCCGCCCACGCCGCGCGCCGCCGCCTGATCTTTGAAGAGCTGCTCACGCTGCAGCTGGGCATTCTGCTTCTGCGCGGGCGCGAGGGTGTGCCCACCAGCGCTCCCATGGCCCCCGTTGACTCCACGCCGTTTCTTGCCAGCCTGCCGTTTTCGCCTACCGGGGCACAGCGCCGCGCCGCCGAAGAGATCTGCGCCGATATGGCGGGCGCTGCCCCCATGAACCGCCTTTTGCAGGGTGATGTGGGCAGCGGCAAAACGCTGGTGGCCGCCATTGCTATCTGGTTTGCGGCACAAAACGGCTACCAGAGCGCCCTGATGGCCCCCACCGAAATTTTAGCCCGGCAGCATGCCAAGGGCCTGGCCGACCTTTTAGAGCAGTTCGGCATTGAGGTGGCGCTGCTTACCGGCGGCATGAAGGCCGCCGAAAAGCGCCGGGCCCTGGCCGCCATTGCCGACGGCCGCGCTGGGCTGGTGGTGGGCACGCACGCCGTGATCACCGATAAGGTGCAGTTTGCCAATCTGGGCCTCGCCGTGGTAGATGAACAGCACCGCTTTGGCGTGCGCCAGCGCAGCCTGCTGGCCGGTAAGGCCCGGCAGCCGCACCTGCTGGTGATGAGCGCCACGCCCATTCCGCGCACGCTGGGGCTTTTGATGTACGGCGATCTGGATATTTCTATTTTAGACGAGCTGCCCCCCGGCCGCACGCCTGTAAAAACCTGGTTTATCAACGGCAAAAAGCGGGCCGATATGTACGCCTGGATTGAAAAGCAGCTGACCGCCGGGCACCAGGCATATATCGTATGCCCCGCCATTGAAGAAAGCGGCGACGAGAGCATTCGCTCGGTCAAAGAGTATTACGAAAAAACCGCCGTGCCCCTGCTGCCGGGCCGCCGTGTGGGGCTTATGCACGGCAAGCTGCGCCCAGCCGAAAAAAACGCCGTGATGGATGCCTTTAAGCGGGGCGAACTGGATGTGCTGGTCTCCACCACCGTGATCGAGGTCGGCGTAGATGTGCCGAACGCCACCGTGATGGTGATCGAAAACGCCGAGCGCTTCGGCCTTTCGGCCCTGCACCAGCTGCGCGGGCGCGTGGGGCGCGGCAGCGCCGAGAGCTGCTGCATTCTCATCAGCGACCATCAAAGCGAAAGCGTACAGCAGCGCCTGCGTTTTTTGTGCCATACTGCCGATGGCTTTGCCGTGGCCCGCTACGATTTAGAGACCCGCGGCCCCGGTGACTTTTTCGGCCAGGCGCAGCACGGCCTGCCCAACCTGCAGATCGCCGATCTCATGGCGGATACCCGCCCGCTGGCCGCCGCGCAGGCCGAAGCCAAAGAGCTTTTAGAGGCCGACCCCAGCCTGAGCGCCCCCGAGCACAAGGCCCTCAGCGATGCGGTAGCCAAGCTGTTTGCCAATGCCGGTGCGCTGAATTGAGCGCACCGATCGTTGATTTGCAAAATGCAAATCGGGGCTTGTGTGCAACGCCATTCGGGCTGGCCCCCTTATACCTCGTCACAGGTTGACCTACGGCCAAGAGTTCCTCGGCACAAGGGGGTCAGCCCTTGCAGAGTACTATATATTAGGTTTTATCGGCACAGCTTTATATGGTTGACTGTAGGGGCGGGGCGCTGCTCCGCCCGTTAGCCACATGCTCACCTGCGGGCAGAGC
>CAVGKH010000078.1:0-4139 GCA_963629755.1 Gemmiger sp.
AGGCAGTCTGCAGGTCGGCATACGAAATAGGGGCATCGTCGGTGATAAAATCGTGGCTTTCGCCAAAGCCCTTGGCCAGCACAACGCCGTGCTGGTGGTAATAGCGGTCTACCACCTGGGTATCGGGGTCAACATTATAGCCGTGGTCGGCCAGTATCACAATGGCGGTGTTGTCATAAACGCCTTTTTCGCGCAGCATATCAAGATAATTTTCCACCGTGAACAGGCTGGCGCGCAGCATATTGTCATAGGTGGCATCGGCGCCGGTAGCCGGGTTCAGGTCGGGCAGATATTTAAAATCCGAATGTCCGCCCTCCAAATGAATAAACTTAAAGGTAGGCTGTTCCACGGCGGCAAAGTGGGGCATATAATCGGTAAGCTCTTTTGTGAGCCAGTAAAACTCGGTCATGCGCCAGGTATAAAGCGAGGTAGTGTCTCCCTCACCGGTTTTTAAAAGATCCAGATCTGCGGGCAGCGTGTAGCAGAAGCGCTTGAGGTCCAGCGGGGCGTATTTTACCCCGGCCATCTGCAGCACGGTTTTGGCCAACCCCAGCTTTGAGCCTACCTCGGGGTTATCATCGCGCATGTTCATAAAACGGCCGCTGTTCAGGGCAATATCCACTGTGGCATCGGGCGTGTAAAGCCCCATTTGGTAGCCCTCGCTTTCCAGCTTGGAAAAAAGCGGAGAATCGCGTAGAGCCTCGGCACGGTATTTGGCAAATGGTACCGCATTTTCATACCATTGGCCGCTTAAAATAAAGGCTGTGGAATAAAAGGTATAGCTGTAGGCGGCGGTGGCATTGTCAAAATAAGTAAAATCGCGCAGTGCCTCGGCGTGGGCCGGGTCTTCATTTAAAATGCGCGAAAAATCGTTTCCGTCCACAGAGTCGAGCATCAAGATCACCACATTTTTATCGGTGGAATAATCTTCAATGCCTGCATAGGTAGAGCTTAAATAGCCCGAGGGCTTGTAGGCACCGGTCTGCAGGGCCACCGTAACAAGCGTGGGCAGCAGCATGGCCGTTAAAAACAGGCTCACCCAGCCGCTCAGCTTCTCTACCAGGGCAAAGCCTTTTTTAAAGCCCAGTGCCAGCAGTGCGGCAGCGGGCACACACCATACCAGAAGCGAGGCTATACGCTGAGAGCCGTACTGGCTCCAATCTACCTTATCACCGTTCATCAAGGGCAGGCCGCTTACCAGAAAGTTGCCCTGGATATACAGCGCGATCAGCACAGCCAGCCCCAGCGCCATAAAAATGCCGTGCGGCCTTTGCCAGCGGCGGCTTACCAGCAAAACCAGTGCGGCGGCTGCCCAGCACAGGGCAAACAGCACAAGGCAGCAGGGAAGCAGCGAAGAAAACTCAAACCAGAAATCATCCCGGTTGGTAAAAAACAGCTCAAGCGGCGCATACAGCGTAACAAGAAAGCTCAATGCAGCCGAAAGCATAAGCGGCGCAAAAATACGCCCATGTTTTTGCTTGGGTTCCATGGATCAACAAGGCCTTTCTAAGAATATCTCATAATACACCAGAATAACTAACACATTAGTATAGCGCAAAGTATAGCAAAATCACAGACCCAAATTTTGAATAAAGTGTAAAAAACACAGCAAAAAGGTTGCCGCGTCTCCCAAAAGCACAAAATGCTTTTTTCGGCACGGCAGCCTTTTCGATTCTGTAAAATATAAAGAACAGCAAAAATTATACTGTATAGCGCAGCCAAACAGCGCCGCTGTCAAATTTCTGCACATCTTTCAGGCGCAGGTGGATCAGCGGGTGCTCCATGCTGAGGCCGTCAAATACCGAGGGCATCTCGGTGCGGCCGTCAATACCGGGGCCGATCAGCAAGCTTACCTCCTGCAGAAGGCCGGCATCCAAAAAGGCAGTGTTGATGGCGGGCCCGCCTACAATGCCCATGCGCTCTACACCGAATTCTTCGGCCAGGATCTCGCAGGCACGGGTCAGGTCGATGTGCTCTTTGCCGCATGCGATCCAGGAAATATGGCGGCTTTCGAGATAGCGCAGATATTCGGCAGGCACCTGCTCGCCGGTGATGATCAAATAGGGCTTATCCATACCGGCGGCATCGGGCCAAAGCAGCTTGCCGTGGGTGTCAACCACGATCTCATAGCCGGCGGCGTCAGTGCTTTTGTAAAAGCCCACTTTGCCGTAAGGGGTACTGTCGCTGGCCTTGAATACGCCGGGCTCGGCCATTTCCAGCTCGGCAGTCACGCGGCCGCTCACGGTGGTAGGAACATTCAATTCGCCCAGGGTCTTGTAGTATTCGTCCACGCCGTCCAGCTGGGCGGTCATGGCACAGTCGATGCGGCCGTCGGCCGAGGTCATCATATGGCAGATGATATAAGGCTTTTTCATGATTTACAGTTTTCCTCCATATACAGGGAAGCCGCTGCTTTCGCCGTAGTTTTCAATGTGCTTAAAGTGCTTGAGCGTTTCCATATCCTCGGCGCTGATGGCAAAATCTACAGCGGCGTTGGTTTTCATATGCTCGGGGTTGGCTGTTTTGGGCAGCGAGATGGTGCCCAGCTGCAATGTGTAGCGAATGCACAGCTGCGGCACCGAAACACCGTATTTCTGCGCCATGGCAGCGATTTCGGGCTGATGCAGGATCTCGCCGTGCGCAATGGGAGAGTATGCTTCTACGGCAATGCCGTTTTTCTGGCAGAACTCTACAAGCTCCAGCGGGGTGTTGCTGATATGCAGCAAGATCTGGTTTACCATCGGCTTTACCTCGCAGCTCTCCATCAGGCTGTTCAGATCACTGATCTGAAAGTTGGAAACACCGATTGCACGCAGCTTACCGGCTGTGTAGGCTTCTTCCAAAGCGCGCCAGGCGGCACGGTTGCCCTCTACATAGCGGTCGTCACACTGGTTTACCTTATCCCAGGGCTGGGGGCTGTGAATGATCATCATATCCAGGTAGTCCAGGCCCATTTTGCGCAGGGTCTCGTCGATGCCTGCCTTGGCCTGCTCGTAGGTCTTGTGTTCGGCGGCCACCTTAGAAACTACAAACAGCTCTTCGCGGGCAACGCCGCAGGTGCGCACACCCTCGCCCACGCCGCGCTCGTTGCCATAGGCCTGCGCAGTATCAAAATGGCGGTAGCCCAAAGCAGCAGCGGCCTTTACGGCATCGGCGGCCTTGGAATCCTCAATAAACCAGGTGCCCAGACCCAGCTGCGGAATCTTTACCCCATTGCTCAAAGTTAAAGTTTGCGTATACATAGAAAAAACCTCCTTTGGTTTTGCAAAAGATCCGATCACACCGCTATTGTACAACTTAAACTTAACTTTAAGTCAAGAGCCTTTTTCAAAATTTTCTGCAATTTTGCAAGGTCGGCTGATCAGGCTTTTTCAAACTCCTTGGCAACATCCTGCAAAAGTTCACGGATAGGCAGGTGCTGCGGGCATACTTTTTCACACTTGCCGCAGCGAATGCAGTCAGAGGCCTTGCGCCCCGGGGCAGTATGTACAAAGTTGTAATAATAATCGGAGTTCCAGTCGTGATAAAGATTTTTGGCGTTCATCACCGAGAACAGATCCGGGATCGAGATATGCTTGGGGCAGCCGTCGGTGCAGTAGCGGCAGGCTGTGCAGGCAATCAGATTCTTGCTTTTGAAAATTTCCTGTACCTTATTTACAGCGGCCAGCTCAGTCTCGTTAAGGGGCTTGAAATCTGCCATAAAAGAAAGGTTATCCTGCATTTGCTCTAAATTGCTCATGCCGGAAAGCACCATCATCATAGCGGGGAAGCCCGCCGCAAAGCGCAGCGCATAGCTGGCCACGCTGCCACCATGCAGAGCATCCAAAACAGCCTTGGCATCCTCGGGCATGTTTACCAGGTTGCCGCCCTTTACCGGCTCCATCACAATAATGGGCTTGCCAAACTTCCGGCACACCTCATAGCATTTGCGGCTCTGTACGGCAGGGTCGTCATAGTCCACATAATTAAACTGGATCTGTACGGCCTCCACCTCGGGGTACTCGGTCAGGATCTGCTCCAGCACCTCGGCGCGGTCATGAAACGAAATGCCCACATGTCGGATCTTGCCCTCGGCCTTTAAGGCAAAGGCAGTCTCGTAAGCGCGGCACTTTTTAAAATGGCCGTAGTTGCCCTCACCC
>CAVGKH010000078.1:4149-8621 GCA_963629755.1 Gemmiger sp.
CTGCCTCGGTCTTAAAAAAGTTCGCCGTGAGCTTATCGGTCAGAATATAGCGGTCGCGCGGGTAGCGGCTGGTCAGGCACTCTTTTAAGGCCGTTTCGCTCTTGCCCTGAATGTAACCGTGGGCCGTATCAAAATAATTGAAGCCGGCATTCAAAAACGCATCCACCATGCGCTTGGTTTCGGCCATATCCACCTCGCTGCCATTCATCGGCAGGCGCATACAGCCAAACCCAAAATTCTTTTTGATGTGTTCCATATTCATTTCTCCTTCCACGGTATAAAAACAGCTATACTTAGTATTATAATACAACTTAAACAGTGCTTTAAGTTAAGAGGTTTTGCGCTTTTTGAAAGAGCTTATCACAAAAAAGCCCCTGCCGCAAAAGCGGCAGGGGCAAAACCAGTACAGGCTTATTTTCAGGTCTCAATCAGGCACTTTCCGGTCATTTCGGCGGGCTGGGGCATTTGCAGAATATGCAGCATGGTAGGGGCCAGATCAGCCAGCACGCCGCCCTCACGCAGCTTTACATCACCGGCGCCCATCACCACAAGGGGAACGGGATTGGTGGTGTGCGCGGTGAACGGGTCATCGCTGTCGTCTACCAGCATCTTGTCGGCATTACCATGGTCAGCCGTCAGCAGCACAGCGCCGCCGGCCTGCAGCACAGCATCGGCCACCTTGCCAACGGCAGCATCCACGGCTTCCACAGCCTTTACCGCAGCGCTGAAAACGCCGGTGTGGCCCACCATATCGCAGTTGGCAAAGTTCAGAATGATCACATCATACTTACCGCTCTCAATGCGCTTTACACATTCCTCGGCCACCAGCGGGGCGCTCATCTCGGGCTGCAGGTCGTAAGTAGCTACCTTCGGGCTGGGAATCACGCAGCGGTCTTCGCCCTCATACGGTGCTTCTACACCGCCGTTGAAGAAAAAGGTAACATGGGCATATTTTTCGGTTTCAGCAATGCGCAGCTGCGTTTTGCCGTTTTTGCTCAGGTACTCGCCCAGCACATTGTGCAGCTCTACCGGGGGATAGGCCACTTCCACATTGGGCATAGTGGCATCGTACTGCGCCATGCACACATAATGCACTGGGAAACGCCCAAAGCGCCGCTCGAAACCCTTGAAATCATCGTCCACAAAAATGCGGGTCATCTGGCGCGCACGGTCGGGGCGGAAGTTCATAAAGATCACGGTATCGCCGCTCTGCACCCGGCCGCCCTCACAGGTCACGCACGGAATCACGAATTCATCGGTCACATCGGCAGCATAGCTGGCATCGATGCATTCCTGCCAGTTTGCAGCGTGGTTGCCCTCGCCGTACACAAAGGCGGCATAGGCTTTTTCTTCGCGGTCCCAGTTATTGTCGCGGTCCATGGCATAATAACGGCCCGTTACAGTGGCAATCTGCCCCAGGCCCAGTTCATCGATCTTGGCCTGCAGGTCGCCCAAAAAGCGCTTGCCGTCATGCGGGTCTGTGTCGCGCCCGTCCATGATGCAGTGCAGATACAATTGCTTGGCACCCATGGCCTTGGCCATATCCATCACGCCGAACCAGTGGTCGCTGTGGCTGTGCACACCGCCCTCGCCCACAAGGCCCATCAGATGAATGGCCTTACCGGCATCGATGGCGGCTTTCATGTTGCGCACCAACACCGGATTTTTGAGCATTTCACCATCGCGGATGCTCTTGGTGATGAGCGTGAGCTGCTGATACACGATGCGGCCCGCGCCCATGTTGGTATGGCCCACCTCGCTGTTGCCCATCTGCCCATCGGGCAGACCCACATCCATGCCGCTGGCACCGATCGTGGTGTGGGGGTACTCAGCCATCAGGCGGTCAATATTAGGCTTTTTGGCAGCCACAATGGCGTTGCCGCGCACATGGTCGGGCACCCAGCCGAAGCCGTCCATAATGCAAAGTAAAACAGGTTTTTTAGCCATAGTGTGTTTCCTCCCGGCGGGCTCAGCCCTTGGTGGCTGCTTCCACGATCACGGCAAACTGGTCAGCCTTTAAAGCTGCGCCGCCGATCAGGCCGCCGTCTACATCCGGCTTTGCCAGCAGCTCGGCTGCGTTCTTCGGGTTCATGGAACCGCCGTACTGCACGGTCAATGTCTTGGCAGCAGCCTCGCCATATACTTCGCCTACTACCTTGCGAATGGCGGCGCACACTTCCTCGGCCTGCTCAGCGGTAGCGGTCTTGCCGGTGCCGATGGCCCACACGGGCTCGTAGGCGATGATTACATTCTTTAACTGCTCAGCGCTCACGCCCTGCAGCGCGATCTTCGTCTGCATACGCACCAGTTCTTCGGTCACGCCCTGCTCGCGCTGGGTCAGATTTTCACCCACACACACGATCACTTTCAGCCCGGCGTTCAGGGCAGCCAGCGTGCGCTTATTCACGGTCTCGTTGGTCTCAGCAAAATACTGGCGGCGCTCGCTGTGGCCGGTGATCACATATTCCACGCCCAGGTCAACCAGCATATCGGCGCTGATCTCACCCGTGAAAGCACCGGATTTTTCAAAATGCACATTTTCAGCGCCCACATGAATGTTGGTGCCCTTGCACTTGGCAACAGCTGTTACCAGGTCGGTATAAGGCGTGCAGATCACTACCTCGCACCCGGCATCCTTCACGGCGGGGATTAGCTCGTCAATCAGCTGAGCAGCCTCGGCAGCGGTTTTGTTCATCTTCCAGTTGCCGGCAATCACGGCCTTGCGGTTTTGCTTATCCATAGGTAAAATCCTCTCTTTCGTTCGTTGAAAAGTAAAATAAAAGGTGCGGCGGCGTTTGGCCGCCGCACCGTAAAAAGGGCAGGGAAGTAAAAGCGCCTTAGGCGTTCTGGATGCAGGCAATGCCGGGCAGCTCTTTGCCTTCCAGATATTCCAGGCTTGCGCCGCCGCCGGTGCTGATATGGGTCATCTTGTCGCCAAGGCCCATCTGCTGCACAGCTGCCGCGCTGTCGCCGCCGCCGATCACGGTAGTGGCATCGCTTTCAGCCATGGCTTTGGCTACAGCCAGCGTACCGGCTGCCAGCGTGGGATTCTCAAACACGCCCATAGGGCCGTTCCAGACAACCGTCTTCGATGCCTTTACGGCATCGGCAAACAGCTTCATGCTCTCGGGGCCGATGTCGCAGCCCTCCATATCGGCCGGAATAGCCGTGATGGGCACGACCTTGGTTTCAACAGGGGCATCGATGGGGTCAGGGAAGGCGGCCACACAGGCGGTATCCACGGGCAGCAGCAGCTTTACGCCCTTGGCCTTGGCCTTTTCCAACATTTCGCGGCAATAGTCCAGCTTGCTTTCATCGCACAGGCTCTTGCCAACTTCGTAGCCTTGGGCCTTGATAAAGGTATAAGCCATACCGCCGCCGATGATCAGCGTATCCACTTTCTCTAAAAGATTCGAGATCACATTCAGCTTGTCGGCCACCTTGGCGCCGCCCAGAATGGCGGTAAAGGGGCGCACGGGGTCATTTACGGCATTGCCCAGATAGCGGATCTCCTTTTCCATCAGATAACCTACAGCGGTATCCTGAATGTACTTGGTTACGCCTGCGGTCGAGCAGTGGGCGCGATGGCAGCTGCCGAAAGCATCGTCCACATAGGCATCGACCAGGCTGGCCAGTTCCTCGCTGAAGCTGTCGATGTTCTTGGTCTCTTCAGCGCGGAAGCGGGTATTCTGCAAAAGCACGGCATCGCCGTTTTTCATAGCGGCCACAGCGGCCTTGGCCTTTTCGCCCACAACGGTATCGTCATCGGCAAAAACCACAGTCTTGCCCAGCTTGGCCGAAAGTGCCTCGGCTACAGGGGCCAGGCTGAACTTTGCCTCGGGGCCGTTTTTGGGCTTGCCCAGATGGCTGCACAAAATCACTTTTGCACCGTCGTTCAAAAGCTTCTGAATGGTGGGCAGGGCTGCGTTGATGCGGTTCTCGTTGGTGATCTTACCGTCCTTCATGGGAACATTAAAATCACAGCGCACCAGAACCTTTTTGCCGGCGTAGTTGGAATCGTCGATCGTTTTCTTACCTAATGCCATAGCGCATACGCTCCTTTACATCATATAGAGGGAATAGCCGCCCTAAAAAGCGGCGCTTTGCTCCATGTATAGTTTTATTATAGCCCCCGGGGCCGTGTTTCGCAAGATACTTTTTGATATTTATTTAACGAATAAAATCGAAAAGAAAAATAGGGCGCATACTTGACAGCTGCCCTAAAAATCTTATATAATAATAACACTTTGCGGCATTACTCTGCCGTTAAAGCTTTAAAAAACAAAAATGCTACTGTGGCTCAGTTGGTAGAGCAGCTGATTCGTAATCAGCAGGCCGCCGGTTCAAGTCCGGCCAGTAGCTCCAAAATAAGCCGTTGAATCGTTGGAAATGGTTCGGCGGCTTTCTTTTTTTAAATGGCAGCGAGTTGTAAGCGAGTTACAGAAAATAATTCTGCGTGTCAACTAATAGCT
>CAVGKH010000079.1:0-8608 GCA_963629755.1 Gemmiger sp.
GCTATTATAAGCGCCGATTCGGTGTAGAGCTGAAGCCGGAGCAGATCATGAGCTGCAACGGCAGCCAGGAAGGCATGGGCCATATCGGCCTGGCTCTTTGCAATGAGGGCGATACCGTGCTGCTGCCCACCCCCTGCTACCCTGTGTTTATTGCGGGCAGCCTTTTGGGCGGGGCAAAGCCCTGGTATTATCCGCTTTCAGAAGAAACCGGCTTTGTGCCTGACCCCGACACCATTCCGCCCGAGGTAGCCCAAAAAGCAAAATACATGATCGTAAGCCTTCCGGCCAACCCTGTGGGCAGCGTGGGTTCGCCAGAGCTTTACGAAAAGCTCGTGGCTTTCTGCAAAAAATATGATATTCTGCTGATCCATGATAATGCCTACAGCGATATTATTTTTGACGGCAACGAGGGCAGAAGCCTCTTCAATACGCCCGGCGCTATGGATATCGGCGTGGAATTTTTCAGCCTGAGCAAAAGCTTTAATGTGACCGGCGCGCGCATCAGCTTTTTGATTGGCCGCGCCGATGTGGTTGCCGCGGTGAAAAAGCTGCGCAGCCAAATCGATTTCGGCATGTTTTTGCCCATTCAGCACGCCGCTATCGCTGCCCTTACCGGCCCGCTGGAAAATGTGAAAAAGCAGTGTGGCTTATACGAGCAGCGGCGGAACGCCTTGTGCGGCGGCCTGCGCAGCATTGGCTGGCAGCTGAACGACAGCCACGGCAGCATGTTCGTGTGGGCGCCTATCCCCGCAGGCTATAAAAACAGCCTCGATTTCTGCATGGCGCTGATGGAAAAAAGCGGCGTGATCTGCACGCCCGGCTCCAGCTTTGGGCCTTTGGGCGAGGGCTATGTGCGCTTTGCCTTGGTGCTGCCGCCCGAAAAAATTGCCGAGGCCGTGCAGGCCATTGCCCAAAGCGGCGTGCTTGCGCCAAACACCTAATTTGCCTTGACAAACCTGCCGATCAGTGGGTATAATAACTAAAATACCCGCTGTGAGGGAGTAATTTGCGCCATTCGGCGTGATTTGTCAACATACTGGCGCTGTGGGAAAGCAGGGCCTGGCAAATCGTAAAAAATGAGACTCACGCATACTGATAACATGGGGAAAGTGTTTTCAGTATGCGTGATTTTTTATCTTTTGCGGCGGTGCTTTGAATAGGGAGAAATGAATCATGGAATTTTTTATCGAGGTTTTTCTCATTGGCGTGGGCCTTTCGATGGATGCCTTTGCTGTTTCCATCTGCAAGGGTCTCAGCATGACCCGGGTCAATAAGCACCACTGCTTTATGATTGGGCTTTTCTTCGGCGGCTTTCAGATGCTCATGCCGTTCATCGGCTGGCTGGTGGGCACAGCCTTTGCCGACTATGTAGCGGCGCTCGACCACTGGATCGCATTTGTGCTGCTGGCCTATATCGGCGGCAAGATGATCGTAGAGGTCGTGCGCGGCGGCGGGGAAGACGATGATGAAGCGCTGGAAGCCACCGACCCCCCGCTGGATTTAAAAGAGCTATTGATGCTGGCCGTTGCCACCAGCATCGATGCCCTGGCCGTGGGCGTTACCTTTGCTTTTTCGGGCACGCCCATTCTGCCTGCCATCTGCATTATCGGCGTGACCACCTTTACCATTTCGGTGGGCGGTGTGTTTGTGGGCAACCAGTTCGGCACCCGGTATGAAAAAAAGGCCACCATTGCAGGCGGCGTTATTTTGATTTTGATCGGCCTGAAAATTTTGATCGAAGGGCTTTTATAAAAAGCAAAGCTGCCGCCCCTGGCCAGAGGCGGCAGTTTTTATGCGTTCGCATTTATAGGTACTGCTTTACTCTTCGCCCAGTGCCTGCCCAATGGGCATATGCAGCACCAAAGTGGCCGAAGAATCAGCCGGGGTGGGTGTTTTGTTGATTATCACCAGCTCGCGGCCGCAGTAATAGCGCAAAAGCCCTGCTGCTGGATATACTGCCAGACTGGTGCCGCCCACGATCAAAAGGTCAGCTCTTTCCAGGGCCTTTATGCTGGCGTGCAGAATATCGGTATTCAGCCCTTCTTCATACAGCACTACATCCGGCTTTACTACACCGCCGCAGGTACAGCGGGGCACACCCTTGCTGTTTGCAATAAAAGCCTGATCGTAAAATTTATGGCAGCGCATGCAATAGTTGCGCAGCGTGCTGCCGTGCAGCTCCAGCACATTTTTGCTGCCAGCCATCTGGTGCAGCCCATCGATATTTTGCGTAATCACTGCCCGCAGCTTGCCTTCACGCTCCAGCCTGGCAAGGCGCAGATGGGCAGCATTGGGCTTTGCGCCAGTCACGATCAGCTTTTTGCGGTAAAAATCATAGAATTCTTCGGTATGTTCCACAAAAAATGTATGGCTCAAAATTTCTTCAGGCGGGTATTTGTATTGCTGGTGATACAGCCCGTCCACACTGCGGAAATCTGGGATGCCGCTTTCGGTAGAAACGCCTGCCCCACCGAAAAACACGATATTTCTGCTTTTTTGAATCAGTTCTTCGAGCTTTTGCTTTTCATTTTCCATGGCTGCTTCCTCCCCGGGCTGTAGTTTTTTCTTTATTCTGGCACAGCAGGCGGTAAAAATCAAGCATTTGCCCCTTGGCAATTTTGTAATTTGGTGCAAAGTGTGATATAATAGCCAATAATTCTGCTATCGGGTAAAGGAGGGCTGCCCTTTATGGAGCTGCGGCAGGAACTTATTTTTTCGCTTTTGCCCCAGCGCCCGGCTGAAAGCAACAAAGGCCGCTATGGCAGGCTGCTGATTGCAGCCGGGTGCCGCCGCTTTCGCGGGGCAGCACAGCTGTGCGCCCTGGGTGGGCTGCGCATAGGGGCCGGTATCGTAACGCTGGCTTCTGTTGAGCCGGTGATTTCCGCAGCGGCGACCAGCCTGCCCGAGCCTGTGTTTTTACCCTGTGCCGAAAGCACTGAGGGCGGTATAAACGGCAGTGAAGCTGAGAGCCTTTTGGCCGAGGCCGCGCACAGCCAGGCCGTGGTGCTGGGCTGCGGCATGGGCAATACGGCGGATACCGCCCGGCTGGCCCGCCAGATGGTGCTGCACTGCCCTGCCCCGCTGGTGCTGGATGCTGACGGGCTGAACGCCCTGGCCGGGGATTTTCCTGTGGGCGGCAGCCATGGGCTGGTCATCACGCCGCACCCCGGCGAGATGGCACGCCTCACCGGCCAGACCATTGCAGATATCGAAGCTGACCGCACGGGCGTGGCCCTGCGCTTTGCCAAAGAAAAGAACTGTATAGTCGTGCTGAAGGGCCACCGCACCGTGATTGCCGCGCCGAATGGGCAAGCCTGCATAAACACCACCGGCAATGCAGGCATGGCACGCGGCGGCAGCGGCGATCTGCTGGCCGGTATGCTGGGAGGGCTGCTGGCGCAGGGGCTTAGCCCCTATGAAGCGGCACAGTGCGCCGTGTGGCTGCACGGCAAAGCCGGTGACCTTTGCGCCGCGAAGCTGAGCCAGCGCGTGATGCTGCCGCACGATATGCTGCCAGAGCTTGGGGCTTTTTTGGCGCAGAACGGTTTTTGACCTGAAAATACGCCGTATTTTTACCATTGCATATTTTATACTATTAAAATAAGGATGTTTATGAAACACAAACCGAATCTTCCCGGCTGGGCAAAGCTTTTGATCACGCTTGCGGTGCTGGGGCTTTGCTTTTTTGTTTTTATTGCGCTGAACCATTATATTCAGCTTGTGCCGCAGCCCGCGCCGGATACCACCTTCAGCGCAATGCCCGCCCCTGCGGGTGCTTAAAAGGCCCACAAAGGAGTTTTTCAACTTTATGGATATGAAGCGATCATCATTTTCTGCCTGCCAAAATGTGTTCTGCCTGCTGGGCAGCTTTTTGACCACGCTTTCTGTGCAAGGGCTTTGGAGCATTCTGCCCGATTCCGGCACGCCGGGCATGGGCGGCATGTATCAGTTAAATGCCCTGCTGGACGGCCTTGGCTCGGCCTATAACCAAACCTGGCTCAGTTGGCTGGCACTGGCCGTATTTTTCTTTTTCGCTTACCGCACCTTGTATTTTCGCGGTGAAAAGCTTCGCATTCACATTTTTTCTGTTTTTTTAGGCGTTTCATTCACGCTGTTTTTTTTGATCGGCGCAAGCATGGAAAAATACGGGGCGTTTGAGCCGGTGCTCTCAGGCAAATTGCAGCTTGCTCTGCTGGCACTTTCGGCGCTTGGATATTTTTTGCCGCTGATGGGATTTTTCTACCGCCTGCCCACCTGGCTTCCTTCCCTTTTTGCCGTGCGCTGGGCTCCGGCCGAAAAGCTGGCGCAGCGAGTGCAGGCCAAGCGCCCGTTATGGGGTCCTGTGCTGTTTTTTGCTCTGTGCTGGCTGCCGGTGTGGATCATTGCTTTTCCGGGCGGCCTTGCCAGTGATACCGGCACACAACTGGGCATGTTTCTGCCCGAGAACATTTTTAACAACCACTACCCTTATCTGGTCACGCTGTTTTATATCGGCGTTTCCCGCCTGGGCATGGCCATTGGCCAGCCGTGGCTGGCTTTGCTTTTGCTGACGGCCATGCAGTATTTCTGGCAGGCATTCACGCTGGGCTATCTTATGCGTACACTGCAGCGCCTGGGCATGAGCGATACCTTTCGCGGTATCTGCATGGTGCTGTTTGGCATTGTGACCATTTGGCCCATTTATGCCGTGTGTGTGCAGAAGGATACCCTATATAACGGCGGCATCGTTCTGCTG
The DNA here is from genome assembly GCA_963629755.1 of Gemmiger sp. Classification (GTDB taxonomy): domain Bacteria; phylum Bacillota; class Clostridia; order Oscillospirales; family Ruminococcaceae; genus SFIE01. Next base: position 4,736 of record CAVGKH010000079.1, read on the forward strand.
TTATGCCTTTGCGCCGAGCTGCTCTATGCAGGCCGCGAGCTTACACCCTGCCTGACTGCTGCCCTGTTTGCACTTGGCCTGCTGGTGCTGCACACGCGCAATAACGGCATTTATTTATGCCTGCCGCTGTTTGCCGCACTGGCTTTGGCGCTGGGCCGCCGTAGCCTTTGCAAGATCGGCGCAGCAGCGCTTGCCATGCTGGCGGTGTTTGCCGTTACGCAGGGGCCGCTGATGGCCGCCGTGCACTGCTATGGCAACGAAACGCAGGAGATGCTCTCGGTGCCGTTTCAGCAGACGGCGCGTTTTGTAAAGCAGTACCCTGATGAGGTAACGCCCGACGAAGAAGAAGCCATCGACACCGTGCTGATCTATGAAACGCTGGCTGACCGCTACGAGCCTTATATGAGCGATGCCGTAAAAATGCAGTACCGCCTGCGCTATTACAACGGCGACGACCCCGATTATGAAAAAGTACGCCTGCAGCACTACTTCAAGGCATGGGCCGCACAGTTTCAGCGGCATCCGCTGGTGTATTTTGAAGCCACCGCCAACAACATGTACGGCTTTATCGCCCCTATCAGCTACCGCGTACTGGGCCCGGTGGAGTTGAATATCGATGTAGACCCTGCGCTGAATCATTCGGTGGCCGACTATAACCAGCCCGCCTGCCTGGCCCCTATTCGCACGCTGTATGCCAAGCTTTCTACCTTTATCGGCAAGCTGCCCTTTATCAGCTTATTGTATTCCCCCTATGTGACCACCTGGATCGTGTGCACGGGCGCGGTTTTGCTGCTGCGCAAAAAGTGCTGGCGCGCTATGGTGCTGTATCTGCCGGCCCTTATCAATGTGGCGGTATGCCTGGTAAGCCCCATCAACGGCAGCACCCGCTATATGCTGTGCGCCACGGCAGCGCTGCCGCTTTTGCTGGCCGTGCTGGCGCACGAACCGGATAGCCACACTTCTTGATGTTACCGCAAAGCGAGGTTTTTATGAACAAACGATTTCGACCGCTCTGGATCGTGCCCTGTGCCGTGTTGGTGCTTTTGCTGTGTGCCTTTTTAGATGAGACTGCCGAAAAGAAAAACGATGTAGACCCTTATCTACTTTCGTTCAGCGATAACTGCGCCGGATATGAAGACGATTCTCTGTGCCAGCTGGATGCGCTGACTCCCTGGGACTGGGACAGCGTTTGGTTCATTCCGGCCGGTAAGGGTGCTGCGCACGAGGTAACGCTGCCCGGCTTAAACGAAGAGATTGAAATAGACGATGCCGCCGGGGATAAGCCCGCCGCCTACTGCCTAGCCTTTATAAAAGACGATGCGCTGGTATATCTTTTGAGCGACCAGTGCGCCGATGCCGAATACCGCCTGGAGCTGAGCAACCTGCCCGCCGCCGATAGCAGCGGTATGGTATGCCTTACAAACAATGATTCCATCGTTTTTCGCAAAACCCCGGCCGAGGGCGGCAAGATCAATCTGCTGACCCTGCAAAAGCCTGTAGTAGGCTGACCGGTACCATATAAAAGCTTTATAAAATTTGAACAGGCGCCCGCTTTGCTTTTGGCAAAGGGGCGCCTGTTCTGTATGCCGTATAGGGAATGTCAAAAGAAATAAAAAGTATCAGCTGGCCTTGCTGTACTGGTCTAAACGCCAGCCATGCGCTGTTATTACAAAACGGTTGGGGTGGCGCTTGCTATAGTCGTAGTCGCCTGCATCGAGCCGGGCTATGTAATCTGCATCCGCTTCGCCCTCATTTTGCTCGGCATAATAGGCGATCAGATCAAACGAGAGCGTATCTTCGGTCTGCACAGTAAGCTGGTATTGGTCATATCCGCTGCAATACCCGACCCGGCTGCCGGTTCCGCCTGACAGAGCCGCCAACTGGCCGTTTACCGAAACAAAATTGCGGTCAAAATGGTATTCGTCTAAAAATTCCTGCGTAAAAATATCCAGCATACGCTGCTGAAAATCTGTGTAATTTTCGTCACGGCCCGTTACCAGGGTATAGCTCCAAACACTATCACCCAGCTTTATGCTGTCTCCCGGCTGGTTGCCGGAGATATAGGCCACATTGCTGGGGTCGCCCATGATATAATAAGCAGCGCTTTGGGCCTGCTCATAAATTTGCTGCTGTTCCTCCGTTAAAAAACTGGGTGAATCTAAAATGGGCTCCTCTGGGCGCTGCTGGGCCGGGATATAGGCAGAATCCGGAAACGGCACGCTGGGGGGCGGTCAAATCGCTTTTGGCCGGTTCAGCGGGCACAGAGTTTGCGGCGGTTTCGTTGGCCTGCTCGCCTGCACCATAGGTGGAAAGCATGCCCAGTGCCAGAAGTGTGCTGATAAAAAGAATGGCTTTTTTCATATTCCGTGTTCCTCCCAAGTTCTCTTTTGTACTGAATACACCCTGAAAGCTTGAAAAGATGCAAAATCTGCTTTTATTTGTTTGCTTCGCGGCTTACAAGGCGGTAGTTGGGCGTTTGGCTTTCATAGTCTTCTTTGGTAATAAATGCATACTGCCGGTTTACACTTTCTTCTAAAGAGATCTCACCGTTATAATTCATAAAAAACGCGCTGTATGGCTCGGTGCGCAGAAACACCAGCAGATTATCGCCTGCCTGCGCGATGGTTTCCAGATAATTCTGCTCGCTTCCGTAATTATAGGTATGCAGCGTACAGGGCACTGTGCTGCCGCCCTGCAGGCAAAGATAGCTTTGCTGCGGCTCTGCGCCATAATCTGTTATTATCACATGGTCCAGGCAGTCAGTTTCCAGGCTGTAGGGTGCGTAGCCGAAAAGGTTATATTGGCTCAGCCCGCTCAAATCGGCATACGGCTGCGGCTCTGCGCTGTCAAAGGTATAATATAAGATCTGCACCGTGCCCTCTTCGGGGGAGCGCAGCCAATACAGCGCATTCCGGCCATAGGTCGTGCCGGAATAGGCTTCATTCAAGGCGGGCACCCTGAAAGCACTGCCATTCAGCCCTGCCCAATATTCTATCGAAGTTACATCGTCTTTTCTGCTGTAGCCATGCAGAATGATGCGGCCGTCTATAACGCCATTGCTGTAGCTGAAGCGAAAATCTTCATCGGCCTGCTCAACTGTGCTTGCCGGATACTGCGCTGTTTCGTATTGCCCTGTAGTGGGGCTGATCTTGATAAAAGCGGGAATCTGCGCTGCGCTATCGAAATAGTTTACAAGCTCTGCATAAAAATCATGGCCGTCATAATACAGCGTATATACCGGCATGGGGTAAAGCTCTCCGTCGCCGCCGGGCTGCTGAATGTTTTGCGAAAACACCTGCGTGCGGCTTTGCCCATTTAGCGTGTACGCCCAGATCGTAAGGCGGAAGGAATCGGTTTTCTACACCTCGCTTCGTGCCCGCTGCGAGTGTTCCGCCGCAGCCACATACAGCGTTTCACCGTCGGCCAGCAAAAACACATTCTGCCCCGTGCCAAACCATGCCGGGCACTCCGCAGAGCTATGGCTGCAGCCTGGGGTATTGCACAGTGGGCGCATGCTGCCTGCCGCAGCCTCGATATAATACAGTGTATACGCGCCGCCGTGGGGGCCGGTTTCGGCCAGATATACCCCTGCCGGGGTAGCGGTGACCCGCGAAAGGGCCTGCAGCTTTTGAACAGGCTCTGCCGCTGCCACGGTGGGCAGTGCTTCGGCGGCCGCTTCGCTCTGCACCGGCTCGCTGATGGGCCCGGCACAGCCTGCCAAAAGCGCCGCGCTTAAAACTGCTGCCAGTATTTTTATCTGCATTATTCCACCGCCTTTCGCATCTCTTCCGGGGTCAGGCTGCACACGCCGATATACTCATTCAGATAAAGCATCGTTTCATCACTGGAAGCCCGCAGTGTGCAGTACACATA
>CAVGKH010000080.1:0-8554 GCA_963629755.1 Gemmiger sp.
ACTTTGTATCAGATACAGGCGCATGCCCGGCATGGCGGCCAGCTGCGGAAAATAACCATTGAAGCCCTTGGAGGAAAGTGCCTCCAAAAAGAAATCGACCTGTTTCATAGCAGTACCTCCCGTTTTCTTTGCGCCATGCTATGCAAAACGCAAAAAAGCTGCCACAATTCTTTTAAAATTGCAGCAGCTTTGTTTTATAGTGAAAAGCGCAAAAGGGGGCGCTATGGAAATTGGGGCTATTCTGGGAATGCTGATTGTGTTTATCGTGCTGGTAGCCTATGCCATGGCAGAAAATGATCAATAGGTGTGCTCGCACACCTCGCGGATCTTTTCACGCAGGGCCACAAAATCGCCAAAGGCATCGGGCTTGTTGGCGGGGTTGCGCAAAAGGGCGGCCGGGTGCAGCGTGGCCATATACCAGCGGCCGTTGATCTGCCTGAATTCGCCGTGCTGATGCATGATCGAAAAATTGGGGTCGATCAGCTTTTTGGCGGCTATGCGCCCCAGGCACACGATGATCTTGGGGTTCAAAAGGCGAATCTGCTCCTCAAGCCAGGGGGTGCAGGCCGCGCTTTCTTCGGGCAGCGGGTCGCGGTTCTGCGGCGGGCGGCACTTTACGATGTTGGCGATATAAATATTTTTGCCGCGGTCAAGGTCAATGGCGTACAAATAGCGGTCCAGCAGCTGGCCGCTGCGGCCCACAAAGGGCAGGCCCTGCTCGTCCTCCTGTGCGCCGGGGCCCTCGCCCACAAACAGCACCTCGGCACTGGGCACGCCCTGGCCGAAAACAACATGGCGGCGCTCGGCGCAGAGGCCGCACTTCTGGCATTGCAGGCATTCGGCCTGCAGCTCGGCAAGACTCATAAACAACACTCCCCAAAATCATTTGAAATCATTATAGCAGAAATTGTCGTCATTGTCTTGAAGTTTTGCTTTGATGTGATAAAATAAAATAGAATGAGCAGTCTGGGAGCGAGTGTGCCCCGGCCCCGGAAATGCACCGTTTCCGTGCCCTTGCGCAAAAAAGCACGGGCTGCCAACATTATTGTGAATTATGGAGGATACACTATCATGAGCATGTTTGATGGCCTGATCGAAAAGCTGAAAAAAGAAACCCGCACTATCGTTTTCACCGAGGGCACTGACCGCCGCATTCTGGAGGCTACCAGCCGTCTGCTGGGCAGCCACATCATGAATGTTGTGCTGGTGGGCAATGTAGAGGCTGTAAAAGAGGCTGCCAGCTCTTTTGGCTGCCGCATCGACGGCGCTGAGATCGTAGACCCCGAAACCTACGAGGGCATGCAGGAAATGGTTGATACCATGGTAGAGCTGCGCAAGGGCAAGATGACTGCTGAGCAGTGCAAGGATGCTCTTTCCAAGGGCAACTACTTTGGCACCATGCTGGTAAAAATGGGCAAGGCCGACTGCCTGCTGGGCGGCGCTACCTACTCTACCGCTGATACCGTTCGCCCCGCTCTGCAGTTGATCAAAACCAAGCCCGGCAACAAGATCGTAAGCTCCTGCTTCATTCTGGTGCACGAGTTCGTGGGCGGCGATGTGCGCCTGGCCATGGGCGACTGCGCCATCAACATTGACCCCAGCGAGGACGATCTGGTCGAAATCGCTGTGGAGACTGCCAAGACTGCTTCCACCTTCGGCATCGATCCCCATGTGGCTATGCTGAGCTACTCCACTAAGGGCTCCGGCAAGGGTGACAGTGTTACCAAGATGGCCAACGCTACCGCCAAGGTCAAGGCTGTTGCACCTTTCCTGAAGGTCGACGGCGAACTGCAGTTTGACGCTGCCGTAAGCCCCACGGTCGCCAACACCAAGCATGTGGGCGGCGAAGTGGCTGGTTACGCCAACACCTTCATCTTCCCCGACATCAACGCCGGCAACATCGGCTACAAGATCGCTCAGCGTCTGGGCAACTGCGCTGCTTACGGCCCCATTCTGCAGGGTCTGAATGCACCCATCAACGACCTGAGCCGTGGCTGCGATGCTGACGAAGTTTACAAGATGGCTATCATCACCGCTGCTCTGTCTTAATTGCATTCCTATTTTATAAAACCGGGGGCTGCTGCATTTTGCAGCGGCCCCTTTTGGGTATTCCGGGAGGAACTATGAACTATACTGGGCACTTAAAGCACGCCTTGCCCATCGTGCTGCTGCCGGTAATCTCATACGGCATTTTGGGCCCGCTGGAAATTTATTTCAGCAATGCATCCGAGTTTCGCTTTGGCCTGGGCGATTTTTTGCTGCCGCTGCTGGCGGCGGCGCTGCTGGCCCTGGCTGCGGGCAGCGCTTTGCTGGCCCTGGTGCCAGGCGGGGCCTTTGCGCCGGTAAGCGCGCTGGTGCTGGGCTTCGGCATTGCCTCCTACGCGCAGAACATGTTTTTTAACACCAAACTCAGCGAAGCCGATGGCAGCGCCATGCGGTGGGAGACTCTGGGCCATTACCCAATCATCAACGCGGCCGTGTGGCTGGTAATCTTAGCGGGCGTGCTGGCCGTGAGCTTTGCGTTTCAAAAGCAGTGGAGCACCATCAGCCTGGCGGCCCCGGCGTTTTTGTGCGCCATTCAGCTGGTGGCTGTGGTGTCGCTCGCGTTCACGCCGCACCCCACGGCCAGCAGTGACCTGCAGGTGAGCGGCGAAGACCAGTTTAAGGTGGCATCTCAAGAAAACATCATCGTGTTTGTGCTGGATACTGTGAGCAACGACCACCTTACCCCCGCCGAGTGGCTGTACCCCGACCTTTTAGACGGGCTGGAGGATTTTACCCGCTACACCAACGCCGACTGCGGCTATTACACCACCTTCCCCTCCATGACCCATATGCTTACCGGCGTGCTGTTTGATTTTAACGCCGATACCTGGGAAAACTGGCTCAGCGATGCCTGGCATTCTGACCGCGCAAACGATTTTTATGCCGACCTGCACAAGGCGGGCTATGCGTGTGAGCTGTATTCGCCCGATATGTATATCTACGGCACGGCCGACAATCTGCAGGGCCATTTTGACAATGTGCAGCCCGTACCCCGCACGGTAAAAACCGGCCGCCTGCTGGCGCTGCTTGAAAAGCTTTCGGCCTACCGCTACCTGCCGTATGTGTGTAAGCCCGCATTTGAGGTGCTCAGCAGCGAGTTCGCCGATGTGGTGGAATACCCCGAAACGCAGGCCGCGCTGGAAAGCAACACCGATTTTTACGCCGCGCTCAAGCAGCAGGGGCTTACAGTAAAAGAGGGCGAGCAGAAAGCCTTTATCGTGCAGCACCTGTTCGGCGTGCACGGCCCCTACACCACAGCGCCCGACGGCACTTATGTAGAGGAAGCCGGGCCCGACCAGGCCGTGAAAGGCTGCTTTACCATCTTGCAGGATTACCTTGCCCGTTTAAAAGAGCTGGGGCTGTATGAAAGCAGCACGATCATCATTACATCCGACCATGGCCATGCCGAATATTCCGGCCTGCAGCCGATCTATTTTATCAAGCAGGCAGGCGAGCAGCACGAGGAGATGCAGCTGAACACCGCGCCCATCTCGCACGATGATTTTCAGAATACTATCTTAACGCTGGCAGGCGCAGGCGATGAAGAAGAATTCGGAACTTCTATCTTTGATTGGCAGCCCGGGCAGGAGCGCCTGCGCACGCTGTATATCCGCGAAAAAGACGATAACTATCCCACGCTGCGCGGCAACGATTCGTTTAATGTATTTTACAAATACACTTACACCACCGACGGCGCAGAGCTGGCCGCCAAATATGCCCAGGGCCCCGAAGAGATTCTGCAGGCCCCGGCGCGTTACTAAGATACGGCAAAACTGCGTTTGATACCCTGGAAAAGGCGGACCGCACACAGAGCTTGCAGTTCGCCTTTTTGACGGCAGTTTAAGTAATATAGCCAGATGTTGCTGTTATTTTCACAAATTTTGCAAATACTAAACTTGCATCTTTTCAAAAGCGCAAAAGTATGGTATAGTAAATCTAAATCTGGGATAAACCCGGTTTCGAGTGAGGAGCAAAACATCTTGGAAAAATATATCATCAACGGCGGCAAGCCCCTGCAGGGTGAAGTGACCATCAGCGGCGCCAAAAATGCGGCTGTGGCAATTCTGCCCGCCACCATTCTGGCAGCCGGTAAATGCGTTATCGAAAACCTGCCGGACATCAGCGATGTAATGGTCTCTCTGCAGATCCTGAGCGAGCTGGGGGCACGCGTGCGCCTGATCAATAAAAACACCTACGAGATTGATACCACCTATCTTTCCTGCACCGAGGTGCCCAACGAGCTTTCGCGCCAGATGCGCGCCAGCTACTACTTTTTGGGCGCACTGCTGGGCCGCTTCGGCAATGCCCAGGTGGCCATGCCCGGCGGCTGCAACCTGGGCCCCCGCCCCATTGACCAGCATTTAAAGGCCTTTACGGCTCTGGGCGCGCAGGATTCGGTGGAATACGGCATGATCAATGTGCACAGCAACGGCCTCAAGGGCGTGCACATTTTCTTTGATACCGTTTCGGTGGGCGCTACCATGAACGCCATGCTCAGCGCGGTGCTGGCCGAGGGGCAGACCGTGCTGGAAAATGTGGCCAAAGAGCCCCATGTGGTAGATCTTGCCAACTGCCTGAACATGATGGGCGCTGAAATTCGCGGCGCGGGCACCGATGTGATCCGCATTCGCGGCGTAAAGAGCATGCACGGCTGCGAGTATTCCATTATTCCCGACCAGATCGAGGCCGGCAGCTATATGGTGGCTGCGGCCGTGACCGGCGGCGATGTGACCGTGCACAATGTGATCCCCAAGCACCTGGAGCCTATCACCGCCAAGCTGCGCCTGGCAGGCTGCGAGGTGGAAGAATTTGATGAGTCGGTGCGTGTGCGCCGCACAGGTGATCTGCATCCGCTCAAAATCAAAACCATGCCGCATCCGGGCTTTCCCACCGATCTGCAGCCCCTGTTTGCCGTGATGCTGTGCCTGGCCAAGGGCACGAGCATCATCACCGAGGGCATTTGGGAAAATCGCTTCCGCTATGCCGATGAGCTGGCCCACATGGGTGCAAACATTCAGGTAGACGGTCAGGTGGCCGTGATTGAGGGCGTGGACAGCCTGCAGGCAGCACCGCTGCGCGCCAGCGACCTGCGTGCAGGTGCAGCGCTGGTAGTGGCTGCCCTGGGGGCCCACGGCACCAGCGAGGTAGACGAGACCAGCCATATTGAGCGCGGCTATGAGAACATCGTAGAAAAATTCCAGGCGCTGGGAGCCGATATCAAGCGTGTGGATAAGCCGGTTTTAAGTGTAAACCAGGCAATGTGATAACCAAAACCGGGCGGGGGTGCGCAAAAGCGGCCCCCGCTTTTTGAGTGCAGGGGAAAGGACGAAACAAAAAACAGTATGGCCATTTTTACTACTCTTTATTCCGGCTCTTCGGGCAACTGCGCCGTGGTAAAAACCGAGGGCAGAGGCTATTTGCTCATTGATATGGGCAAAAGCTGCCGCATCACGCTGAATGCGCTGAAAGAGCTGGATCTTTCGGTGCGCGACTGCCAGGGCATTTTGATCACGCACGAGCATTCTGACCATGTAAAGGGGCTGGATACCTTTTTAAAGCATTACAATGTGCCGGTGTTTTCGGGCGCGGATACGCTGGATATGCTCCAAAGCCGCGGCACGATACCGCCCATGGTGGAAAGCGTAGCCATGGAGGGCCGCACCGAAGAGATCGCGGGCTTTCGCGTTACGGCGTTTCCCACCAGCCATGATGTGCCCTGCGTAGGCTTTCGCATTGAAACGCCCGGGGGCGGCGCAATGGCCTATGCCAGTGATCTGGGCACGCTTACCCCGCCCGTGCACGAAAACCTGGCGGGCTGCGACCTGGTAGCCTTGGAGGCTAACTACGATCTGCAGCGCCTGCGCTACGGGCCGTACCCCGGGTACTTAAAGGTGCGCATCGAGAGCCGCCGCGGCCATCTGGATAACCGCGACTGCGCCGCTAAGATCGCCGAGCTGGCAAACGAAGGCTGCAAAAAGTTCAGCCTTCTGCACCTGAGCCACGAAAATAACATGCCGCAGCTGGCGCTGGGCGCGGTGGCCGATGCCCTGCGCACGGCACAAATCACGCCCGCCCCCGATTTTACGGTGCAGGCGCAGGAACGAAACGCGGTGAGCCGCTGTATGGAGTTTTAAGTATGCAGAATATTGATCTGATCTGCCTGGGCAAGCTGAATGCGGCCTACTGCGCCGCAGGCGTGGCCGAGTATCAAAAGCGCCTTTCGGCGTTTTGCAATTTTCGCATCATCGAGCTGCCCGAGGAGCTGATCCGAGAAAAAAATGCCAGCGCCGCCGTGATCGAAAAGGCGCTGGATAAAGAGGGCACCGCCATTTTAAACAGTGTGCGCAAGGGCGCGGCCATCGTGGCGCTGTGCGTAGAGGGCAAGCTGGTATCCAGCGAAGACCTGGCCGCCTTTGTGGCCGGCCGTGCCCTGCAGGGGGCGGGGGATATCGCCTTTGTCATCGGCAGCAGCCATGGCCTGGCTCCCAAGGTAAAGCAGGCGGCAGCGCTGAAATTCAGCATGGGCCGCATTACACTGCCGCACCAGCTGGCCCGTCTGGTGCTTACCGAGCAGATCTACCGGGCGTTTACCATCAATAACGGCATAAAATACCATAAATAAAGAGCCTATGCGATCAAAAACAGAAAATTTTGCTCTGCCGCCGCAGGCCCGGCAGGCGCTGGAACTGCTGCAGGCCGCAGGATACGAGGCCTATGTGGTGGGCGGTGCCGTGCGTGACTATGCCCGCGGCGAGACCCCACACGACTGGGATATTACCACCAGCGCCCTGCCCAACGAGACCGAGCGTGTGTTTGCCGCCTTTCGCCTGATCGAGACCGGGCTGAAGCACGGCACTGTGACCGTGCTCATCGGCGGCGTGCCGCTGGAAATCACCACCTACCGTGTGGACGGCGCTTACACCGACCACCGCCGCCCGGATACGGTGCGCTTTACCGCCAGCCTTACCGAAGACCTTGCCCGCCGTGATTTTACCATGAATGCCATGGCCTACAGCCCGGCGGCAGGCTTGCAGGACCCCTTTGGCGGAAGAGAAGATTTAAAAAATGGTCTTGTGCGCTGCGTGGGAGAGCCTGCCGGCCGCTTTACCGAGGACGGCCTGCGCATTCTGCGCGCGCTCCGGTTTGCTTCTGTGCTGAAAATGCAGCTGGAGCCCGCCACGGCCAAAGCCGTGCACGAATGCCGCGAAAACCTGCGCCCCATTGCCGCTGAGCGGGTGCATACCGAGCTGACCAAGCTTTTGTGCGGCGCAGGGGTCGAGGGCATTTTGCTTGCCTACCGCGATGTGCTGGCCGTGCCGCTGCCGGAGATCGCACCGATGTTCGATTTTGCCCAGCATAACCCGCATCACAATAAAGATGTGTGGGCCCACACCGCCGCGGTCACGGCGGCCATACCGCCCGAGCCGGTTTTACGCTGGGCAGCATTTCTGCACGATATCGGCAAGCCGCCCTGCTTTTCGCTGGCGGCCGATGGCATGGGGCACTTTTACGGCCACGCGCAGAAAAGCGCCGAACTGGCCGAAAAAATATTGCAGCGCCTGCGCTTTGATAACGGATCCCGGGCCGAGATCGTTAAGCTGATACGCTATCACGACCTGCCCATACAGCCGGATAAAAAGCAGGTAAAGCGCCTGGTAGGCAGGCTGGGCGTAGATTCTGTGCGCCGCCTGATCGCGCTGCACAAGGCAGATACCTGCGGCCAGTCGGCCATATGCCAAAGCCGCCTGGCCGAGTATGACCGCGTGGAGCAGGTGCTGGAAGAAATTTTGGCCGAGCAGGCCTGTTTTTCACTGAAAGACCTTGCCATAAACGGCCGCGATGTGATGGCGCAGGGGCTGAAAGGCCCGGCCGTAGGCAGGACTCTGCAGGCCTGCCTGAATGCCGTGATGGAAGAGAAACTCCCCAACGAAAAAAAGGCTCTGCTGGCCTTTCTGCAAAAACAATAAAATATCCGCCGCCGAAGTTTTCCACAATCGAATGCCCAAATGTGGAAAGCTTTGGCGGCGGTTTTATGATGCCGTAAATAAAATTTCAAAAATACCAATCAAGAAACTAAAAAAGTTGGTTGATCCATTGATTTCGCCCGTACCGGCATACTATAATATTGGCAGCACAAAAAATATGCTTAAAAATATTGCGATAATACAAAATAAAAATAACAGAGAAAGCAAAAATGGCAAACCATATCGAAACCCGATGTATTCACGGAAATTCTGATTTTTCTTTTGTAGAAGAAACACATGCACTTTCGTTTCCGCTGTATCAAACCGCTACCTTCGGCCATTTAGTGGGGCATTCTACCGGTTTTGATTATACGCACGAAAAAAATCCCACCCGCCAGCTGAATACCATCAGCGCCAAAAACGGCCTGCAGATCAGCTTTGCCAATACCACCGATATAAAAAACGCCGAAGTGCTTCTGTGCCCCGAAACCAACGCCTGCCGATTGGCAGGCGCCCTTGACATGTCTTTATCTCCATGATATAAG
>CAVGKH010000081.1:0-8447 GCA_963629755.1 Gemmiger sp.
CCGATATAGTTTGCGCAGGCAATGCCGTGCGCGCGGCACCAGCGGTGCACGCCGGGGGCAAAAAGATGGTTGTCTGCCAGCAGCAGAACCTGGTCTACGCCCAGTCGGGTGAGAAAATCGAGCGGATAAAAGGCATGCACGCCCAGGCTCTTGGCAGGCAGAAACAGTGCCTCGGCCCCGGGGCAAAGGCGCACGCAGCGCTCTTCGTCTGCCATGGTGTCGGGGTAAGCCACGGTGCAGCGGTGCCCCAGTGCGGCAAACGCTTTGGCAAGGCCGACCTCCTGGCAGTTGTAGCTGCCAAACTGGCCCGAAGCGCCGCAATAGATCTGCAAAATGGCAATGTGCATAAGCAAAGGCTCCTTGGAGTGAAAATATCTTATTTTAAATACCGCAGATCAATAATTTCATAACGGCTGTCGTGGGCGTAAGTATGTACGCCAATATAATTCTGCGGCGCTATGCCGGTAACCATTACATCTTTTGCCGTTACCAGCGTATCGGGCGTTTCGGCATCCGGAGTGATCTTCCAGAACTGGATCGCCACGCCGTAGTCGATATCCGAGCTGAGCTGTGCGCAGCGCCAGCGGCTTTGCCCGGCGGCGGTGATAGGCCCGGCGCTGCGGTCGGTATAATTCCAGGCCTGCGCGGCATTGAATTCGGCATCGGGCGTAAGGGCAAAAGCGCCCTCTTCACCGGTGATCGTGTAGCGGCGGTACTGCACCTGCAGCTGGTTTTCGGGCAGGGTCACGCTGGACTGTACCTCCAGCTTTTCGGGGGTGACCTCGTTTAAAATCGAATCACATACTTCCTCGCCCAGCGCAAACCGGGCGGCCAGCTGCCATTTATACGGAAACTCCACGCATTTATAAAGCCGCAGGCTGTGGTCGGCCCCTGTCTCGGGCAGCATCCAAATGCTGCCCCGCCAGCAAAACACATTGGGGAAAGAAAGGTGAAATTCTTCTTCCAGCACAGGCACGGGCGGCTCGATCCCGGCATCGGTGATTTTGCTCACAGCTAAAAGCCCCTTGTTTTTGCGGCGGTCAAATGCTTCGCAAAACAGCCAGTGCGCATCGTCATGCTCAAACAGCATAGGGTCGGCATACCACCAATCGGGGTTGTAGGGCATGGGGGTAAACTCTCCTGCCCCGGTCTCGGGCAGTGACTGCCCGGGGGTAAAGCGCCGCCAGCCGATGGTATAGATCTCTTTATGGCCCAGCAGCTTTTTGGCAAGGCGCAGGGGCGGCATGTGCAGAGCGCGGTAAAGCTGGTTCATAAAGGGCCTCCTTTTTTACACGGAAAAGGGCAAAGTACCCCCTTGATATATACGCATTTATTATACAACAATCTTATAAAAAAAGAAACCCCGCGGCGGTAAAGCGGGGCTTCTAAAAGAAAGCTATCTATAAGGATCTGCCGATTTTGCACGATTACTCTAAGGCTTTTCGGTAAATATCCATCAAAGCCCGGTAATTTTCTTCGGGGGCAAACTGTGCGGCGGCTGCTGCCTGTATGGCCTTTGGGTCAAGGCGGGGCAGAATTTCGGCCAGGCGGCGGGCAACTTCGGCCAAGGCTTCGGCATTGCCTGGGGCAAAGCGCAGACCGTTTTGGCCGGGCACAATAAACGCTCCGGTGTTGCCAAGGTCGCTGCCCAGCACAGGGGTGCCCTGCATGAGAGCCTCAGCGGCAGAAAGGCCGAAGCTTTCGTAGCACAGGCTCGGCACGATCACGGCCTTGGCGCTGCGCTGCAGCTCTGCCAGCTTCTGGTGGTCTACCCGCCCTAAAAACTCGGCGTTTAAAGCGTGGTCTTTGGCAAAGGCGCGGCATTCGGCTTCTAAAGGCCCGTCGCCTGCAATCAGCAAGCGCTCGCCGGGCAGCTCTTGCCAGGCGCTGAGCAGTGTGCGAATGCCTTTTAATTCTTCTAAGCGCCCGGCAAACAGCCAGTAACGGCGCTGCCCCATGGGCAAGGGCGGCTGTTGCGGCACAGAAACCGCGTGCGGCTTTACCACCAGTAAATCGGGCGTTACAATTTTTAGCTTTTCGTTATACTGCAAAAATTTCTGGCGGTCAAACTCAGTGGGGGCAATGGACCACACATTCTGCCAGGTGCCCAAATGCCGGTGCAGCCACAGCATAGCCGCTACGATTAGGCTTTGGGCGGTGCTGCCCCGGTAGCATTTATGCTTTACGGCGCAGGCAAGGCTTTTCTGCGCGCAGTCTTCACAAATATGCCCGCCGCGCATCAAAATGCCGTTCGGGCACAAAAGGCGGAAGTTGTGCAGCGTAAATACCACCGGCACGCCCTCGGCCTTGGCAGCCAGAAACACGCTGGGGCTTATGCGTAAAAGCGTGTTGTGAATGTGCACGATATCGGGCTTTTCGCGCTTTATAAGCGCACGCACCTCGCGGTAGGCCCGGCGGCTGTACAGCGCTGAAAACGGCAGGCACAGCTTGCCCCAAAGGCTCAGCAGTTCGGCATTGCTGCGCTCATATACGGCCACACGGTGGCCGTGGCTCTGCAAAAGCGCGCGCTCGGCGGCAAACACGGTATCTTCCCCGCCCGGAATGCGGTAGCGGTTATGCACCAGCAGCACGCTGGGCTTAAAATCAGAAAAAGCCATAGAAAAACCTTTCCGGTTTTCCACATTTTATACAGTAATTGTGGAAAACCAAGAGCTTCCATGCACCATTTAAAAGCGTTTTACACCTTGAACCGCGGCAGTTTTTTTGCCAAACCCGGGGCAAAACGGCCCAAAAGCAGCACAGCCATGCCCCACACGCAGGTAAAGTTTACCGCGAGCACGGCGGCAGTAAGGGCAAACACAGCCATGCTGCCGCCCGGCAGCGCCAGAAGCAGCCAGGCCGCCTCGGCCACCAGCAGCGCCAGCGTAAGCGCCACGCGCTTTACCCCAATGGTGATATACAAAAGGCTGTGCGTAGAGCGCACACGAAGCAAAAATACGATGAACAGGCTGATCATGCTGGCCGCCGTAGCGCCCACCGGGCCCCAGATACGAATGAAAAAGTAGTTCATAATAAGGTTTGCCACTGCGCCCGCCAGCATGGTGACCAACGAGAGCGTGCTGCGCTTATATACCATATAAACGCTGTTCAAAAACATATTTAAGCAGGTAAATACCGCTGCAATGGTGAGCATGGGCACAAACTGCCAGGCATCGTAAAAGTTTTCTTTGAAAATATGCATCAGCGGCTTGCACAGCCAGATCACGCCTGCCGCGCAGCAGAACATCAGGCCCGAGTAAAGCTTAAATACCCGGCTGAAAAATTCTTCGCGTTCACTTTCTTCGGTAACGGCGGAAAGCTGCCAGGCTTCGTTGAAGATCTGCCCCACCGTGTTTACCAGCGTAGGCATAAAATAACCGGTAGAAAGCAGGCCCGCCCAGCTTTCACCCGAAAGGCCGCCCACGCCTGCACACATGGCTGAAACAAAGAAAAGATCGCTGGCGTTGATGATCCAAAAGCTGGTCTGCGCAGGGATCATGGGCAGACTGTAGCGCAGCATATCTTTTAAAAGCGGGCGGTCAAACTGGCGCAGGTCAAGATAGCGCCGCAGCCCGGCCACCGTAAACACAAAAATGGTGCTGAGCCCATCACCGCAGATAATGGCCAAAAGATAGCCTGCTGCACCCAGCTTGAGCACGTTCAAAAACAGAATGTAAAACATCAGTGTGCCAAAGGTGCACAAAATGCCGTCCACGGCTACCAGGCGGTTGAGCATACGGCTGCGCACAAACTGCGTGCACAGCGTGCGCAGGCAGCTCACCAGCACATAGGCGCACAGCAGCAAAAGGTATCCGCCCACACCAGGCAAAAGCTCCAGCAGCGGGCTGCAAAGCATCAAAACGGCAAAGCCAAAAAGAATGCTTATAAAACCATTGGTAAAAACCTTTGTTTTGCTTACGCTTTTGTCCAGCCCAAAGCGGATCACCGCAAAGCTCATGCCCAGGCTCACCAGCGGGATCAGCAGATTGGCGCACTGGCTGGCCAGCTTGGTAACGCCCATCACGGCGGTATCGCCCAGCGCATACGAAAGATACGGCTGTACGATCACGCTGAGCAGCTTGCTGGAAAAGTTGGAAATAGCAAACAGCAGTGTGTTGCTGATAAGAGTATTGTATTTTTTTCTGTCGGTACGCGCCACCTTGTGGGCCCTCCTTGACAAAATTAAAAATTGCAGCGGCGGCAGTGCCGCTCAAAAAGCATCGCGGTGCCGTCCGTTAGGCTTAGGCTTTTTCGCGCAGCATGGCGCGCCGTGCCTTCCAGTCCGGCATGCGGCGCGCTACCTCGGCCCAGAAAAGCGGGCTGTGGTTGGGCACCAGCAAATGGCACAGTTCGTGCATGGCTACATATTCCTGCGCGGCCGGCGGCATCTGCACCAGCCGCAGCGCAAAGGTGATGCGGCGGCGCTTTAAATTGCATACGCCCCAGCGGCTGGTCATATCCCGCATAGTAATCTCGGGCAGCGGGTCGGAAATATCTTCTGCAAACAGCGGAAACAGCCGCTCGCAGATGGTTTGCATCTGCAAAAGGGCTTCGGCTTTATCGGGCAGCGGTTCACTTTCGCGGGCGGCCTGCACAGCGCGCGCCGCCTGGGCTCTGGCGATCCATTCGGTATTGGCGGCCACAAAGCGGTCAGCCTTGGCGGCGCTGACCCACGGCGCAGCCGAAACCGCCGGCACACCGTTTTTGCGCACGCGCAAATGCATTTGCTTTACCCGGCGGCGCACCAGCTCATATTCTACGCCCGCAGCACAGCGCATTTCTGTGCCCAGCACCGGGCCGGGGCTGCGCGTTTTTCGCAGGGCACTCATGATTTAGCAGTGCTTTTTGCCCGCAAGAAACCGGGCAGCGGAAGCTGCGCCAAAAGCACCGCACCAAACATCAGCACCGCGCCCAAAAGCTCGCGGCCAGACATGCTTTCACCCAGCACGGCCCAGCCGCTGAGCGCACTGAAAACACCTTCCATGCTCATGGCTATGCAGGCAAGGGCCGGGTTTACCCCCTCCTGCCCCATGATCTGCAAGGTATAGGCTACACAGCTGGAAAATACGCCTGCATAGGCGATCGCGCCTGCCGCAGCCAGAATAGCGGCGGGGGTGGGGCTTTCCAGCACAAACATTAAAACAGTGCTCTCGATGCTCACCACCAGAAACTGCGCCCATGAAAGGCATACCCCGTCTGCCAGGGCGCTGAAATGGCTCACGCACAAGATCTGCACGGCAAACAAAAGAGCGCATAAAAGCAGAATGGCATCGCTCTGCTCCAGCGAAAACCCGCCCGGCTTCATGCACAAAAGATATAAGCCCGCCACAGCGATCACAACACAGGCCCAAATGCGGGCCTCGGGGCGTTTGCCCAGCACTACGCTGAGAATAGGCACCAGCACCACATACAGCGCCGAGATAAACCCGGCTTTGGCGGTGCTGGCGCCGACCATGCCAAGCTGCTGGGTAGCACTGGCGGCGCAAAGCGCCGTGCCGCAGATCAGCCCGGCCGAAGCCAGCTGCCTGCGCCCGGCCGGTGTGCGGGGAATCGCCGTGCGGCCGCTTTTTTGTAGCGCACGGTCACGCACCAGCATAACGGGTATCAGCAGCACAGCAGCGATCCAGCTGCGGCCCATCAGATAGGTAAAAGGACCTACCAGGCTGGCACCTAGGCTTTGCGCCACAAAAGTGGTGCCCCACAAAAATGCTGCCATAAGCAACATGAGCAAATGCTTGGTCTGTTTTTTCATTCCTGCCCTCTGCGCCCTTATGATTCTACGGCATCGCCGCCGTCATCGCTGAGTATTTCGCCGTTGGAAATACCCTGCACCTTCATAGCGCCTGTAATAAAATAAGAGGCGCTGTCGTAGCTGATGGTGATTTTGTAGCGTTTGGCAGGGTCAAGCCCTGAGAAAGTGCCGGAATAGCAGTCGCCGCCCGTGGTAAAATACAGCGTGCAGCCGTTTACATACTGAGCTTTGTTATCATCGGTAAGCTCCCACAGACCGGCTTTGTATTCCAAAAGGCCGGGGCTGTCGGTGGTGGCATAGCTGGTAAGGGTGATCGTGTCGCCTGCCGGGCTAAAATAGCCGGTGTTGCGCAGCTGAATATGGCTGAACTCGGCATACATGGTATCGCCCTCCAGCTGGGTGTTGAAGCGGCGGCTGGTGTCCATCCCTTCGGGCAGCGTGATCTCGCCGCCCTGCTCGGCATAGATATCCTTTACGGCGCTTTCGCGCTGGCTGCCTGCGCAGGCAGCCAGACTGAGTGCCAGCACCAGGGTGAGCGCCAGTGTGATAAGTTTTTTCATGGTTACCTCCCCGCAGGGCACTGCCCTGCGATTTTTATGCCGGGGGTTCCCGGCGCGACTATACAATTATAATATCTTAAATAATTATTATAGGGCAAACTGCCGGTCGATACAAGGTATTTCAGCTATTTGCCTGTGCCAACGCGGCGCACTCGGCGGCGGCCAGCTCGGGGTAGGTGCCGTTTTTATACAAAAAATCGTAGCGGTACAGCGCATAGCCCTGCCCCCCGGCCTCGCGCAGCGTGGCAGCCATGTCGGCCAGCTCGTGCCCGGTGTTCCACTGGTCGGTATTGTGCTCGTAGTTGCCGCCGTCGCCATCGCCAATGCGGTAAGCGCCCAGGCCAAAATACAGTGAAACACTGGCATCGCGCGGCATTGCGGCCCAGGTGGCCGTGATGTTTTCAAAAGCATAGTCGGTGCTGCCGCCCTTGGTGGTGTAGCCATAGCCCCAGTATACCTGCGGCATCACATAGTCTACATAGCCGGGCGTTTCGAGCCACAGGCCCACATCGCTGAACTGGCCGTTATAGTTGTTGCTGTTGTTGCCCTGCGGCGAAATGCCAAACCGGCAGGCGGGCCGAATGCTTTTAATGGTCTGGTAAGTTTCGCTCACCAGCTGGTTTACATTGTCGCGCCGCCAGTCTTCGAGTGAGAGCGAGGTGCCCGCGGCGGCATAATCCTCGCTGTCAAAAGAGGGGTCAGTGGTGGGGTAAAAATAGTCGTCATAATGAATGCCGTCTACATTATAATTCTGCACGATCTCGGCTACACCTTGGCAGATGAAATCGCGCACCTCCGGCAGGGCCGGATTTAAATAATAGCCATCGCCGCTGGACTTGATCCATTCATTGTGTGTATAAAGCAGGCTGTCGTTGGCCATAGCGCCGGGTGTGGAGGCGTTCAGTGCCACGCGGTAGGGGTTGATCCAAGCCTCCAGCTGCAGGCCCTGGGCATGTGCCTCAGTTACCAGAACAGCCAGCGGGTCAAAGCCGGGATCGTCGCCCTGCGTGCCGGTCATCACATGGCTCCAGGGAAAAAGCTCACTGGGATAAAGCGCATCCGCAAAGGGGCGCACCTGTGCGATCACCGTATTGCAGCCGATGGCGGCGCAGTTTTGCATAAGTGTCTGCACCAGGGTCGTAAAAGCTGCCTCGCTGGAAAAATCAAAATTCTGCCATTCCAGATAGCTTACCCACATGGCGCGGTATTCCCCGGCGGCCTGCGGCTGTGCATCGAGGGTGCTTTGTGCCATGCTTTCAGGCAAAGACTGGGCCGGGGCGCTGGAGGCGGAGGCCGAAGAAGCGCTCTGTGCGCTGCAGCCTGCCAGGCCAAAAGCCAGCATGGCAGCTAAAACCAGCGAAGAAACGCGGGGAAAAAATTGCTTTTTCATGTAAAACCTCATTTTTAGGCAATGCAGGCCAAAAAGAAAATTTCCTCTTGGCGAGCGGTGAGTTTTCTGCTATAATATATTGTTGTATCATGTTCTTATGAATTTGTCTACCACGGGCCATTAGCTCAGTTGGTCAGAGCTGGCGGCTCATAACCGCTTGGTCGCGGGTTCAAATCCTGCCTGGCCCACCAAGAAGAACGCAGTTGCGCTGTTTTTGTGAACGGCGTAGCTGCGATTTTTTATTTTCTGTACAATTCACTGCCCAACTGGTTACGGATAGATTCGCGGCGTTTCTTGTACTGCTGGGTATAAATCATCAAAGTTGTGCTTGGCTGGGCGTGGCCTGCTTCAGCGGCAACGGTAGCAACGCCAATATCGGGGTTTGACATGAGCAGGCTGACAAAGGTGTGTCGGAACATATGTGGGTGAATATCGCTTATGCCCGCTTTCTGTGCTACACGCTTCACCAGCTTATTGTAGCCGTCTGGATTGCGCGGCCAGCCGAAGTCATCAATAATGACAAATTCCTGTCCGATCAGCTTCATCAGGGACTCACGCTTGTCCTCTTTGTTTGTCACCATATCCCGCTGCCAACTGGCTCCCATCAGCTTCTTTTTGGTATCCCACCATTCTTTGTATCGTTGCATAAAGGCCATGTATTCGGGAGCGACATCTATATAGCGGTCATTGCTTTCTCCAGTGCCTGAAAGATCGCGGGCTTAAAGACCTTCTGATGATCACCTCC
>CAVGKH010000082.1:0-1815 GCA_963629755.1 Gemmiger sp.
ATTACCCCCAACGAAGAAGTAACCTACGAGTGGAGCAAGGTGTATCTGCAAAAGCTGGTAGAGCTCAGCCAAAAGCAGGGCTTTCAGCTGGTGGCAGTCAATTTTCCGTATATCGCGGAAGATCTGGAATATGATATTTTTGCGTGGACACGGCAGTATTGCGAAGAAAACGGCGTACCGTTCATTGACTATCTGTTGGAGGATACGGCAGCTGAGGCCGGTTTTGACTATGGCACGGATATGGCCGAGCATGCGCATGTAAATTATAAAGGAGCAGCCAAGCTGACGGCGCATCTTGGCGAATTCCTGCATGACAACTATGATCTGCCTGACCATCGCGGCGATGATGCTTATGCCCAGTGGCAGGCGGACACTGCAGTGGAAAAGCGCAATTTACAGGATATGCAGCTTTGCATGACGAATAATCTGGAGGACCTGCTCACAATAGCCGAAAATGGCGATTATCTGGTGCTGATGGCAGCCTGCGGCGATTTAAGCACGGCCGATGCTTCGGCTGTTACGGCGGCGCTGCAAAACCATCACTACAGCACAGAGGCTTTTGTGCAGAATAAACCGGCACTTTGGAGCTTTGACGGTGAGAATCGGCAGAGCCCTACACCGGGGGCAAATAACCTTGCGCTTACAGCGCAAAACGGTACGGTTCTGACGGCAGAAACCTCTGCAGATGCCTGCCAAATCTGGGCCGTTGACCAGGAAACAGAGCAGCTTACCGAGGTGAGCCGAAACCGCCCCGGTTTGAACATTGTAGTGGCAGATAAAGCTACCGGCCAGTTGGTTTACAGCGTGAGCTACAGCACACTGCACGATTATACGGCCTATACGGCGTAAGGGCATAAAACTGAACGAACAGGAGAGAGGCTGTCATGTGGTTTGAAAAAGCAGTGATCTATCAGATTTATCCTTTGGGCTTTTGCGGCGTGCCCCGGCAGAATGACGGCGTACAAGCACACACGATCGAAAAAGTGATTGATTGGATCCCGCATATACAAAGCCTTGGGGCCAACTGCGTTTTGTTTAACCCGGTGTTTCAAAGCGACTGCCATGGCTATGACACCCGTGATTACTTTACGCTGGACTGCCGCCTGGGAACGCATCAGGATTTTGCCAAGGTATGCAGTGCTCTGCACGAAGCGGGGCTGCATGTTGTACTGGACGGTGTGTTCAATCATGTAGGGCGCGGCTTCTGGGCGTTTCAGGATGTGCAGAAAAACCGCTGGAACAGCCCCTATAAAGATTGGTTTTATCTGAATTTTGACGGCAATACAGAGTATAACGATGGCTTTTGGTATGAAGGCTGGGAGGGGCACAACGAGCTTGTAAAGCTGAATCTGCGCAACCCGGCAGTAATAGAGCATATTTTAGCAGCTATCCGTGAGTGGATACGCCAATTTCATATCGATGGGCTCCGCCTGGATGTAGCATACTGCCTAGAACCGGATTTTCTGCGCACACTGCGCCGCTTTGCCAATGAGCAGGGAAGCTTCTGGCTGTTGGGAGAAACTCTGCATGGAGATTATAACCGCTGGGCCAACGAAGAAATGTGCCATAGTGTAACCAACTATGAATGCTATAAGGGCCTTTATTCCAGCTTTAACAGCATGAATTTGTTTGAGATCGCCCACAGCCTGAACCGCCAGTTTGGCCCCGAACCATGGACTCTTTATAAAGGCCGTCACTTCTTGAGCTTTGCAGATAACCATGATGTAGAGCGCCTGGCCAGTATTTTACAAAACCCGGCGCATCTGCCGCTGGCATACGGGATACTGTTTGCCATGCCGGGCGTTCCTGCTGTGT
>CAVGKH010000082.1:1825-4974 GCA_963629755.1 Gemmiger sp.
GTATTATGGCAGCGAGTGGGGCACGCAGGGCAAAAAGCAGCAGGGCAGTGATGATGCACTGCGCCCGTGTTTTGCCGAACCGCAGCAAACCGAGCTTACTCACTTTATTGCAGCCTGCGCCAAAGCGCACAAAGAAAGCGTGGCACTGTGCTATGGCAGCTATTGCAATTTGCAGATCACCAACCGCCAGCTGGTTTTTGAGCGCGGCAGCCAAAATGAGCGTGTGATCGTGGCTGTTAATGCTGACAGCCAGCCGTTTACTGCGAGCTTTCAGGCCGGTGCCGCCAAGGGCACCGATCTGCTCACCGGTGCAGAGCACGATTTTTCTTATAACGAGTTGCCGCCATACAGCATTGCTTACTGGAAAATACAGGCATGAAAAAAGGGAGCTTTTCCAAATTTCGGAAAGCTCCCTTTTTTTGCTTAAAATTAAGAAAACCCAGGCAATTATTTGTTTAAACCGGCCACAGTGCGTGCGGCAACATCCAGATAATCACCCTGGAAATCCTCGATTTTACCGGCATCGGCAAGGCTTGCCAGGGCGGGATCAATGGGCATACGGGCCAGCACGGGCAGGCCGTATTTGGCGGCAGTCTCATTCACATGGCTCTCGCCAAAGATCCGAATCTCTTTACCGCAGTCGGGGCACTTTACATAGCTCATGTTTTCTACAATGCCCAAGATCGGCACATTCATCATTTGAGCCATTTTTACAGCCTTGGCTACAATCATGCTTACAAGCTCCTGCGGGCTGGCAACTACAATAATGCCGTCTACAGGCAGTGTCTGAAATACCGTCAGGGGTACATCGCCGGTTCCCGGAGGCATATCTACAAACATGTAATCGACATCCTGCCACACAACGTCGGTCCAGAACTGCTTTACAGCACCGGCAATCACAGGGCCGCGCCACACAACAGGGGATTCCTCATTGTCCAAAAGCAGATTGATGCTCATGATCTTGGTGCCTTTGAGGGTTTCGGCAGGCCAAATGCCGCTTTCATCGCAAATGGCCTTGCCATGCACGCCAAACAGCTTGGGGATAGAGGGGCCGGTGATGTCGGCATCCAGCACAGCGGTATTATAGCCCATACGGTTCATACAAACGGCCAGCATAGAGCAGGTCATGCTTTTACCAACACCGCCCTTGCCGCTTACGATACCGATCACTTTTTTTATACTGCTCAGCTTATTGGGGGCTTCCTTGGCGGGAGCGCTGTTTCGAGAAGAGCAATTCTGGCTGCAGCTGCTGCAATTATGGGTACATTCACTCATTTTCGTTCATTTCTCCTTCTGCGGGAAAGCGGCGCCGCCATGGGGCTATGTTATAAAGTGCGCTTTCCCCTGGTAGTGCACGGCAGCAGTGGCCATGCTTAATTAGTATAGCATAAAATTCAAAAAAACAACATAGCCTATGTACTAATGATTTTAAAAGCATGGCAGATCTTTCCGCATGGCGGGAAAGGAGCCGTATATGGCGAGTATTTATATAAAAAACGCTGCCATTTTAACAGCGGCTTCGTTGGTGCTGCGGGCGGCAGGCATGCTGCTGCGCATTCTTCTGGCCGCACACCTGGGCGGTGAGGGCATGGGGCTGTACCAGCTGATATTCACAGCCTATGGGGTAAGCATAGCGGCAGCTACCGGCGGATTATCAGTAGCAGCAACACGCCTTTCGGCCGAGGCTTTGGCCGGCGGTGACAGCCATGCCGTAAAAAAGCTGCTGCAAAGGCTTATTCTGGCGGGGGCTGTACTGGGGCTGCTGGCAGGAGCAGCTCAGTATACATTGGCGGGGGCCGCAGCACGTTGGCTGCTGGGTGATGTACGGGCAGCTGCTGCTCTGCGGGTGCTGTCGTTCAGTCTGCCGTTTATGGCAGTAGGGGCAGCGATTCGCGGCTATTTTATGGCAGACCGCAATGTGCGCCCCAATGTGCTGGCGCAGTTGATCGAACAAAGCGTGCGTATTGGGCTTATCGTATGGCTGCTGCAAAGGCTTCCCGCGCAGGATCTGGCGCTTTCAACAGCGCTGGTAACGATAGGCAATACGGTTAGTGAAGCAGTTTCATGCCTGCTGATGCTGTACTTTCTTTCCGGCAGAAAAAATACATTGCGGGCTTTAAAAAGCACAGTAGCTAAAAGCGTGCCTGGTTTGGGGAAAATGGCCGAGATATTTTGGCTGGTCGAAGGCAGCCGTCTTACCTCCAGCCTGCTGCGAACCGCCGAAACCAGCCTGGTGCCTGTTTGCCTTGCCATGTATGCAGGAAGCCGCAGCACAGCGCTGAGCCAGTTTGGAGCGCTGCGCGGCATGGCAATGCCGCTGCTTACCTTTCCGTTTTCATTTTTGGGCACACTTTCCGGGCTGCTCATGCCCGAGATCGCACGGGCAAAGGCATCACATAACAACAAAAAGCTGCGGGAGCTGGCAAACCGCACGATGAGCGTTACCTGGGTCATATCGCTGTTTGCGGGGCTGTTTTTTACTCTGTGGGCAGGGCCCTTGGGGCAGCTTGTCTATCGGGATGCCAGTGTGGGAAAATACCTGTTCTGGCTGGGCCCCTTTGTGCCTTTTATGTATCTTGAAAGCATGGTTGACGGCATCATGAAAGGCATTGGCGAGCAGCTGGCCAGCTTTCGGTATGAACTGCTGAATTTTGCCCTGCGCCTTGCGGGGATACTTTTGCTTTTGCCTCGCTACGGGATAGCAGGATATGCGGCCATTATAGCCGTATCAAATCTATTTACCTGCGCTCTGAACTTCAGGCGCATGCTGGCTGTGCTGCAAATGCGCTTTTGCTGGGGCGGCTGGGTGGCAAAACCGGGAATATTTCTGCTGGTGTCTCTGCTGGTATGTATGGGGTGCAGGGGAGCACGGCAGGCTTTGCAGAGCCGCTCAGATTTTTTGCCGCCGCCGGGGCTATGGCGCTTTGCTACGGGGCACTTTTATGGTGCTTTAGCCTGCGCCGGATTTTCGGAAAAAACGCGCCCAAGGAAAACGGCTGTTCTAAACAGGGCTCAATATGCTATAATAAGGCCAAATAAACTGCTAAAGGAGAAAATGCTATGCCGGAGGAACTGATCCTGGTAGATATATTTGATAACCCTGTTGGCAGTGCCAGCAAAGAAGAAGCCCATCGAAAGGGCCTTTTGCA
>CAVGKH010000082.1:4984-8410 GCA_963629755.1 Gemmiger sp.
GCATAGGGCGTTTTCGGTCTTTTTGGTGTGCGGCGATAAAATGCTGATCCAGCAGCGCGCAATGCATAAATATCATTCCGGTGGTCTCTGGTCTAATTCCTGCTGCTCGCACCCTCGCGTGGGCGAAGAACTGCATGCCGCTGTGCAGCGCCGCCTGCAGGAAGAGCTTGGACTGCAAACGCCCTGCCGCCAGGTAGCGGAGTTTGTGTATCATCATAAATTCAGCGAAAACCTGTTTGAGTACGAGTACGATCATGTTTTTGTGGGGCAGTTTAACGGTAAAATAGAGCTGAACCCTGAAGAGGCTATGGCAATGCAGTGGGTCAGCCTGGATGCATTGGCCGAAGATCTTTGCCGCAACCCGCAAAAATACAGCGTATGGTTTTTAACGGCAGCTCCCATGGTGCTGGCCGAGCTGAAAAAGCAGCAAAAGCGGTAAATAAGTCAAAAACAGAGGGCATGGAACAAAATTTTCTCCACACCCTCTGTTTTTAATTATAAAGCAGTGCGGCCTAAAATCAGCCCGCACTGCACTTGCCGCAGGCGGCACAGGCACTGGGAGTAGTGGCACAGCCGCCAAGGGCTGTTTCACGCAGCTCCATAGGAATGCGCTTGCCTACAGCATACATGGCATCCAGCATTTGATCGAATGGGATCAACTGGCGGATACCGCTCAGCGAAAGCTCTGCCGCGATCAGCGCATTGGCTGCACCGGCCGCGTTGCGGTTCTGGCAGGGATACTCCACCAGGCCGCCCACGGGGTCGCACACAAGGCCCAGCATGTTCATCAGAACAGTAGAAGCGGCATCCAGGCACTGCTCGGGGGTGCCACCCATCAGCTCAACGGCAGCAGAGGCCGCCATGGCCGAAGCAACACCGATCTCGGCCTGGCAGCCGCCCACGGCTCCGGCTACAGTGGCATTGCGCATGGCTAAGTAGCCTACGGCACCTGCGTTAAACAGTACATCAATGATCTTTTCATCCGAAAGCCGGTAGCATTCTTTCATGGCCAGCATAAGCCCCGGAACAACACCGGCCGAGCCCGCTGTGGGGGCAGCTACGATCAGACCCATCGAAGCATTGACTTCCAGCACAGCCATGGCGTAGGTGATGGCTTTCTGCAGCACATCGCCGCAAATAGCGGTTCCTTTTACGCGGTGCAGCTCCAGCTTTTTGGCTTCACCGCCGATCAGCCCGCCCATCGATTTAATGGGCGTCTGCAGTGGCTGCATGGCAGAATCCTGCATGATCTGCCATGCACGGGCCATGCGGCGGTCAATTTCTTCCTTTGTTGTTTCGCCAAGCTGGCATTCGCGCTCGCGCATGACCGCAGAGATAGAAAGCTGGTTTTCCGTGCAGAGTTCCAGCAGCTCTTTGG
Organism: Gemmiger sp.; assembly: GCA_963629755.1. Lineage (GTDB taxonomy): Bacteria > Bacillota > Clostridia > Oscillospirales > Ruminococcaceae > SFIE01. The sequence goes on from CAVGKH010000082.1 coordinate 6,363, forward strand.
CTGATTTAAAATCCAATTCCATACACATACTTCCTCCTTACGGCTGCACGACCATAACATCGGTGATGTTGGGGTTTTGGCGCAGAAGCGCATCTACGCCTTCCGGCAGGCGTTCATCCGATTCTACGATCGTATAGGCGGTGTGGCCCTTTGCCTCACGGAACAAACGCATAAAGGCGATATTTACATTGTGCTCGCTCAGAATATTGGTGATGTGTGCCACCACGCCGGGCTTATCCTGCTGCACCACGATTAAGGCGTTGTATTCGCCGCTGAAATCCACCTTTACGCCGTTGATGCGCACAATGCGCACCTTACCGCCGCCAAGCGACTCGCCGCGAACAGTCATGACTTGCCCGGCCTCGTTTTCCATACGGATATCCACTGTGTTGGGATGAATATCCGTTTCTGTTTCGTTGGGGGTAAAGCTATAGGCCAGCCCGCGTTCGGCTGCGATCGTAAACGAATCGCGAATGCGTGTATCATCGGCCGAAAAACCCATGATACCGCCCAGCAGGGCACGGTCGGTTCCGTGGCCGTGGTAGGTCTTTGCAAACGAGCCGTACAGCGTAAAGCTTACACGGCGCAGCGGGGGTGTGATCATTTTTTGTGCCAAAAAGGCAATGATCTCGGCCCCAGCAGTGTGCGAGCTGGAGGGGCCGATCATATTGGGCCCCAGCACATCAAAAACACTGATAAATGCCATAGGAAAAATCTCCTGTTTTTATAAAAATATCCCAAGTACAGAGCGCAAAAAAGCTCTGCGCAGGCAGGTACAAAGTAAGGTTTGACGCTTAGGCAAGCAGACAGTCAGTTGCTTTCCTCTTTTTTAATAAACTTCTGATAAATGCTCTCTACAATCACGCCGATGGCATTATCGCCCGAAACATTGCAGGCGGTGCCAAAAGAATCCTGTGTGATATACAATGCCACCATGATTGCGCAGATAGGGCCATTGGGGTCTCCGGCTTCAGCACCGAAAATCATATACAAAAAAGGAAGAGCTGTCATAATCGAACCGCCGGGTGCGCCGGGGCTGGCCACCATGGCAACGCCCAGCGTCATGATAAAGGGCACCACGGTAGTCAGACTGATGGGCAGCTGGTTCATTAGGCATACGGCGGTGGCGCAGGCGGTAATGGTGATCATAGAGCCTGCCATGTGGATATTAGCACAAAGGGGTACCACAAAGTTACGGATCTGATCGCTCACGCCGTCGGCAGCGGCGCACTGCAGATTTACAGGGATCGTGGCTGCCGAAGACTGTGTGCCCAGTGCCGTGGTATAACCGGGAATCTGATTGCGCAGCAGCGTGATAGGATTTTTTTTCGATACGGCGCCTGCAATGCAGAACTGAATGAATATACACACAAGATGCATGAGAATGACCACCAAAAAGACCTTCCAAAGAATGCCTAAAATCGCAAAGGTCTTGCCGGATTTGGTCATATCCACAAAGGTACCGCATACATATAACGGCAGCAGGGGAATAATCACGCTGTGCAGAACCTGGTCAATGATGCCGGAAAAATCGTGCATGCAGTCATATAACGTGCCGCCAATGGTTTTGCCGCGCAGTGTGGAAAGGCACAAACCAAGCACAAAGGCCAGCACCACGGCTGACAGTGTATCCAAAATCGGCGGAATTGAAATAGAGAGGTAGCTGTCTAAAGAATTATCGGCAGTGGCAGCAATTTGTTCCAGTGCGCCCTCACTCATAAAATGGGGGAACAGATTAGAGGAAACCAGATACGATGCTGAACCCGCGAGCAGCGTGGAGCCATAGGCCAATGCTACCGTGATGATAAGCAATTTGCCTGCACCGCTTTTTAAATCGGCGATGCCCATAGTTACATAAGCCACGATCATCAGCGGGATCACAAACTTCAAAAACGAGCTGAAAATGCCGGAAGCCGTAACAATGACACGGCAAAACCATACGGGCAAAAATTGGCCGATCACAATGCCTAAAGCGATTGCAATAAGCAGCTTTGGCAAAAGCCCAAGCTTAAATTTCTTCTTTTCCATATTCATACATCCTCCTAGAG
>CAVGKH010000083.1:0-1846 GCA_963629755.1 Gemmiger sp.
TTGATTGGCTTTAACAGCTTTTGCTGTTGCATACATTATGGAACAGAAAGTTTTGGCTGAAAATGACCCTTTTATTTGACCGCAGCTCTACTTTCTGGTAAAATAAATACAATTTGTTTTAAGCAGATTTGTATTTGCCGGAGGGGAGGAAACGTCAACGAACTGGTGGGATAGGATCATTGAACATCTGCGCAGGGTGCTGCCTGTGCTTTTGGCACGCCCGGCAGCGGTTTTTATTGCCGTAGGCAGCCTGGCCTCAGCGCTGGCGGCGCTTTCGCCATGGCTGCATATTGTGTATATCACCGATGGAGATGGAAACACCACGGCCCTTGTCAGCCGGGAAAGCGGCCCGGAAGAGCTGCTTTCTAAAGCGGGCGTAGAGCTGGCTGAGGGTGATATGTTTTATTACACGGCATATCCCAACCGCATCGAGAGCATCAGTATGCAGCGCAGGGTGCCGTTTGTGGTGCAGGCCGACGGCGAAGAGCATATTGCGCTTTTATCTGGCGGCAATGTGAGCGATGCTCTGCAGGAAGCGGGCATTACACTGGGTGAGCACGATTATACCGAGCCCAGCCTGAACGCCCCTTTGCAGGAGGATGCGGCTGTTCAAGTGCACCGCGTGGAGTATCAGGATACCGTTACCACCGAGAGCATTCCCTTTGAAACAGAGTATCAGTATACAAGCCTTTTCTACCGTAATAAGCGCCGTCAAATCACAGTGCAGGAAGGCCACGAGGGCACCAACGAGCTTACCTGGCGCGAGCGCTGGGTAGATGGGGCCTTTGAATCCAGCCAGATGATTGCGGTAAAAACCACCGTGCAGCCGCAGAATACCATCATCAAGGCTTACGCGGCAGGTGCACCGGTATCCAGCCTTACCGGGCCGGACGGTACCACCAATAAGCCCAGCAGCTACCGGGCTATGTATACAGGCCGTGCCACCGGCTACAGCTCCAGCCGTGCAAACCCGCGCGGAGCCAGCGGCCGCCGCCTGGCCTACGGCACCTGTGCCGTCAACCCGGCGCAGATTCCTTATGGCACACTGCTTTATATTGAATCGACCAACGGCGAGTTTGTGTATGGCTATGCCATCGCGGCAGATACGGGCGGCGCGCTGATGTCCGGCACGGGGCTGGTAGATTTGTATTATGAAAGCTACAGTGAAGCCCTGCTTAATGCTGTACAGCAGGTCAATGTGTATGTAGTGGGCTGAGATTTTTCTATATCCAAAATGGCAGGCATTGCTTTTTGCTTTTGGCAGGGGCTGTGCCTGCTTTTTTGCACAAATTTTATGAAAAGACCGTATAATAGGGCAAAACACTGCCAGAGATGCTTTGATTCTGCTTTTGGGGCTGCCCAAAAAAGAAAGGGGCTTTTTATGCTGCTATCTGGTTTTCTGCTTAGATCGCTATATAGCCAAGTGCGTGCAGGAGTATGCCGACTTTGAGTGCGAGCGCATAGTGGCCAGTGCCGTGCAAAATGCGGTTTCGGCTATGTGGGAAGAAAGCGGATTTTCCGCCGAAGAATTTTATTCGCAGGAGCAGGCGGCCAACGGCCAGACTATGCAGATCAGGGCAGATACGAACCGCACCAATGCCGCGCGCGTGCTGCTTACCAAAAAGCTGAACGAAGCGCTGGATATTGCCGTGCAGGAAGAGCCGCATGTGCATCTTTCGGCACTTTTGGGTTCGTATCTGTTTTCGCAAAGGGGCCCGGCACTGCAGATGAAGATCTATCCGCAGCACTTCAGCCGCGTGCAGCTTGTGCCAAGCTTGCAGAGCGCAGGGATCAACCAAACACGCTTTAATATTACCGTTACCTTTGAAGTGAATTTGAGTACATC
>CAVGKH010000083.1:1856-8404 GCA_963629755.1 Gemmiger sp.
CATTTTAAATTACCGCAGCCGCGCAGAAAGCAACATCAGCGTGCCGCTGATCGAGGTGCTGATCTTGGGAAATGTGCCGAGCTACTATGCAAATTAGTGCTTTGTTCGGGGGCAAAATGTGTTATAATAAATAGCAATGCGATGATAAAGGAGAAATGAACATTGACGGAAAAGCAGGCCGCGCAGAGAGCAAAAGAACTGCGCGAGATCATAGAGAAAAACAATCGCTTATATTATGACCAGGATGCCCCCGAATTGGAGGATTTTGAATACGATGCCCTGAACCGCGAACTCAAAGCCATTGAAAAAGAGTTTCCGCAGTTGATCACGCCCGATTCGCCCACGCAGCATGTGGGCGGTACAGCCTCGGCCAAATTCAGCAAGGTGACCCACGCCGTAAAGATGGAAAGCCTTTTGGATGCCTTTTCCTTGGAAGAACTGCGCGATTTTGACCGCCGCGTGCAGGAGGCAGGTGTAAAGCCGGAATATGTGGTGGAGGCCAAGATCGACGGCCTTTCGTGCAGCCTGGAATACGAAAACGGAAAGCTGGTGCGCGCCTCCACGCGGGGTGACGGCGTGGTAGGTGAGGATGTTACCGAAAATGTTGCCGCCATCAAGGATATTCCCACGCAGCTGAAAAACGCACCGGAATATCTGGAAGTGCGCGGTGAAGTGTATATGCCGCATAAGGCGTTTGAACGCCTGTGTGAAGAGCAGGAGCTGGCAGACAAAACGCCGTTTAAAAACCCCCGCAATGCGGCGGCGGGTTCACTGCGGCAAAAGGATGCAAAGATCACCGGCGAGCGCGGGCTTTCGATTTTTGTGTTTAACCTGCAGCAGGTGCGCGGGGTAGAGCTTTCTACCCATCACGAAACGCTGGATTATATCAAATCGCTGGGGCTGCCGGTATCGCCGCGCTACAATCTGTACCATGGCATTGAGGAGGCCATTCAGGAAATCGAAGAGATCGGCCGCATTCGCGGCACGCTTTCGTTTGATATCGACGGTGCGGTGATCAAGGTGAATGATCTTCGCCAGCGCAATCTGATGGGCAGCACCAACAAATACCCGCGCTGGGCCATAGCGTTCAAGTATCCGCCGGAGGAAAAAGATACAACGCTGAAAGCCATTGAGGTATCGGTAGGGCGCACAGGCGTGCTGACCCCGACCGCAGTGTTTGAGCCGGTGCTGCTGGCAGGCACAAGCGTAGCCAGAGCCAGCCTGCACAATGAGGATATGATCCGCAAGCTGGATGTGCATATCGGCGATACGATCCGCGTGCGTAAGGCGGGCGATATTATCCCGGAGGTGATTGCGGTCACTGCGCACGGCGGCGAGGCCGAGCCTTACCGGATGCCTGTGTGCTGCCCCTCGTGCGGCGAGCCGGTGGTAAGGCTGGAGGGTGAGGCTGCACTGCGCTGTGTAAACCCGGAATGCCCGGCACAGAGCCTGCGCAACATCATACACTTTGCCAGCCGTGATGCCATGGATATCGAGGGCTTGGGCGAAGCCGTGGCACAGCAGCTGGTAGAGAAAAAATATGTTTCTACCGCGGCGGATATCTACACACTTACTAAGCAGCAGCTGCTCACCTTGGATAAATTCAAAGAAAAAAGCGCAGATAACCTTTTAAAAGCCATTGATGCTTCGCGCTCGAATAATCTGGATAAGCTTTTGTTCGGCCTGGGCATCCGCAATATCGGCGATAAGGCTGCGGCACTTTTGGCCGAGCATTTCGGCACCATGCAGGCATTAGAAGCGGCCAGTACCGAAGAAATCGCGGCTATTGATGGATTTGGCGAGATAATGGCACAGAGCGTAACAGAATTTTTTGCGCGCGGCGGCACGCACGACCTTTTGAAACGCCTTGCAGAGGCAGGGCTCAATATGGAATGGCATGGTGAAAAGAAAACCGCCCTTTTGCAGGGAAAAACCATTGTGGTAACGGGTACTCTGGAAAACCTTTCGCGCAACGAAGCCGAAGCACTGATCGTGCATAACGGCGGCAAAGCCAGCGGTTCGGTTTCTAAAAAAACAAGCTATGTGCTGGCAGGTGAAGCGGCTGGTTCAAAGCTGACCAAGGCGCAGGCACTGGGTGTGCCGGTGATCACGGAGGCGGAGTTTATGCAGATGATCCGCGGGGAATCGGAAGAAATATAACAAAATAAGCAGGGCGGCAAGGGAAGCTACAGGGCACAAAACCTTTGCTGCCCTGTATTTTTGCTGCATTGCAGCCTTATGCACGGAAAGCTGGATTTTTTTGCGGAGATTTTGTATAATAAATAGAGATTGTTTATAAAGATAAATTGCTTTGCCAGAAAGGGGCTGCAGCAGATGGATAAAAGCGTAAGTGCAGTTTTGGTGGCTGCGGGGGCCTCGCGCAGAATGGGCTTTGATAAGCTGACGGCGAACCTTGGAGGAAAAACTGTTTTGGAGCGCAGTATAGAAGCATTTGACAGTCACCCGGATATCACGGAGCTGATTCTGGTGGCGGGCGAAAACAGGGCCTGGGTGGAAGGCCTTGCAAAAAAATGCCGCAAGCCGGTGCAGGTAGTGCAGGGCGGCAGCACCCGTGCGCAAAGCGTGCGCAGCGGCGTGCTGGCTGCAAAAGGAGAGCTTTTGGCAATCCACGATGCAGCCCGGCCATTTGTGAGCGGGCAGGTGATCACGGCGGCGCTGCAGGCAGCGGCACGCTGCGGTGCGGCAACCCCGGCGGTGCCGGTAAAAGATACCATCAAGCTGGTAAAAAGGCAGGGGCAGGTGCTCGTTGACCATACTCCGCTAAGGGAAAACCTGATGGCCGTGCAGACACCGCAGTGCTTTGACCGTGCCCTGTATTTGGAATGTATGAAAAAGGTGCAGAGCGATACCGTTACAGATGATTGCAGCCTGGTAGAACAGGCGGGCCATGCGGTAGAGCTTACACCGGGTGACTACGAAAACTACAAGATCACAACACCGGAGGATCTGAGAGGAGAGAAAAAAATGCGTATCGGTCATGGATATGATGTGCATCAGCTGGTCGAGGGGCGCAAGCTGATCATGGGCGGGGTAGAGATCCCGTTTGAAAAGGGGCTTTTGGGGCATTCGGATGCCGATGTGCTGGCCCATGCGGTGATGGATGCCCTGCTGGGTGCGGCTGCACTGGGGGATATCGGCAAGCATTTTCCCGATACCGACCCGGCCTACGCCGGGGCTGACAGCCTGCAGCTGATGGCACATGTGGCCCGCATTTTAAAAGAAAACGGCTATAGAGTAGAAAATATCGATGCCACGATCCTGTGCCAAAAGCCCAAGCTGGCCCCGTATATTGAGCAGATGCGCGCCAACATGGCCGAGGTGCTGCATATTGATATTTCGCAGCTCAGCGTAAAGGCCACCACCGAAGAGCGTTTGGGCTTTACCGGGCAGGGGCTTGGCATCGCCGTTCATGCGGTGGCGCTTCTGCATAGTGAAAAAATTGGCTGAATATAGGGCTTTTTACTTTTCAAATCGGCAAAAATATGGTATAATAAGATGTTGATGCTATCGCGGCATATTTGTTAAAAGGAGGATTGCCCTCATGCTGAGCCGGCTCCAATTGGTCGTGTTGCAAAATGACTTGCTGGGGAATATTTTTCACAACTTTCAAACCTTTCAGTTTGCGGATCTGATCGATATTCTGATCACGGCAGTGGTGATCTACGAGATCATCATGCTGGTGAAAAAAACACATGTGGGCCAGTTGGCACGCGGCATCGCTTTTATGCTGCTGCTGTATCTGGTGGCATATTTCTTTAATATGCGCACTGTGCGCTGGGTGCTGAACAGCATTCTGCAGGTTGGCTTTATGGCGCTGGTGGTCGTATTTCAGCCAGAGATTCGCCGTGCGCTGGAGCAGGTGGGCAAAACCAGTAGCTGGGCCTCCGACCTTTTTCATATGCACAAAAACGATCAGTCTACGCGCACAAAATGGCAGGAGGCCGTGGTGGCCATCTGCGATGCGGCTGAGCAGCTTTCTGATACCAAAACCGGCGCACTGATCGTGATGGAGCGCTATTCAAGGCTGACGGAGATCATTCGCACGGGCACCCCGCTGAATGCGGATGTGAACCCCGAAATGCTGGGCACGATTTTTTATGAGGGCACACCGCTGCACGACGGCGCTGTGGTGATCGTGGATGGCGAATTGAAGGCTGCCGGGTGTGTGTTGCCGCTTTCCAACAATCTGGAAATGGGCAAGGATATGGGCACGCGCCACCGCGCTGCGCTGGGCATGAGTGAAAATTCGGATGCCGTGGTGGTGGTGGTCAGCGAGGAAACAGGCATTATCTCATTGGCGAAAGACGGCATTCTGATACGCCGGCTGGACCGGCAGAACCTCTTCCACCGCTTGCAGGAAACAGTAATCCCGCCCGAGGAAGAGACCTCCCAGCGCAGAAAGTGGGGATTTATTAAATGAACAAAGAAAAACCAGAGCCTTTCTGGGCAAAACGGGAGTTTGTGGCAGTAGTTTCACTGCTGCTGGCAGTGCTGGTGTGGCTTACGGTCACGATGGTGATTGATACCAACACTACCAAAACATTCAGCAACATCAAGGTGGATTTCACCTATGATTCCCGCCAGTATACAGCCTTGGGGCTGGATATCGTGAACCAGCCCGAAGCGGTGGTCTCGGTAAAGCTGGACGGCGGCGGCACCACGCTGGGTGCCATCAGCGAAAAAGATATTGTGGTGTATCCCGATTATTCGGCGGTAAAAAGCGCCGGTGCACAGCAGCTGAACCTTGTTGTGCGCATCGTCAATTCGCGCTACAGCTCCAGCGTGCAGGCGGATATCGTTTCGGGCAGCCGCACGGTCATGGTGGTGTTTGATACCATCGTGAGCAAAAACTTTGCAATTGAGCCGGATGTGGAGGGCCTTACTCTGGCTGAAAACTATGCGCTGAACCGCACGGTCTGCTCGCCTTTGGAGGTGACGTTAACGGGGCCGGAGGGTGAAGTGAATAAGATCGACCGGGCTGTGGCTCAGGTAAAAATGGACGGTACCGTTACCGAAAGTGTTACCCGCAAGGCAGATATTGAGCTGCAGGATGCCGACGGTAACCCTATCACGCTGGAATATGCCGAAATGAATATTACCGAAACCGACGTGGTCATGACGGTGTATTTGCAGAAGGAGCTGCCGCTGTCGATAAACTTTATCAATGTGCCGCCCAGCTTTGATCTTTCTAACCTGCACTATACGCTGAGCCAGGAAGCCATGATGGTGGCAGGGCCTGCCAAGCAGGTGGAGGCACTGGATAAAATCGATGTGGCCAGCTTTGATTTGAGCACCTTTGTGATGAACCAGAGCTATCAGCTGGCGGTGGAGCTGCCCAGCGGCTTGGTGGCGACCGAAGATATTGCCAATGTGACACTGCAGATCGATGACATCGACTATATCACCCGCACGATGAATGTAAACAATATCCGCACGGTGAATATTCCTGTAGGCGTAGAAGCCGAGCCACAGACCAAGCGCCTTACCAATGTAACGGTGGTTGGGCCGCGAAGCTCGGTGGAAAGCCTGACCCCGGGCAATCTGGAAGCACTGCTGGACGGCAGCGATATCACGGTGACCTCGGGGCTGGAAAATGTGCCTGCTACTATTTCGATCCCCTCGCGCAGCGATGTGTTTGTGGTGGGTACCTATTCTGTGCAGTGCCAGGTGAGCGGAGGAAGCAGCGAATGATCTTAGTGCGCAATATACGCCTGCCGCTTTCAGCCAAGGAAAACGCAGCAGCCGAGGCTGCCTGCCGGGAGCTGAAGCTTTCTGCCGATAAGATACAGGAATGCCATATCGCAAAGCTGTCGGTGGATGCACGCCACGGAAAACCAAGCCTTGTGTGCACGGCGGCCGTAACGATGAAAGAGCCTGCGGCTGAGGCTGCAGCGGCAGCGCGAAGCAAAAATGCAGCGCTTGCCGTGCAGCCGGACCTTACGATTTGCCCGGGAAATAAAAAAATGACGGCAAGGCCCATTGTGTGCGGCCTTGGCCCGGCAGGGCTTTTTGCAGCACTGATCCTGGCCCGGCAGGGCTTTTGCCCCATTGTGCTGGAGCGCGGCCCAGCATTGCCGGAGCGAGTAAAAGCTGTAGAAAGCTTTTCGGCTACCGGAATACTCGACCCCAATGCCAACATTCAGTTTGGCGAGGGCGGCGCGGGCACTTTTTCAGATGGAAAGCTTACGACCCGTATCGGCGATGAGCTGTGCGGCTTTATCACCAGCACGCTGCTGCAGCACGGTGCCCCGGCCGAGATCGCATGGAAACAAAAGCCTCATGTGGGTACCGACCTTCTGCGCGGTGTGATCCTTTCGATCCGCCATGAGATCGAGAGCCTTGGCGGTGAGGTGCTTTTTAATACGCGCCTTACCGGCCTGCGCCAGAACGGCGAAAGGCTGACGGCTGTTGAGGCTGAGGGCCCGGGAGGAAAGGCGGTGCTTCCGTGTGAAGCACTGATTCTGGCAGTAGGGCATTCGGCACGCGATGTGTTTGCCATGCTGCTGGCACAGGGGCTGCCGATGGAG
>CAVGKH010000084.1:0-8376 GCA_963629755.1 Gemmiger sp.
GCCCCGCACTGTAAAAATATCGCCCTCATACACCGGCGCGTGCTGGCGCTGCTCGGGCAGATGGTTCACCTCCACCCGGCCCGCGGCAATATATTCGGCAGCTTGGCTGCGCCCCGTGCCCATCACTTCGCTCAGCACGGCATCCAGCCGCAGCGAGGGCACCGTGCCGTTTTTTCTCACGCGCTCCGGCTGAGGGATCTGCGCCGCCAGCGCGGCATCGCATACCTCGGCCCGCACCGGAAATTTGCCTACCCCCGTCAGTTCGCGGCAGATAAACTCAGCCTTGTCCTCCAGGCAAAAAAGGTATGCAAGGCCCGGTGTGCGCGAGTCCGGCAGAATATCTCCCAGGCAGCTGCGGTCGATCTCCAGGCCCATTAAGGCCCCCAGATAGTCTCTGTGCTCCGGCGCCGCTGTACCGGCAGGCAGCGAAAGTATAAGGCGCACACAGGCCACCGGCTCCTCGCTCCAAAGGCAGTCCTCGGGCGTAATGCACAGCACCCTGCGCTCGGCCCCGGGCCAGCCGCCGTTAAATTCATAGCTTCGGCAGCCGCACTTATTCATGGCCGCACGGCACAGATCCTGCTCGCGCCCAGTCAAAAAGCCGCTGTGGCGCGGCACGCCGCGCGCATCGGCTGTGTGAAAAAGATCCCGCGCACGGCGCATCAAGAACTGCTCTTCATCGCTCTGGGGTGGCACAAAGCCGCGCTGCGCTTTTTCCGCAGGCTTATCAGAAGAATACGCCATTGGTCTCCAGCTCGTCTAAAAGATCGCCCATAATATCCACATTCAGCGGGGTAATGATAAAGGTGCTGTTGGCCACACGCTTCATCTGGCCGTTGTTGGCATAGGCCACGCCCGACAAAAAGTCTACCAAGCGGCGCGATGCCTCTTTGTTGGTCGATTCCAGATTCAGCACCACCGTGCGCTTTGCGTTCAGATGATCAGCGATCGCACCGGCATCCTCAAAGCGCTCCGGCTTTACCAAAACTACCTTCAGCTGTGTGGTAGCGTTGATGTTTACGACCTTATTGCGGCCTTTTTCGCCGTTTTGGGGCTTGTCCTCCTCCGCATTTTCGCGGTTGAAAAGCTTCTCATGCCCTTCATCAACATCTTCGTAGTCGTCGTAATCGTCCTCTTCTCCAATGCCCAGGCTGCGTTTCAGATTGTCCATTATAGACATACGGCATACTCCTTATCTATAATTAAAATAATTTTATATAATAAAAACACTAAAGCAGTTTTATTATCTCTTATCTGCGCGTCATTGTCAACCGTCTAGCCCGTTGATCTTAGCATTTTTCTGCCCCAGCTACGAAAGCAGCTTATTGTTATACAGCCCTTTTCCCTGCACGATCACTTCGTCATACCGCTTTACTTCGCTTTCGCAGGCAGCTGCCTGCTCGGCGCTCATCTTGCTCTTGTCCGGCACCAGCATGTATTCTGCGTTCTGGTAGATTACTTCGATCTTTCGGAATTTTGCCAGATTGCCATATTTTATATACACGCCCTTGGCATCGTTCACAATGTGCAGCGCCGCTGTGGGCACGCGCAGGCCTGAATAACTTTTCAGATCGATTTCTATCGTCTGCTGGCCAAGGCTCAGCACCTCCGCGCCGATATATTCACATTTCAGGCAATATTTAGCAATGCCGTTTTCTTCATCTCGCACGATCTCACCCACCTGTGCGGGCAGTGACTTTTCTGCCTTGCCAGGAAAGCGAATGGTCACGCTGCTCAGCTCAGCCAGCCGATCCGCCTGCTCCAGTGTGCAGATGCCGTAGTAATTCCAGTGGTAATTTGTGATGATCTTGCCCACATAGCTGCCGGTGGTCTCCAGGCCGTTTTGCAGCATCTCCTGCAGCTCAGCCGGCGATGCATTCTGCAGGGTATCTTCATCGCAGCTCAGATACCGGGCACTGCTGCCCGAAACAAAATATCCTCCGGCCGGGGCATACACGCCTTCCGGCGAGCCAAGCTCAGCCAGCGCCTGTTCACGGCGGCTCTGCAGGTCGGCCATAGCTGCCGAAAAATCCACGCTCTGCCCGGTCGATACCTGCATACGGTTGGCAGCCAGCAGATACGACTGCTCGCCTGTTTTCATATCTTCATAGCGGCCGGTATCTATGGCATCCAAAAGGTCATAAAGCGCCGCCTGCATCTGCGAGGTCAGCACGCTCAGGTCTGTTCCGTTTGCATTCTGCGAGCGCTCCAAAAGGCTGATTTTGGTTTCCAGGTCGTTCAGTTCTTCCCGGCAGTAAGCCTGCGCCGTATCGGTATAGATCTCCGCCACCTGTGCCCCGGCTGAAACACGCTCGCCATTCTGCACCAGATAGCCGATATTGCCGCCACCATCAATGTTCTCTGCCTCAAAGTACGCTGCACCCATGCTCTCAAAGCTCTCGGCCATCTGCGTTTCGACCACCACCTCGGTGGTGTATACATTATTGTAAACGCGAAAAAGCAGCAGCAGCAAATAAAGCGCCGCTATACTCAACACTATGCGCAGCACCGCGCGTATCGGGCTGATTTTTTTCTGCATACTGCCTCCCTTCCCGCTCTGCTCATTCCTGTTCCAAAAAATCCTGTACTAAATCAATGGCCCGCTGCTCTTCGCCGGGCCTTGTCATATCCAGCCAATGCACGCCCGGCATGCGCCTGAACCAGGTCAGCTGGCGCTTTGCATAATTCCGCGAAGCCTGCTTCAGTTTTTCGGCACATTCCTCTAAGCTTGCCGTGCCATCAAAATAGGCAAAAAATTCCTTATAGCCAATGGCCTGCGCCGCCGTCTTATACTTCTCACGGTTTTTCCATACCAGCTCTGCCTCGGGCAAAACGCCGTTTTGCAGCATACTGTCTACCCGGCGGTCTATGCGTTCATACAGCGCGCTTCGTTCGCCTGCCCCCAGGCAGAAAACCAGTGCCTCATAGGGGGCCTGTGCAGGGCGTGATTCCGCCTTCTGCTGGGTCATGGTCTTGCCCGTCAGCCGGTAAAGCTCCAGCGCACGGATCACACGCCCCTGGTTGTTGGGGTGTATCTTCGCAGCCGCTTCGGGGTCGATCGCAGCAAGCTCCTGATACAAAGCCATGCCCCCCTCGGCCTCTGCGCGGGTTTGCAGTGCCCGGCGCAGAGCCGGGTCATTTTTCTGCTCGGCAAACGCAATGCCGTCCAGAAGGCTCGAAATATACAGCCCTGTGCCGCCCACCACCAAAGGCAGCCTTTGCTGCCCGGTAAGGCTGCGAATGCACGCATCGGCCAGCTTTACATACTCTGCCACACTGAAAGGCTCTTCCGGATCTTTTATATCCAAAAGGTGATGCGGCACCTCTGCCTGCTCGGCTGCGCTTGCCTTCGCCGTGCCGATATCCAGCCCGCGGTAGATCTGCATAGAATCAGCCGAGATCACTTCGCCCCCAAAGCGTTTTGCCAGCGCAAGCGAAAGTGCGGTTTTTCCGCTGGCTGTAGGGCCGCCAATGGCGATCACTCGGGGTTTACACGATCCTGCCAAAGCGCTTTTCCAGCTCCTTTCGGGTCAGCTTCAGCACCACCGGGCGCCCATGCGGGCAAAACGGCGGCACTTCGCCGGAAAGTATCTGCTCTGCCAGGTGCAGCAGCTGCTCGGGGCCGTTGCGATCTCCGGCTTTGATGGCTGCACGGCAGGCAATAGAGTGCAGCACCCACTCGGTGCGTTCCGTCAGGGCATCCTTGCTGCCTCCGGCTAGTTTGGCCGCCAGCTCCACGATCATGTCCTCGGCGTTTTCCACAGCCACATCGGCGGGCACCCCGCGCACCAGCACGGTATTTCCGCCAAAATCCTCCACTTCCACACCGGCATCGCGCAAAAGGTCCTCATTTTGCAAAAGCCCCTGCTTTTCGGCTGCGGTCAGCTCTACCTGCACAGGCACCAGCAGCAGCTGGCTGGCCACATTGCCATAGGTGGCTGCCAGCTTTTCAAACAAAATGCGTTCGTGGGCGGCATGCTTATCGATCAGGCAAAGCTCATTGCCGCGCTCGGTAATAATATAAGTGCGAAACACCTCGCCCACATAGCGCAGCGGCTCGTATGGAGGCGTGGGCAAAAGGCTGGTCTGCTCGCCAGGCTCCTCGGGCGCAAACGGCAGCCCGGGCTCCGGCTGTGCCGGTTCTGTTTTTGTTTCTGCCTGCGCCGGCGGCTCCTGTGCCGTTTGCTCTTTTTCGGCCTTTTCGGCCAAAACCGGCTCGGGCGGCTCTTCGGGATAAATCGTCAGATCCGGCTCCTCGGGCACCACCACTGCCGGGCGCGCTGCCATGGGCGGCACTTCATCTTTTTCTATTTCTGTGATCAGCGGGCTGCGCAGCGTAACGCCCAAAAGCGGGCTGTATGCCTCGCTCACCGTGGGGGCCGATTTTATGGCATGCGCCGCAGCGGGCGATCCCATCACCTTTTCACGGTATTCCTGTGCACTCATGCTGGCAAAGCCGTTGGGCTTTGCTGCCTGCTGCACTGTTCCCGGCCCTGCCGCTGTCTGCACTGCCTTGGGCAGTACAGCCGAAAGCCCCGCCGAGGCCGCGGGCTTATCCTCCGGGTCAAACTGGCATTCCCCTGTGCCAGGGGCAGCCAGCGCCTGCTTCACGGCGGCATAAACGGCATCAAATACCTCGCCCTCGCGTGCAAAGCGCACCTCTGTCTTGGCCGGATGCACATTCACATCCACCAGCCCGGCGGGCATTTCCAGGCACAGAATACCGCCCGGGAATTTACCCTGCATCAGTGTGCCCTTGTAGGCATTTTCCATGGCCGCCATCATCGTTCGGTTCTTCACATAGCGGCCGTTGATGTAAAAATACTGTGCGCCCCGGCTGGCACGGCAGGCACGAGGCGGCGTGATCAAACCATGCACGCGGTAAGCGCCCTCGGTATGCTCTGTTTCTACCAGGTCACGGGCAAAGCTGCGCCCCAGCGCGGCATAGGCAGCACTGCGCAGGCTTCCGTCGCCGGGGGTCACAAACTGCTGCTTGCCCTCGCGGATAAACCGAAACGAGATCTCAGGGTGTGAAAGCGCCGCGTGCAGCATAACATCGGCCACAAAGGTGCCCTCGCTCACATCTTTTTTTAAAAATTTCATGCGGGCAGGCGTGTTATAAAACAAATCGTTCACCGTGATCGTAGTGCCCACCGGGCGTGCACCCATTTCCAACCCCTGCTCACGGCCGCCCTCAATGCGGTACACACAGGCAAATTCGTCCTGTTCGGTGCGTGTCAGCACCTCCACACGGGCCACACTGGCAATGCTGGCCAATGCCTCGCCGCGAAAGCCCAGTGTGTGAATGCTGTCCAAATCCTGTTCGCTCTGTATCTTGCTGGTGGCATGCCGCACAAAAGCGTTGGCAATATACTCAGCCTCAATGCCGCTGCCGTTATCCGTGACCTGGATCTGCTGAATGCCGCCGCGCATGATCGAGAGCGTGATCTGATCAGCCCCCGCATCGATCGCGTTTTCCAGCAGTTCTTTTGCCGCGCTGGCAGGGCGCTCTACTACCTCTCCCGCCGCGATCAGCTCGGCGGTGTGTTCATCTAATACTCTGATCACAGCCATGTTCCAGGCCCCCTCTCGTTCTTTTACTCTATCCGGCGCTTCCGTATGCAGAAATACGGCCTGTCTGCTCGTTTACTCCTGCACCAACGCCTTTTTCAGTTCAAATACAAAATTCAGTGCTTCCAGCGGGGTCAGCGTGTTCACATCGGTATCGCGCAGCTTTTCCACCAGTTCACTGGGCAGTGCCTCGGGCTTGTTCTGCTCCACCATGGTAAAATCCATCTGCATCATGGCGTGCGGGTCAGGCGCGCTGGCCTCCAGGCTTTTCAGCACGGCACGGGCACGCTTGGTCACGCTGCCGGGCAGGCCCGCCAGCTTGGCCACCTCAATACCGTAGCTGTCGTCAGCCGGGCCGCGCACGATACGCCGCAAAAAGGTAATATCCTCTCCGCGCTTTTTTACCGCGATGTTATAGTTTTTTACGCCGTCCAGGCTTTGCTCAAGTTCGGTCAGCTCGTGATAATGGGTGGCAAACAGTGTTTTGCATCCCATGCCCTCGCTTTTGCTGCTGATATGCTCCACCACGGCGCGGGCAATGCTCATGCCGTCAAAGGTCGAGGTGCCGCGGCCGATCTCGTCCAAGATCACCAGGCTCTTGGGCGTGGCCTTTTCCAGTATCTCGGCCACCTCGGTCATCTCCACCATAAAGGTAGACTGGCCCGCCGCCAGATCATCCGATGCGCCCACGCGGGTAAAAATGGCATCCACCACGCCCACATGGCACGCCTTGGCGGGCACAAAGCTGCCAATCTGCGCCATTAGCGTGATAATGGCGTTCTGGCGCATATAAGTTGATTTACCTGCCATGTTAGGGCCGGTAATGATCAGCATGCGGTTTTCATCACAGTCCAAATGGGTATCGTTGGGCACAAACAGCGTGCCCTTGAGCATCTGCTCCACCACCGGGTGGCGCCCCTCGGTGATCTCAATGGCATCGCCATCGTCCACCTCGGGCTTTATGTAGTTGTTATCCACAGCTGCCTGTGCCAACGAGGCCAGCACATCCAGCTCGGCCACTGCCTTGGCCGTGGTCTGCACACGCACGATCTGTGCCGAGATCTTTTGCAGAATATCGGCAAACAGCTGGTGTTCCAGCGCGTTCAGGCGCTCGCCCGCCCCCAGAATCTTGTTTTCCAGTTCTTTCAGCTCCTGCGTGATATAGCGTTCGCCCGTGGTCAGGGTCTGTTTGCGGATAAAGCCCTCAGGCACCTGCCCCATGTACGACTTGCTCACTTCAATATAGTAGCCGAACACACGGTTGAAGCCGATCTTCAGCTTCGGGATCCCGGTCTCCTGCCGCAGGCGTGTTTCCAGCTCTGAAAGTACGCCTTTGCCGCCGTGCATGATGTCGCGCAGCTCGTCTACCTCTTTGCTGTAGCCCGCCTTGATCACGCCGCCATCTTTTAAGGTGGCCGGGCAGTCCTCTTCAATGGCCGCAAAGATCAGTTCCCGCAGATCGGCCAGATCGTCCATTTCCTGCTGCATGGTTTTCAGCAGCTCGGCAGGCTGTGCGCCCGCCAGCACCTTCAGTGCAGGCAGCTCTTTGCAGGTGCAGGCCAGCGAGTACACCTCGCGCGGGGTCGCTGAGCCATACACCGTGCGGGTCATCAGGCGCTCCATATCGAACACGCGCGAAAGCGAATCCATCACATCGGCCCGGGCCACAGTATCTTTATACAGGCACTCCACAGCATCGAGTCGCCGGTTGATGGCCGCCGGGTCTACCAGCGGCTGCTCCAGCCAGCTGCGCAAAAGACGCTTGCCCATAGCCGTGCCGGTTTTATCCAGCGCCCATAAAAGCGTGCCCTTTTTCTCACGGCCGCGCATGGTCTCGGTAAGCTCCAGGTTCGCGCGGGTCACAGGGGAAAGCTGCATATACTGCCGCTCGGCATAGTTCTGCACCGATTTTAAGCGCTCCATGCCGTGCTTCTGCGTGCGGCTCAAATAGCCCAGCAGCGCTGCCAAGGCGCGGGGCGCAAGCGCCCCCTCCTTTGCGCCGCACACAGCCTGCCAGTTTTCCCCAAACTGCTGCCGCAGGGCCTGCTCGCAGGCGGCAGGCTCATACTCGGCATTCGGCAAAAGCTCGGCGCTGCAGTGCATATGGCGGCGCATATAATCGCCCACCGTTTTCTGGTCCAGCATGCCTTCGTTCATCAGCACTTCGCTGGGCCCAAAGCGGCAAAGCTCTGTGATGATCTCCTCGGCCATCTTTCCGGCAGGCAGCTCGGTGGCGCGTATATCGCCCGTGGAAATATCGGCAAAGCAGATACCTGCCCGGCCGTTTTTCTTTCTTTCGCAGTAAATGCTGGCGATATAGTTGTTGCGGTCGTCCTGCAGCATGCTGCTCTCGATCACCGTGCCGGGAGTCACCACACGAATGATATCGCGCTTTACCAGCCCTTTTGCCTGTGAGGGCAGTTCGGTCTGCTCGCAGATAGCCACCTTATAGCCCTTGGCGATCAGGCGCGCCACATAGGTCTCATAGGCGTGGAACGGCACACCGCACATGGGCGCTCGCTCTTCCATGCCGCACTGCTTGCCGGTAAGCGTAAGCTCCAGTTCTTTTGATGCCATAAGGGCATCGTCAAAAAACATTTCATAAAAATCTCCCACGCGATAAAAAAGGATCTCGTTGGGATGCTGTTTTTTGATGGAAAGATACTGTTCCATCATCGGGCTGAGTTCAGCCATTGTCGCACCTGCCTGTTTTTGAAATCACGCTCGTTTACGGGTGCCTTAGTGGCAGCCGCCGCAGGTAGAGCAGCTGCCCGAGCAGCCGCCTGCAGCGGGGGTCTCCACGGT
>CAVGKH010000085.1:0-8353 GCA_963629755.1 Gemmiger sp.
ACATGATAATAAAAGGATGTTATATCTAGAGCAGTAAAAGATAAATTCTCTGAATAACAGAGAAACGGTAAAGGAGGAAAACGCAACTCTATGAAAAAGGTTTTTTCGTATCTGGAACAAAATCTGGAAGAGATTTTGATGGTCATTCTGCTGGGCGCCATATCGTTGGTGATCTTTGCACAGGTGATCGCGCGTTTCTTCAACCAGGGCTTCCCCTGGGCAGAAGAATTCTGCCGCTACTGCTTTGTGTACACCGGTATGCTGAGTGCAGGCTACTGCATTCGTAAGGGCGTGGGCATTCGCGTGGATGCCCTGTATGGGTTCTTTCCGAAACCCATGAAGCTGGTGATCGACTATGCAGGCAAAATTCTGGTAACGGTGATCTACGCATATCTGGCCTGGGGTTCTATTGGTCTGATCGCAAACACCACCAACCTGAGCACAGCCATGCAGCTGCCTATGAAATATGTGTATATGGCTATTCCTTTGGGCTTTGGGCTGGGAACGATCCGCGGCGTGCAGGATCTGGTGCTGTTCACCAAGAAAACATTTGCAAAGAAGGAGGAACAATAAATGCTGGGTGTTGTTTTCGGCGCATTTGTAGTGCTGCTGTTTCTGGGCCTGCCCATTGCAGGCAGCATGATCTTCGCCACTTTGATCCCCTCGTTTGCAATCGCAAACTTTCCCGGCAATGTGAACTACACGCTGCGTGCGGTAGTTTCGGGCCTGGACACCATGAGTATTCTGGCTATTCCGCTGTTTATGCTCTCGGGCGCTATTATGGCCCAGGGCGGCATTTCGCGCAAGCTGTTTGATGTGTTTGCAGTGTTTATCGGCAAGTTTAAGGCCGGCATGCCCTGTGCCGTTGTGGTGACCTGCCTGTTTTACGGCGCTATCTCGGGCTCCAGCCCCGCTACGGTGGCAGCTGTGGGCGCTATGTGCATTCCCGTGCTGACAGAGCTTGGCTATGACAAAAAATTTGCAGCCGCCATCGTGGCTACCGCCGGCGGCCTGGGCGTTATCATTCCGCCCTCGATCCCCTTTATTATGTACGGCGTTACCACCGGTGAATCGGTGGGCGATATGTTCACGGCAGGCATTATCCCCGGCATTCTGATCGCTGTGTGCCTGATGGTTTACTGTGTGATCTACTGCATTCGCCACGGCGAAGACAAGGCGCTCATCAACGGCGCTGTGGATGCACTGCGCAGCCACGGTTACATTCATGTGATCATGTGGAGCGGCATGTACATGAACCTTGACTTCTACAACAGCCTGCCCGATGACTACAAGGCACTGGTAAACTGGGCTGTGCAGGATGTTTACGAGCCCTTCCTGTATGAGGACAGCATCCGCGCCAACGATGAGGCTCTGCAGACCATGAAGGAGGCCGGCCTGGAAGTGATCGACTTCAGCTCTGAGGATCTGGCCAAAATGCGCGAGGCCGCACAGCCTGCCTATGACCTGATCCGCCAGACCGTTGGCGATGAGCCCATGGATCTGATCGCACAGGCACAGGCCAACGCATAAGCGTTTCGCCTTTACAGAGCAGGCTTTAAACAGCCTGCCGGATGAAACAAAATAAAACAGCAAAGCGGGCCGCCGCGCGGGGAAAAAGCCCTGTGCGGCGGCCCGCCTTTTTTTGACAACGGCCAAACAGAAAAGTATAATAAAAGCTATACGAAGAAAGAAAGGATCTAAGCATGTACGATCGGGAATATGAATATGTATCTGCCATTGCCCGCGTGGGCACGCTTTCAGGCGCGGCGGTAGAGCTGGGGGTGTCTCAGCCGGCGCTGACACACTTTTTAAAGCGGGAAGAAAAAGAACTGGGAACTTCGATTTTTCAGCGTATCGATAACCGTTTGGTGCTTACCTATGCCGGTGAGTGCTATATGGAAAATGTGCAGAAAATTTTAGAGATACAGGGCCGCATGCGCACCACCATTCAGGATATTGCCCGGGTGAACCAGGGCCGCCTGCGCGTAGGCGTGCCCAGCATTCGGCGGCCGTTTACCGTGTTTTCGGTGATCCCGCAGTTTAAAAAGCGCTACCCAGCCATAGATCTGAGCCTGGTAGAGCAGTCGAGTAATGTGTTGGAGGAAATGCTAGAAAACCTGGAGCTGGACTGCATTGCAGTGAATGTGAACCGCCGCAAGGATGCGTTTGAGTATAGTCCCATTATGAAAGAGCGCTATGTGCTGGCAGTGCATAAAGACAGCCCCTTGCTTGCGGCGGCTGTGCCCACGCAGGAGTATCCTTATCCGCTTTTGCATACCAGCCAGCTGGACGGGCAGGAATTTTTGATGCTGGGGCGCGAAAACCGCATTCGGCAGTTTTCTGAAACGCTGCTGGACGGCAACCATGTGAATTACAAGGCCACCATGCACTTCCGCACACTGGAGGGCGCGCTGGAGGCTGTGGCAAGCGGATTGGGGTGCACCTTTACGCCCGAGATCATGCCGCAGTATGTGCGCGGGGGCGAAAATATCCGCTTTTTGTGCGTGGAAGCCCCCAAAACCGAGTATGATTTTTGCCTGATCTACCGTCGCGGCGCTTATCTGCCGCCCAGCACGCAGGATTTTTTGAAAATGTTTCATACCGCATTTTTGCAGCAGAAAGAACGCAAAAACGACTGATAGGCTGCCCGGCGGCCTAAAGGAGCAAGAAAATGACCGACTACCGAGAAGTTCCCCGCAATGATGCACGGATGGATACAAGCAATATCCCCAATCAGCGGCTGGGGCTGCGCTGCCCCGGGCCGCAGGGCAGCGAGCTGGAATTTGACCTGTATCTGCCCGCAGAGGGCAAGGGGCCGTTTCCGGTGCTGGTGAATGTAGCCGGCGGCGGCTGGTATTTCGGCAGTCTGAGCTCGGTGCATCTGGGCTCGTGCATTCACACGGCAGTAAAGCGGGGCTATGCTTATGTGAGCATGGCGTGCACCAGCAGCAAGCAGAAAAAGTGCCCGTATCAGATCGAAGAGGTGCTGGCGGTGCTTCGATACATGCGCAGCCAGGGCGCGCAGTGGGGGCTGGACCCTGATTTTATCGGTCTTTGGTCGGCTTCTTCGGGCGGGCATCTTTCGCTGATGGCGGCGCTGGCCGAAGGGGAGCCGAGCATAGACCGCGAAAAAAGCGCTGTGAGCGCACGGGTGCAGGCCGTGGCAGCCATATATCCCTGCTGCAGGCTGGGCGCGCCGGAGAAAGAGTTTCGGGCCATAGGGCTGGAGCCAAGCTATGACCGCCGCGGCCCCGCCTGTGCGGATTCAATTTTCTTGGGCACGCTGGTCGAAGATGATCCGCAGCTATGCCGCTGGGCATCGCCGGAAAGCTATATTACACCGGCCGCGCCGCCGCTGCTGCTTTTGCACGGCATGGCGGATACCGTGGTACCTTACACGGCCAGTGTGGATTTTGTAAAAAAATACCGCAGTGCGGTGGGGCGCGAAAAGGTGCTGGCCAGGTTTCTGCCCGGCGGCGTGCACAGTGACCGCCGCTTTAAATCGCCGGAGACCTGCGAAAAAATTCTGGATTTCTTTGACCATGTGCGGGCAGGTGAGATCCCATGCCCGGAGCATTATTTGGCGAATGAGATCAGTGAAAATGGGCAGCCGTTATAAGCCTAAACCGGCGAGATGAAAGAAACTGTTGCCCAGCATGAATTTTTTTGAGCATATATGAAAAATACAGAGCGATTTATTTAAAAACAGCATAGGACTGATAGCAAAAAATGATAACTTGGCATGGCAAACCGCAAAACGAGGTGTTATAATAACAACTAAGCTTTTGCCGCGAGGCATAAAGCATGTGATAAGCAAAATGATAAGCAAAAGGAGCAAACAACAATGCAAACCGTAATGATCCGAAATTTGGAAGTAGGCGTTGGCGCGCCGAAGGTGATCGTGCCGATCGTGGGCAAAACCGAGGCACAGATCGTGGAAAAGGCCGCAGAGTTGAAGGGCTATACCATGGATATGGTAGAGTGGCGTGTGGATTATTGCGAAGATGCTTATCATACCGAAAAACTGCTGCAAATCGCCAAGAGCCTGCGTGCCGAGCTGGGCAATACGCCCATTCTGTTTACATTCCGCACCAAGCGGGAGGGCGGCGAAAAAGAGATCAGCGCCCAGGATTACACGGCGCTGAATAAGGCCATGGCCGAAAGCGGCCTGGTGGATGCCGTGGATGTAGAAATTTTTACAGGCGATGAGATCGTGTATGAAAACATTGCCAATATTCATGCCGCAGGCGCGGTGGTGGTAGGCTCGAGCCACGATTTTGGCGGTACGCCCAAAAAATCGGATATGATCTACCGCCTGCGCAAAATGCAGGATATGGGCGCGGATATTGCCAAAATTGCCGTGATGCCCCATAATAAGGCGGATGTGATCGCTTTGCTGGATGCCACACAGGAGATGTACACCAACTACGCTGTGCGCCCCATCATGACCATGAGTATGGGCCCCTTGGGCGTGATCAGCCGCCTGACCGGCGAGACCTTTGGCTCTGCTATGACCTTTGGCGCTGTGGGTCAGGTTTCAGCCCCGGGCCAGATCTCGGTGCACCGCTTGAACGATGTGCTGGAGGTACTGCACAACTCTGCCGTGCCGATGGGCTAAACAAAATTTTAAAAACAGCGGGCCGCCTGCCGGAATGTTCCGGCAGGCGGCCTTTTGCGATGCGGCATTGACAAACAGCCGGGCGATAAGGCATACTAAAAGAAAAGCGAATGGAGGAACTTTATGCCCAGGGTACTACTGGTAAACGGCAGCCCCCATGCCGCAGGCTGCGTGTATACCGATTTAATGGAAGTGGCATCAGCGCTGGAAAAACACGGTGTTGAATGGGAGCTTTTTCAGCTTGGTACAGCGCCGGTGCGCGGCTGCATAAGCTGCCGCAAATGCCGCGAAAGCCATGTGTGCGTATTTAACGATGATGCGGCAAATGCGCTTTTGCAAAGGTTCAGAGAATGCGATGGCGTGATCGTAGGCAGCCCAACCTACTATGCGGGGCCGAACGGCGCTCTGTGCGCTCTGCTGGACCGCGTGTTTCAGTGCGACCAGCGCTGCGGCAGCTTTGCGGGAAAGCCTGCGGCCGTGGTGATCAACTGCCGCCGCGGCGGAGCAAGCGCAGCGTTTGACCGGCTGAACAAATACTTTACAATGAATCGCATGCCGCTTGTTTCCAGCCAGTACTGGAACGCTGTGCACGGAACCACCCCCGAAGAGTGCAGGCAGGATATCGAAGGCATGCAGACCATGCGCACCCTGGGTGATCAGATGACCTGGGTACTGGCAGGGCTGCAGCAGACACCGCAGCCCGCTAAAGAGCCGTGGATTATGACAAACTTTGTGCGATAAAAATAGCACGCCCCTGCCGGGTATTTCGGCGGGGGCGTGCTGCTTTTAAATAGACGATATAAAATCAAAAAACAGCCTTACTGCGGCACAGCCTTAACAACACGCTTTCAAAGGCTTTCAGGTAAGCGGGCTGCACGGGGGCGGCGCTGCGTATGCACTCTATGTGCAGCTTTTCCAGCAGCTCGGGCACCGAAAAAACATGCACGCCGGGTGCAGCCTTGGCGGGCCCAGAAAGAGAGGCCGGGCAGAAAAATCCGGCAGCCCCTGCCTGGCATAGCGCCAGCTGCAGCCCATAGTCGCTGGTGGTAAAGCTGGGCTGCAGGCGAATGTTGTGCTGGGCAGCGCAGCGGCCCAAAAGCTCAGCCAGCGTGCTGCCGGGCAGATTCAGGCAGAGCGGCAGGCGGCTGATCTGCTCCAGCGAAAGCAGCGGAGAGGCTAAATCTGCCTCTGGAATATAAGACTGTAAAAGCGGTTCGGCTGCGGCAAAATAAACCGATTCTGTGAGCAGCGGCGTAACATGAAAGCGCGGCTCGGCAGCGCTGTTTACGCCCACGATCAAATCTACTTCACCCTGCAGCAAAAGCTGTGCCAGACGGGCGGTATCATCGCAGCGAACAGAAACCTGCACATGCGGGTAGCTTTGCTGGTATTCGCGCAGCACGACGGGCAGAAAAAGCCGTGCGCGGCTGGCATTGATGCCGATGGTCAGGCACCCGGCGCTGCCGTTTTCCAGCTCGGCGATGCGCTCGCTCACGCCGGATTCCAGCACATGGATCTGCTGCAGCGCAGCAAACAGCGCCTGCCCAGCTTCGGTGAGCGAAAAGCTTGGCTTGCGGCGGATAAGCGGCACGCCGTATGTTTTTTCAAGATTCTGCACATGCTTGCTGGCGCACTGCTGGCTTACATAGGCGCGTGCGGTGGCTTTGGAGATGCTCTTTTCTTCGGCGGCGTATAAAAAAATAAGGTCGGCAATATTCATGGCGGAGCTTCTGCCTTTACACAACTTTAAATTGTATACTATCAACATTATACTGTTTGAAAGTTGTGTATACAAGAGATAAACTAAAACCAATGAATAAACTGCCAGGTCGCTGTGCGCAACGGAGGAATAGGATATGGACGAAAAGAAATTTCACTTCAGCGAATACCGATCGGGAGAACTGATAAACGGCATCGACCGTGCGGCGCACCGTGCACTGCTGTACTGCACCGGGCTGGATACCGATGATCTGCACCGCCCGCTGGTGGCTGTGGTAAACTCGTTTACCGAGATGGTGCCCGGGCACATTGGCCTGCGGGAACTGGCCGATTATGTAAAGCAGGGCATTTGGCAGGCAGGCGGCATCCCGCGCGAATTCAGCACCATTGCCTTGTGCAATGGCATCTGCCAGGGGCACAGCGGCACGCGCTACCCGCTGCCCAGCCGTGAAAATATTGCCGATGCTATTGAAATGATGATCGAGGCGCACCACCTGGATGCCATGGTGATGCTGCCCGGCTGCGATAAGATCGTGCCTGGCATGATCATGGCCGCGGCAAGATGCGATATCCCTACGGTGATTATTCCGGCAGGCCCCATGCTGGCAGGCAGTTGGAAAGGGCATGACCCCATTACGCTGACCGACATGCGTGAATTTATCGGACAGACGGAAGTGGGCAAAATGACCGAAGACGACCTTTTGGAGATCGAGAAGCATGCGCTGCCTACTTATGGCACCTGTGCCATGCTGGGCACGGCCAATTCCATGAGCTTTTTGAGTGAAATTTTGGGTCTGGCGCTGCCGCATTCTACCACAGCCCCGGCGGTGACCTCAGAAAAGCGCCGCTACGCCAAGCAAAGCGGCAAGCGTGTGGTAGAAATGATCGCTGAAGGGTTGACGGCGCGTAAAATTCTAAACCGTACCGCGCTGATGAACGGTGTGCGCGCGGTAATGGCGATGGGGGCCTCTACCAACACGGTGCTGCATTTGATGAGCATTGCGCACGAAGCAAGGGCAGAACTTACACTGGAAGACTTTGACCGTATCAGCCGCGAAGTGCCGTATCTGTGCAATATCAAGCCCTCGGGGCAGTACCCGATGGAGGTATTTCACGCGCACGGCGGCGTGCAGGCGGTGCTGAAAGCCATTGAAAGCAAGCTTGACCCTGCTCAGATGACCGTGACCGGCAAAACAGTGGCTGAAAATTTAAAAGATGTGCCGCTCGTACAGGACGATGTGATCTTTCCGATGGATAAGCCCAAAAAGCCGGAAGGCGGCCTTGCCATTCTGCACGGAAACCTAGCCCCGGACGGTGCAGTGGTGAAAAAGGCCGGTGTGAAGCCGGTAATGTATCAGTTTACCGGCAAGGCGCGTGTGTTCAACTATATGGAGGATGCCTGCAAGGCCATTCAGAACGATGAGATCAAAGCGGGGACCGTGATCGTGCTGCGTTATGAGGGCCCCAAGGGAGGTCCCGGTATGCGCGAGCAGCATATGGTCACCTCGCTGCTGGTGGGCCGCGGCATGGACGAAAGCTGCGCGCTGATCACGGACGGGCGTTTTTCCGGCTCTACGCGCGGCCCGGCTATTGGGCATATTTCTCCCGAGGCCGCAGCGGGCGGCCCCATTGCCGCGGTAGTGGACGGCGACGAGATCACGATCGACATTCCAAACCGCACTTTGCAGCTGCATGTTTCTGATGAAGAGCTTGCCGAGCGCCTGCGCCATGTGAAGCTGCTGATCAAACCGCGCACGCCCAGCCTGGCAAAGTATGCCGCACTTGTGACCAGTGCCGACCGCGGCGCGATTTTGGAAATCCCTGCAGCCATCGACCCGGCAAAGCAATAACAAAATATTTTTATACAAGCAGGCCCCTGCCGAATTTTCGGCAGGGGCCTCGCTGTCTGAGGGGAGGAGGCTCCGCAGGAGGGTGCGGAGCGAAAACAAAGAAAATGCTTACTTTAAAAGGCTGGGCAGCCACAGGGTAAGCCCGGGAATATAAGTAACCATAAGC
>CAVGKH010000086.1:0-7697 GCA_963629755.1 Gemmiger sp.
GTCCACCCAGGGCAGGCAGTCGTAGTTTTCCTTAAACTGGCTGTCCATCATGATCCAATACGGCTGGCCGCCAATGGTCTTGGGCAGATAGTTCCACACCAGCACGCGCCACAGCCCGCACTGAAAGTTCACGGCGTTCTTGTCGCTCTCTGGGTCATACTGCGAGTCGATAGCCGCAATCACACTGCGCTTCAGCGCCGCGTTGTTCGGAATAATGATCGTGTCCGGCATCACCGAAAGCAAATGCCCGTCGTCGTCGCAAAAGCTCTGCATGGCCTCCTCCATCTTGTCCATGGCCGCCACCGAAAAGCCGCCCTCCGCCTTAAAAATGTTGCTCTGCACATAGTTCTTTTGGGTCTTGCTGGGGTGGTCGGGCGCAAACAGTGCCCTGCCGTCCGCGCTGGTGGTGTCATACTTCACGCCGCCAAACTCTACGCTCTTGCCCACGCCGCCCGCCAGCAGTGCGGCGGCAAATTTCTCTCGGGTGCGATTGTAGCTCTGGGTAAAGCCCATCGCCTTTTTGCGCACCTTGGGGTACTGGCTGTCCTCCAGCATCTCACGGGTGATCTCAAAGCTCGATTTCCAGGTCGCAGGCTCGATCGTTTTTGAAAAGCCCTCCTGCATGCCCGTCTTGGGGTACGCGCCGTTTTCGCCCACATTCTTAAAGTCCTCCAGCGCGGTCTCGCTCGTAAACTTCTCCGCAAACCGGCTCGAGGTCTCCATGCCAAAAATGTTTTTGATCTGGCTCTTTTTCTCAAACTCCTCGGTCTTGTCCGTGATAATGGCCTTAATGGGGTCCTGGCTCTTGCCAAAAAGCCCATCGTTCAAGCCGCTGCCCTTAGAAAAAATAATTTCCGACATATCCTTTTCTTCCTCCTGTTTTTGCTTCTTATAAACCTTCTTACCATAGCGCGCTATGCCAAGCGCTGCGCAAAAAGCCCTTAAAGCACCGCACCCCTCAGGCAAAATACCCAAGGCACTCCTGCCCCGCCGCCGCAGGCCGCAAAAGCGTAAACACGCCGCCCGTGGCCGTGGCCGTCACCTGCAGCCCGTCCGTGTGCAGGGTCACCTTGCTGCCCGCGCTCAAAGCTGTCTGGTCGGCGGCAGCCGGCACGGCAAATATCGTGCCCGGCTCCACGCGGATCACCGGCACCAGCCCCTGCCGGTTTTCGCCGCCCATCGCAATAAATTCCGGCTTCACGGCCGCGGCGCACTTTGTCAGCCTGCCGCCGCTCAGGCTCAGGGCCTCTCCTGGCTCCACCGCCTCGCCCTCGCTCTTTTCCAGATACCAAAACGGCTCCACACTGCCGGTCATTCTCTGATAAATTTGAAACATGCCTTTTCTCCTTTCCTCTGCATCATCTGCCATACAGCTTTTTGTGGGCTCTGGCCGCCTCCTCGCGTGAAAATCCAAACAGCCGGTAGCCCTCATACTCCTCCTCGCTCAGCTCGGCCCCGGTGCTGTGCCCGCCTGTGCCTACCGCATGCAGATGCTCTGCGCTGCGCACGGCGTTAATGGCCTCCTGCCGCGCGGCGGCTGCTGCGGCCCGGCGCATTTCCTCGTGGTGCAGCAGCACATAGGCATCCACCAGGCTCCCGTTTTGCAGCTGCGCTGCCTTTTCGCACAGTTCCGCATCCCGGCGCAGCTGCTCCGGCGTTTCAATGCCGCACTCCGGGTATGCCCGCTTCAGCTCGTCCAGCCGCTCCTGCACCGTGCGTTCCAGTTCCCACGCGCGCTCGGCCTGCGCCTCATTTGCCGCAAAGGCCCTTGCGCGCTTCTGCCGCACGGTCTCCACGGCCCGGCGTGCTGCCTCGGGGTCAACCCCTGCCTTTACCAGATACTGCCGGGCCGCCTCCGCCGTGCGCTCCTCTCTTTCCTCCCCCTGCTGCGCATAAACGCCCGGCACACCGGTGCCGCCCGGCGTTTTTTCCCCGGCAGGCAGCGGCTCTCCCTGCCCGTCCGGGCGCTCGGTCTTTGCGCGGCCCGGTTTCCCGCCCGCGCTCTCTGGCACGCTCTCTTTCCGGACCGGGGCCGGTTCCGCCTGCGGCTGCGCTGCAGGGCCGCCCTGCGCCGCACCCATGCTCTCCCTTTCGCCGCTCTCCTCCCCGCACATCTCCGCCGCGCCGGTTTTTACTTCGTTTTCCATATTCTTCCTCCGTTTCCTTTTTAAGCTTTCTCTGCCGGGTAGGTCTGCACGCGGTTTTCCGCTGCTACCTTGCCGTATTCCGGGCACTGCGGCGATCGGCACACCAGCTCCTGCACCGTAAACACTCGTGTCTGGGTCTCCGGGCTGCCGTCGCCCGTCACCTCCACCCGGCTGGCCGCTATCCGCAAAATATTTTTACATTTCGGGCACAGCATCCTGCATCACCCCGCTTTCCCCGGCTGTTTCCTGCTGCCGTTTTTCCTCCAGTGCCATATCCAGCATGGTTTCTGCCCCCGGTGCGCCATACTTTACCATCATTTTCCATAGGCGTATCCGGCTTTCCACCAGCCTGGCATCGCCATACATCCCAGCCGCAAAATCACTGCGAATGCGCTCCTGCATGGCTGCGCGGTCAGCCGGGCTCGTGCCGTCCGTCTCCACATCAAACAAAAATTCATCGTTCCAATAAAAGCTCCCGCTGGCATCGCGCCTTAAAAGATCCCATTTAGAAAGCTGCGCATACTCGCTGCCGTTCTGCCCGTCCTGCCGCACGCACAGCGCATCGTCCGAAAACAGCAGCCATAGCTCAAACATCACGCGGTACATTTCACTCCACATCTGCCGCTTCATCACGCGCTTGCTTTCCAGCCGCCCCGCCGCCTGGCTCACCGATATTTTTTTGGCCGTGCCGCTCATGGCAGTCGTGTCCTGCTTGCCCTGGTAGGCATCGGTAATGCCCAGGCAGCTTTTCATATCCTGGTAGTAGCTGCTGCGCATCGCCATATCGCTGCTGATATTCGGCTGCACCGTCACCACATCGATCAGCGCCTTTTCCGCCGGGCTGCGCAGCCGAATGATCTTCAGCTCGCGGTCGGTCGCCTCCACGCTCACGCCCTGCGGCAGGGTCACATAGCTGCCGCCCTTCAAAAGCTTTTCCAGTATCTTGCTGTCCAGCTTTTTCATGGCCTGCTGCAAGGGTAAAATGGCCTGAATATCGCTCACGCCCATAAACCGCCCCTTGGCGCAGATGTTTTTCCGCATGATCGTCGGGTAGTGCTTCATGCGGTACACCGGCACCGTCAAAGGCGCTTTCTCCGCGTGCCCGTTATCCCGGCCTGCCCCGCCTGCACCGCCGGGCCAAAGCCCCTCGGGCACGGCGATCTTTTCCATCGCGCGCAGCTTCCACTTTTCCCCGCCGCACACCGGGCAGGCGGCCCCCGGCATCTCCGCGCCGCAGCTGCGGCACACGCGCTGCTGCCGCTGCAAATACCGCTCCTCGTTTTCCAGCACCGTGTCGCCGCACCAGGTAAACTTGCCTATACCGCCGTCCTCATTTTTATAAAAGGCCGAAAGCACTGTCACCCGCTCTTCAAACGCGGCCTGCTCTTCGCTGCGGGCCGCCGGGTTTTCTCCGCCACTCTCCCCGCTCACGCCGCGCCGGTATTCACGCCAAACGCGCTGCCTCGTCATGGGCTGCACCACAAAATACCAGTCGGCCTCCTCCAGCCACTCTGCCCCGGCCTGCGGTATCACCTGGCAGGCCGCCAGCCCGCGCACTGCCACGCTGCCCAGGTTCTGATGCAGCCCGCCCAGCGCATCCCACTCCACCTGCACAAACGCACCGCCGTGCATATAGGTCTCGCGCTCGTTCGCATCGTTGATGGCCTCCATCGGCAGCATCTCGGCAAGGTTTGCCAGCAGCCCCTCCAGCCGCCGGGCCAGCTCCTCGTCCTCCTCGTGCAGCGCCCGCACCCTGGGCCTCGGCACGGCGCTGTCCACCTCAGTCTCTATCAGCTCATACACCGCGTTGCGCCCGGTCAGTGCCCGCTTGGCCCGTCCCCGGCCGCTTTTGGCCGGTATCCGGTCGCTGCCGTCATACTCCTGCTCTTCTATGGCAAATTTTTCCAGCTGCCCGGCATAGGCCGCGCGTGCCTGCTCATAGCGCTCGCGCCAGCGGGCCAGAGCGCTGCCGCCCTCGTTTTCCCTGTGCGGCGGCTTTCTTTCGTCCTTGTTTGCTCGGCTGCTCAAAACGGATCCCCCCATTCTTCCAGCAGGCGGTGCCTTGTCTTATCGTCCGCCTGCTCATAATCTTCATATTGGTCCTTTTCCCAGTGCGCCCGGCTGCGCTTCGGCCCCTCGGCCCGGCTCGTCCAGTAAATGCAAAAGCCGCGCAGCGCATCCGGCGCATGGGTCAGCTCATGCGGCTCAGTCGCCGCATCGTTCGGCTTGTGCTCATCGTGCTGCAGTGTGGGCAGCGTGCGTATCAAATTCACGCAGCCCGAAAAAATTTTCAGCCGAGGCGCAGTTTCTCCAAATTCATTCTTCCGCAGCGCCAGCCATTCCTTTACGGCCAGCCAGCCCGCCTCACGGTCGTTGGCCGTTTTGGTCAGCCCCAGCCCGGCCTCGCTCCAATAGTCGGCCACGCTGCGCCCGGTCTCCTGCCGCCGGTTCCATAAATCCGGCGGTGCCAGATACGCATAGATTTCTTCGTCCCCAATCATTTTCTTGGCCCTCTCGATGGCCGCCGATATGATCAGCCCGCTCTCGTAGCACTCGCGGTACACAAACCCGTTTCCCGCCTCGTCCACCGCGATCAGATACGCCGCAAACATATCCAGGCCATAGTCCATCGTGTAATAGCGCCGCCAGTGCTCCGGTATCGCAAACGGCTCGCACACATGCTTTTCGCGCCGGAACTCCGAAAAAAACTGCCCCTCAAACAGATCCCACTCGCCATACAAAAGCGCACGGCGCTGGCCGTCCGGCAGCTCCTTCAGCCGCTCCAGATATTCCGGGTCGCTCTTCATCAAAAACTGGTTGTCCTGCACGCGGCTCGGCAAAAACAGGCGCGTGCGCCGCCCGGCCTTAAAGGGTGTTCCCGCCGGGGCCGGGTCAATAAACCGCGCCTTCACCCAGGCATGGCCCACGCCGCCGGGGTTGGTCGCGCTCTTCATCTGCTTCGGAAAGCGATTTGCCCCGCGTAGGCGGCTCAAAAGATACAAATACTGCCTTTCGGTAAAATGGGTCAGCTCGTCAAAGCGTATCGTGTCGTACTCCGCGCCCTGATAGCGGTACACATCGGCCTCGGCATCGCAGTAACCAAACTCAATGCTCGAGCCGTTCTCAAAAATACCCCGGTGCAGGCTGGCCGTATAACGGTAAAGCGCCTTGGGGTAAAGCCGTAAATGCTCGCGCACCAGCGTGCGCTCCAAATCGGGGTAGCTTCTCCGCAAGATCAGCTGCCTGCTGCCCGGCCAGCGAAGCGCATACAAAAGCGCATCGATCAGCTGCCCGTAGCTTTTGCCGCCGCCAGCCGCGCCGCCAAACAGCACCTCATCCGCCCCGGCGCTGATAAACGCCTGCTGGCGGGGCGTTACCTCAAGCTCCATCGCAGCGCACCTCCCGTCCTGCGCTGTCCAGCACGCGGATCTTTATCTCCATCGGCCCGCCGGGCGCTTCGTCCGGCCCGGCTCCCCGCAGCTTCACCAAAAGCTCCATGGCTTTCAGCTGCTCTGAGATCTTGGCCTGCTCCGGCTTTCTCACGCGCCCCAGCGCAATGCTGCTCAGCCGCTTTTCCAGCTGCTCCATCGTGGCAATGCCCCGCGGCGCACTGCCGTTTTTCGCTTTCATGGTCGTATCCTCTTTCTTTAAAAATAAAAGCTCTCATAAATGCTGCGGCCGCCCTAGGGGCCATGCGCCGGGCAGCGCCAAACTCCCGTTTCCTGCCCCGGCCCGGTCCCAAGGGCGCATTGGCAAAGGTCAGCCCCCGGATATCTGCCTGCACGGATCCTTCCGATCGTGGGTATCAGCTCCGGGCGCACTCTTCCCCTGCCGCGCTGCGCGGCCGCCGCTTTTCTGCCGGTGTGCGCCGGGGGCTTATATCGGCGGGGCCGTTTGGTCACTCCCGTGCCCGGCCTCCGCGTTTTGCGCCCCTGTCGCTTCCGGCATATTTAAAATACTCCTTTTCCCCGGTGCCCAGTGAGGACATTGCATCCCCGCCGCCCCGCCTGCCGTTCTCCCTTGCCTCTTTCCGCATCCTCTGCGGTTCCCGCGCGGTTTCCCCCGGTTTTCGGGCAGTGCCCTGCCCCAATGCCCGGCGCCTGCCCGGTTCCGAGCCGGTTTTTGCCGCCCTCGCCCGTCCTCACGCCCCGCTCCTGCGGTTTTCCCACCGTTCCCCGCCGGTTTCCCCGGCCCCACCTGCCAGCCGCTCCCGCCCTCCTTTCGGTTTCCCCAGTACCTCTTTCCCACAAAAAAAGCCCCCGTATTTTTGCAAAGCAAAAATACAGGGGCACATCCGCCAGCATCTTTTCTTTTACCCGGGGCAAAAATCATGTATAATCAAAATAACAAATCGGATCGGCAGATGTAATTGATGGGAGTCATTGATACTCAGTAATCATTCGTGTTGCCATTTATCATGCTTTTGTATATTTTTCTGCCCATGAATTGATTGCATCCAAAATCGGCAGAAAGTCCTTTCCCATTTGAGTCAGTGAATATTCTACTTTTGGAGGAACGACCGGATACACTTCGCGATGAATAACACCGTAGTTTTCCAAAAGCCGCAGGTTCTTTGTCAGATTGGCTTCTGTCACATGCGGAAGCTGCCGGTGTATCTCACTGAAACGCAATGTTTCTTCCGAAAGAATATGAATGATGACCATCGTCCACTTGCCCTGAAGAAGTTTTGATATTCTGGCCACAGCGCAATTCTCTGAATCTAAAAGTAACTCATTCATGATGATTGTCTCCTATACTATTCTTTTTGATAGTATCTATTTAAAAATACCGTACTTGTAGAACAGGATTATATCAGATATATTTAAACCATGCAATAGAAAATGAGTTTTGTAAAGATATGATCAGGAGAAATGCAGAAATGAAAAAGATCCTTATGTATGAATACGGTGATATTGATGTTCTGAAGGAGCAAAACACAGAGATTCTCTCCCCCGCAGCAGGTACACTTCAGATCAAGGTAGTATCCACAAGCGTAAATGATCCCGATATTGTGATCCGCAAATTCGGCCCGTTCCCAACCATGCCCAAGGAAATGCGCCCGGTTCTGCCGCACATGGCGGGAGAGGATTTTTCGGGAATCGTCACTGCCGTTGGGGATGGTGTGCAGCATTACCAGGTCGGCGATCATGTCATGGGCATTACGCTCTCCGGAACTACGGCAGAATATATCATTTTGCCGGAAAAGAGCCTGCTTTATAAAGTGCCTGCAGAGCTTGATCTTAAAGCAGTCAGCGCACTTGGTGTAGCGGCCTCAACCGCATGGGCGGCAGTGAAAAATGTGCAGCTTCAAAAAGAGCAAAGCGTGCTGATCCACGGCGGTGCAGGCGGCGTCGGAAGCTATTCGATCCAGTTTGCAAAGAATGCAGGTGCCTATGTGATTGCAACAGCGGGCGGCTATTCGAGAGAATATCTGACAGCGCTTGGCGCAGACGAAGTGATCGATTATAAGAAGGACGATTTCACCCAGAAGGTCAAAGATGTAGATGCCGTTATCAATCTGACCGGGCAGGGCACGCTCGACCGAAGCTA
>CAVGKH010000086.1:7707-8269 GCA_963629755.1 Gemmiger sp.
GAAGCTATCCGGTCGTTAAGAAGGGCGGGATCATTACTTCCACAAACGGCATTCCGGATCAGGAAAAGGCGGCCGCTTACGGCATCAACGCAAATTATACAATGGGAATGGTATCCCCTGAAGACATGGCGAAGATATTTGCGATGGTTCAGGATGGCTCTCTGAAAATCAACATCAGCAAGATCTATCCGTTTACGCTGGATGCCGTGAAACAGGCGCAGCTCGATTTTGAGCAGGGGCCGAACTGCGGCAAGCGCCTGATCGTTATGGGGGCAAATGCATGAGCAAAGAAATTGAATGGATCGAAGATTTGCTGGGTGCAGCAAAAGAAAACCCCACACCGGAAAATATTTCTCTGACCGAATGCTGCGGCATCGGGTGCGCCAAAAGACAAAATGCGTTTGAATGCATGGAGCGGCTTAAAAAACAAGCAGCCGACTGTAAAACAAGAGCGGATTATACGGCATTTCTGAAAAAAGTCATGCCTGTGCAAATAGAAGAAGTCGATGACGGCATCGTTATGCGGCTTGGAAAGAAAGGCTGTACCTGCCCAATGGCAGAT
>CAVGKH010000087.1:0-8205 GCA_963629755.1 Gemmiger sp.
CAGGCAGAAAAGAGAGGAATCTTCATGCCGAACTACAGCAAAAACTATAACCAATGGGAGCCTGGCTATGCGGCAGGTACACAGCTCACGCTGAATCAGTATATGACGCGTACTTTTACCTGGATGTTTGCGGGCCTGCTCACCACCTTTGCACTGGCCTTTGCCATTGTATGGACGGGACTGTATATTCCTATTTATCAAAGCGGCCTTGTTTATGTGATCACGATCGCCGAGTTCATTCTGGTCATCGCACTTTCTGCCCGGGTGCAGCAAATGGCCCCGGCCACCGCAACGCTTTTATTTTTCCTTTATGCTGTAATGAACGGCGTGATGTTCAGCGTTTATTTTATTGCATATAATATGGTTACCTTGGTCGGTGCATTTCTTGTATCTGCCATCTATTTCGGCGTGTTGGCTGCTTATGGCGCTATTACCAAAAAAGACCTCAGCAGTTGGGGCTCCATCATCTTTGCCGGTTTGATCGCACTGCTGGTTTTTGAACTCATCAGCATGATCTTCCATGTCGGTGATACGCTGCTCTGCGCTGTGGGCCTTGTGTTGTTTATGTGTATCACTGCTTACGATACGCAAAAGATCAAGGCTTACTACTATTCGTTTGCAAACGATTCTGCACTGCTGGAAAAAGCAGGCATTCTGGCAGCTCTCAGCCTGTATCTTGACTTCATTAATATCTTTTTGCGCATTCTGCGCCTGTTTGCCCGCAACCAGCGCAACAACTAAATGATATCATTTTACCGTCAAAAAGGCAGAGGCAAAGCACTTGTAGCTTTGCCTCTGCCTTTTATGTTATTATATTGTACTTTTGCGCTTACAGAAGATTCTTTCGCAGGTCAGCGCCAGTGTGAATGCTCAGCACGGCCGGGGCAATATCCAAAACCGTTTTAGCGCCATACTCGCCCTTGCCTGCCAGGCGGTAGGCTGCGCGGGCATAGGCAACCAGCACACTGGAAGTAAAGGCCGGGTTGGAATCCAGTTTCAGGCTGTACTCGATCACATGGCTGTCTCCGGCGGCAGTTTTGCCGCTGCGGATCACAAAGCCGCCATGGGGAATGCCGCTGTGGTCGCGGTCCAGCTCTTCCTGGCTGATAAAATGCACGGTGGTGTCATAGTCGCTGAAATAGTTGGGCATGGTAACGATTGCTTTTTCAATCGCAGCCTTGTCGGCGCCCGGCTTTGCTACCACAAAGCATTCGCGGGTGTGCTTTTCGCGGGTAGTCAGCTCGGGCTGCTCACCGCGGCGCACGCGCTCCATGGCACTTTCTACGGGAATCGTATACTGCTTGGCATCCTGCACACCCTCGATCCGACGAATCGCATCGCTGTGCCCCTGGCTCACGCCCTTGCCCCAGAAGGTATAAGTGCTGCCCACGGGAAGCACGGCCTCGGCATAGGCGCGGTTCAGGCTGAAAAGGCCCGGATCCCAGCCAACAGAAATGATCGAAACATGGCTGTTCCCGCCTGCAGCGGCATCCATGGCCTCAAAGTAGGCAGGAATTTTTGCGTGCGTGTCAAAGCTGTCGATGGTGTTGAACAGCTTGGCAAAGCAAGGGCCCTGCTCCGGCAGGTCGGTAGCGCTGCCGCCGCACAAGATCATAACATCGATCTTATCTGCCCACTGAGCAGCTTCGGCGTTGCTTACCACCGGCACGCCCTGCGTGGCAATGGTCAGGCTCTCGGGGGCACGGCGGGTGAACACTGCGCAAAGCTCCATATCGGGGTTCTGGGCAATGGCCTTTTCCACACCGCGGCCCAGATTGCCGTAGCCGGCAATACCAATGCGAATTTTGTTTTCCATAATTGTGTATTTCCTTTCCCTCTATAAATTTATACCGTCCGGCAGGCCCAGTGCCCGCCGGGGCATAAAAGCCTATCAATCAGCTGTCACTATCCAGCTTCAGCACAGCGGTAAAGGCCTCGCTCGGCAGCTGCACGCTGCCAAGCTGGCGCATCTTCTTTTTGCCTTCCTTCTGTTTTTCCAGCAACTTCTTCTTACGGCTGATATCGCCGCCGTAGCACTTGGCCAGCACATCCTTGCGCATGGCCTTTACGGTCTCTCGTGCAATGATCTTGCCGCCCACAGCAGCCTGCACGGGGATTTCAAACAGCATGCGGGGAATATTATCCCGCAGCTTTTCACAGATCCGGCGGCCCTTTGCATAGGCATTGTCTGCAAATACGATCATCGAAAGCGCATCTACAGGGTCTCCGTTCAGCAAAAAGTCCAACTTTACCAGCTTGCTCTCTCTAAAGCCTTTCATCTCATAATCGTAGCTGGCATAGCCGCGGCTTCGGCTCTTGATGGCATCAAAAAAGTCGTATACGATCTCGCCCAGAGGCATCTCATAATGCAGATCCACACGGGTGGCATCCAGATATTTCATCTCAATCAGATTGCCACGTTTGGTCTGGCAAAGATCCATCAGACTGCCCACATAGTCGTTGGGGGTGTAAACATGCACATCCACAAACGGCTCTTCCTGCTTGGCAATGTTGGTGGGATCAGGGTAAGCGCTGGGGTTTTCGATCATTCCCACGGTGCCGTCTGTCATTGTGATCCGGTACGAAACGCTTGGAGCTGTGGTGATCAGATCCAAATCAAACTCGCGCTCCAAACGCTGTGTGATAATATCCATATGCAAAAGACCCAAAAAGCCGCAGCGGAAGCCGAAGCCCAAAGCGGTAGAGGTTTCCAGGTCAAACGAAAGCGCCGCATCATTCAGCTGAAGCTTTTCCAGTGCATCCTTTAATTCGTTATATTTAGAGCCATCGGCAGGGTAGATGCCGCAGAATACCATGGGGGTCACCTTGCGGTAGCCTGGCAGCGCCTCGGCAGTAGGCCGGTCGGCCAATGTAACGGTATCGCCCACGCGGGTATCGCGCACGGTTTTGATGCTGGCCGTCAAATAGCCTACCTCACCGGCGCGCAGCCCATCCTCACACGGGGTCAGCTGCGTGGCACCCATGCGGCCCACTTCCACCAGCTGAAACTCTGCGCCCGTGCTCATCAGGCGAATGGTATCGCCGGGCTTCACAGAGCCTTCAAATACACGGATATACACGATGACACCCTTGTAGGGGTCGTATACGCTGTCAAAAATCAGTGCTTTCAAAGGGGCATCTGCATCGCCCTTGGGGGCGGGGATATCTGCCACAACGCGTTCCAGCACATCGCCAATGCCAATGCCCAGCTTGGCACTTACACGGGGAGCATCCATACAGGGAAGCCCCACAAGTTCTTCTACCTCCTGTGCAACGCGGTCCGGCTCGGCACTGGGCAGATCGATCTTGTTTAAAATGGGCACTACCTCCAAATCATGGTCGATCGCAAGGTAGCAGTTGGCCAGTGTCTGCGCCTCTACGCCCTGGCTGGCATCCACCACCAGAATAGCGCCCTCGCAGGCGGCCAGGCTGCGGCTCACCTCATAGCTGAAGTCTACATGGCCCGGGGTGTCGATCAGATTGAATTCATAGGTCTGGCCGTTTTTGGCGTGGTAGTGCATGGTCACAGCGCGGGCCTTGATGGTAATGCCGCGCTCGCGCTCCAGCTCCATATCGTCAAGTATCTGGTCTTCCATTGTGCGCTTATCCACACTGTCGGTCAGCTCCAGAATGCGGTCGCTCAAGGTCGATTTGCCATGGTCGATATGGGCAATAATACAAAAATTGCGAATGTTTTCATTATTCAATGCTCGGGTCCTCCTTTTTACATCAGCCCTGCAGATAGTCCACGGCGCTGGCTGGCTTGCCATCGGCTAAATATAAGCGCGGCATACGGCGGCTCATGCCGCAGAGAATTTCATAATTGATGGTACCGGCCTTTTGGGCGATATCATCTACAGAATCGCCCGCCTGATCGGGGCCGAATACGATCACCTCGTCTTGGGGGGCGGCTTCGGGAATATCTGTTACATCCACCATCAGCTGATCCATACACACACGGCCAACCACAGGGGCCGCCTTACCATGGATCGTCAATGTGCCCTTATTGCTCAGGCTGCGGGGGTACCCATCGGCATAGCCAATGCAGCAGGTAGCAATGCGCATGGGCTTAGAAGCCGTAAAGGTGCAGCCATAGCTGATGCTCTCACCGGGGGCAATTTCTTTGATATATCCAATGCGTGTTTTTACGGTCATGGTCTGGCGATAGCCCTGCAGGGGAACATCTTCACTGGGCTGGCAGCCGTACAAGATCACACCCGCCCGCACCAGATCCATGCCCCAGTCCGGATGCAGAAGCTGCGCGGCACTGTTGCAGCAGTGGCAGGTTTTAAAATGATGCCCCGCGGCTTTCAGCGTATCCACAGCCCGGCAGAACAGCTCATGCTGGGTATTGGTATAGGCAATATCCGCCGGTGCCTTGCTGTCGGCCACGGCAAAATGCTGAAAAATACCGGTAATGTTAAGACCTTTCAAGCTAAAGCACTGCTCCATTTGCCGCAGTGCTTCTTCTGGGGCACGGCGCATATCAAATCCAATGCGCCCCATGCCGGTATCTACTTTTAAATGGCAGGGAACCGGATAGCCCGGCAGTGCAGCAGCAGAAAGCGCTTTGGCATAGTCCAGACTAAAAAGCGCCTGGGTAATGTTGTACTGCGCCAGCAGGGGAGCCTGCGCCGGGTCAGTGTAGCCCAAAAGCAAAATGGGCTTGGTAATGCCGTGGCGGCGCAGACGAAGGGCCTCCGGCAGGGCGGCAGCGGCAAACCAGGCCGCCCCCAGGTTAGAAAGTAGATTAGCAACCACCAGATCACCATGGCCATAGGCATCTGCCTTGATTACCGCACAAACGGGCGTTCCCTTGGCATTTTGCTGAATCAATTCAAAGTTATGGCAAAAAGCATCCAGATCGATCTCTGCCCAGCAGCGCCCTGTCAGATAACATAGCTCATGCTTTTCCATCAGCGATTCCTCCCGGTATGCACAGGAGCCCAGCCGTCA
Source organism: Gemmiger sp. (assembly GCA_963629755.1). Classification (GTDB taxonomy): domain Bacteria; phylum Bacillota; class Clostridia; order Oscillospirales; family Ruminococcaceae; genus SFIE01. Next base: position 4,957 of record CAVGKH010000087.1, read on the forward strand.
ATGCCGCTGCTTTGCAGGGCGTGCAGTGTTTTTTGGCGAAAAGCCGGATCTTCGTGGCTCATCTTCTTCACAAAATTTTTGGTGTCTTCCCGCACGGTCACACCATCTGCCGGGCATAGGCTTTTGATTACCGGCAGAGAAGCATCGCGCACGGCCCGCCGCACATCGCTTTCGGCGGCCAGCAGCAGGGGGCGTATCATGGTGATCTCTTTTCGGGAAAGGTAGGTAACAGGCGAAAAGCAGCCAATCCGGCCCTCGCGCCACAAATTCATATAAAAGGTTTCAATGGCATCGTCCAGGTGATGGCCCAAAGCAACCTTGTTGCAGCCAAGCTCTTTTGCCGTATTGTGCAGAATGCCCCGGCGGAACTTAGCGCACAGCGCGCAGGGATTCGGCTCTTTGCGGTAATCAAACACGATTCGGCCAATATCCGTGCGGCGCACGTCATAAGGGATATGTTGACTGGCAAAAAGCTCTGCCAAGGGGGTATAATCGGTTTCAACACCGCCAAAGCGGGGGTCAAGCGTAACAGCCATCACTTCAAAAGGAATACCCAGATAAGAACGAAGATGGCCAAGGCCAATGGTGAGGGCCATACTGTCTTTGCCGCCGCTCACACCTACACAGATACGGTCTCCCGGCTGGATCATCTCATAATCCTGAATAGCCTTTCGCATGAGCCCTTCCAATCGCTGCATGAAAGGATCTCCTTTCCCGCAGGCCGCTGGCCTGCTCTATAAGTAATAATATAGTTATAAATGTTCATTAACCTAATTATTAACCCAATTATTATAGCATATCAAGGCAGATAAGCAAAAGTGTTTTTTACAAAAAGGCACAAAAAATCAAATTATGCGCCCCATCGAGCATGGTTATAAGAAATTCGCAAAATAGAAAGTTAGAAAACAAGAGATAAGAAGAGAAAACAAGAGAATACAAGAGCTAGAAAAGATTATTTAAAAATAATCAGAAAAACCTATTGACGGAGGCTTTCGATTTTGCTATAATCTCAATTGTGCCAAACAAAAGACTGATATGCGATCAGCTTTTTTAAGGACTTTCCCAGTGCTTTATGCACTGAATTATTTATGGAGGATATCAAAATGAGCACTACTCTTTTGAAGCCCGCTGAGGCTAACAACCGCAAGTGGTATGTGATCGATGCTGCCGGCAAGCCCCTGGGCCGTGTTGCCGCTGAAGCTGCCGTACTGCTGCGTGGCAAGAACAAAGTTACTTTTACCCCCAATGTGGATTGCGGTGATCATGTGATCGTGATCAACTGCGACCAGGCTGTTCTGACCGGCAAGAAGCTGGAGAAGAAGTTCTACTACCATCATTCCGGCTGGATCGGCGGTCTGAAGAGCGTTCAGTACAAGACCATGATGGCTGAGAACAGCGATAAGGCTATGACCTTGGCTATCAAGGGCATGATTCCCAGCAACACCATCGGTGCCAAGGCCCTGACTCGTCTGCGCTGCTACAAGGGCGCTGAGTACGCTCAGGTTGCGCAGAAGCCCGAGACCGTTGAATTTTGATAAGGAGGCAATAGACAATGTACGAAACTAAATCTTTCTACTACGGCACTGGTCGCCGTAAGAACTCTGTTGCCCGTGTTCGCCTGTTCAACGGCACTGGCAAAATCACCATCAATGGCCGCGATATCGACAACTACTTCGGTCTGGAGACCCTGAAGCTGATCGTTCGCAGCCCTCTGGCTTTGACTGGCACTGAAGGCAAGTTTGACATCGTTGTCAATGTTGTCGGCGGTGGCGTTGCAGGTCAGGCTGGTGCTATTCGTCACGGCATTACTCGCGCTCTGATGGAGTTCGATGCAGAACTGCGTCCCGCTCTGAAGAAGGCTGGCTTCGTTACCCGCGATCCTCGTATGAAGGAACGTAAGAAGTACGGCTTGAAGGCTGCACGTCGTGCACCCCAGTTCAGCAAGCGATAATCTACAGCTTAAAAATGCTAAAAAAGCCCGGAAATACGCCATTTTCCGGGCTTTTTCTATACCCAAAATTCTGTCTAGACTGTTCGGTTTTGATGGAATTTGAACGGAAATTTATGGGTTTATAGTGGTCAAATTACTGGTGGACAAGCCCATTTTGACCTCTTATGGGTTAAATTACTGGTGGACAATAGGAGCAAATGAAGTCCAATTTTGCCATCGACGGACGAACACATACTTGACTGATTTACATAGAGCCTTGGTTCATTCTTTGAAAACGAGAATGGGTCGAGGCTCTATTTTTTTCGCCTGAAATCCGGCGAGACAAATTTGAGTAGGAGGTAACAGGTATGACGGATTTCAATCAGAAGACCCATGACACCGATGTGGGCAGTTATGGCGGACAGTCGAGGCAGATGACGGAGGTGTTCGAGAACCAGGAGTTTGGTTCGATCCGCGTGTTGCAGGAGGCAGGCAAGACATTCTTCTGTGCAAGCGATGTGGCGAAAGCGTTGGGGTATGTGAATCCCTACGCCGCAGTGAACCGCCATTGCAGAGGCCCCCTAATGAAACGCGAGGGGGTCGTTCAGAAGGTGAATCAGTATGGGGATGCTGGAGAGCAGGTCGTTGAAATCTCCTTTATCACGGAAGGCGATGTTTACCGGCTGATCGTTCACAGCAAACTGCCATCGGCAGAACGATTTGAACACTGGGTGTTTGATGAAGTTCTCCCTTCTATCCGCAAGCATGGAGTGTATATGAGCGATTCCATTTTGGATCAGGTGATTCAGCATCCGGAGGTCATCTACACCCTGGCACAGGAGCTTGTAGCCGAGAGGGAGCAGCTTGAGGGTATCCGCAAACAGCTGGATGCGGCGCAGCCCAAGGCAGACTACTTCGATACCTTTGTGAATTCGGAGGATTGCACCTGCATCCGGAATTTCTGTAAGGAAATCGGAATCCCGGAGAAGACGGCAGTGGCTCTCTTACTGGATCATCGCTATCTGTACCGCAGTCCAAGTGGCTGGCTGATGCCTTTTGCAGACAAATCTGCAAGGGGCTATTTTATTGTCCGGGATTGCTACGGCAGAAGCGGAAAACTGGTGCAGCAGACGAGAGTGACCTGCAAGGGAAAGAATCATCTCTTCAAGTTGTTTAAGAAATGGGGTGTGATCGAATGACGCTTTTTACAGAGGGACGACTTCAGGCGTTTGAACGCGTGATGCAGGATACCGGTAAATACCATTCTGTCAGTCATAATGCTCGCCTCCTTTAATCAAAATGAGTAATCAGAAATGGAA
>CAVGKH010000088.1:0-8192 GCA_963629755.1 Gemmiger sp.
GCCTCCACGGGTGTGACCAACAATATTTTCTGGCCGATCACAGCGGCGGCAAGCTGCCACACAGCCAGCCAGACAAATAGAGCAAAGGCCCGCTCCCCCAAACGGGAGAGCGAGCGAAAGCGTTTTTTCTGCATATTGCTTTTAAGCAGCTTCACTGTTCAGATAGTAAAAGCCATCGTCCGGCAACTGGCCGCCCACAGCGGTGGAGTCGGCATTATACAGCACCTGCAGGTAGTTGCTTACATCAGCCTGCATTTCGCTGCCGGTAATACATACGATGTTGCAGGCAGGCAGAGCCTTCTGTGCAATGGCGGCCTTGGCTACCACACCATACTGCTCGCACAGGTCCGCAGTGCCCTGCAGGTCGGTGTTAGCCAGCTCGGCGCTCTGCGCGTAGTCTGCCAAGAATGCCTGCACGGCCTCGGGGTTTTGCTCGGCAAAAGCCTTGCGCACCACGGTCACGCCGGTAACAAGCTGGGTATCTTCGATTTTGCCCCATTCCTCGGTAAGGTTCAGGGCAACACACAGGTTTTCGTTTTGCAGCGATGCCGCCGTTACATAGGGCTGGGGCAGCACGGCAATGGCATCCTCAGCTTCGGCCATGCGGGCGGTGACCTCGGTGGCCTCGCTGCAGTATTCAATGGTCAGATCGGCATCCGGGTCGATGCCGTTTTCGGTGAGGATATGGCGCAGCACATACTCGGGGGTAGTGCCTTTGCCTGTAGAGAGCACGGTTTTGCCCTTGAGGTCCTGCACCGACTGCACGGTGTCGCCCTGCTCTACCACATACAAAACGCCCAGGGTGTTTACCGCCATTACCTCAATGCCGCCCTCTGTTTTTTGATAGAGCGTAGCTGCCAGGTTTGCGGGAATGGCTGCGATATCCACCTCGCCCTTGACCAGCAGCGGCACGATCTCATCGGCGGTGCCGTACATATTTAACTCATATTCCTGCTGGGCCGTGCCGTTTGCAGCCAGGGTATCCAGGTTGACCATGCCCATGGTGGTGGGGCCTTTAAGGCCTGCCAGGCGCACAGCGCCCCCGGCAGCTTCGGTCTCGGTGCTTTCTGCTGCGGAAGAAACAGCAGCCGAAGCGGCTTCGCTGGAGGCGGCCTGCGAGGAAGCTGCTGCTGAAGAAGCGGCCTGGCCGCCGCAGGCAGCAAGGCTGAGCGCCATGGCAGCGCTTATAATAATACTGACGATTTTTTGCATGATGATTACTCCTTTTTACCCTCCTGCAGGTAAACGCTGTTTTTCCCGCAGAACAGGTGGTAATTCTGTGAAAGGGTTTGCCTTTTTTCCCTTACCATAATATAATAGGTTTGTATGCAAAAACCTGTTGCCGCGGCAACAGTCTGCAAAAATGCTTGAAGGAGAGCCCTTTTGACAAAAGAGACTTTTGAAAAATGGGAACCGGTTTTGGCGCGTGTGCCGCTTTTTAAGGGCATTCCGCAAAAAGAGCTGCCTTTGCTGCTTTCACAGCTTTGCCCGAGCCTGCAGAAATATGCCGAGAACAGCCTGATTCTGCTGAGCGGCGAAGAAAATTCTTCGATCCGCATTGTATTGCAGGGTGAGATACATGCCAGTAAGATCAGCCCCGGCGGGCAGGCTGTGACCATGGCCCGCATGGGGCCGGGCGGGGTTTTCGGCGATGTGCTTTCAGGCAGCAGCACACCCAGCCCGGTAACCGTAACGGCCGTGACCGCCTGCACCGTGCTGGCGCTGCCCTATGAGCGTGTTGTGGCCCCGGGCTGCAGCGATGCCGCCCACACCGCCCTTTTGCGCAATTTGGTAGAAACGATCAGCGACAAATATTTTTCGATCTGCCGCCGGGTCGATCTGCTGATACTCAAAAGCCTGCGTGCCAAGCTGTGCGCCTGGCTGTTAGAGCAGTATCGCCAGGCCGCTTCACCCATGTTTACCACCACTATGACCCGCGCGCAGCTGGCAGAATATTTAAACTGCGAACGCAGCGCACTATCGCGTGAGCTTGGCCGCATGCAAGCTGAGGGCCTTTTAGAAACACACCGCGGCAGCTTTAAGCTGCTGGACCCGGCAGCCATTCAAACCCAATATGAAGGAGAGGCTTTTTCATGAACAAACGACCTGTTTTATACATTGTGATTCCCTGCTATAATGAGCAGGAGGTTTTGCCCATTACAGCCCCGCTGTTTTTACAGAAGGTGCAGGAGCTGGCCGAGGCCGAAAAGATCAGCCCCGACAGCCGCGTGCTGTTTGTGAACGATGGCTCGAAAGACCGCACCTGGGAGATCATCTGCCAGCTGGCCAAAGACAATGAGCATTTTATCGGCATTTGCCAAAGCCGCAACCGCGGGCACCAGAACGCCGTGCTGGCGGGCCTGATGGAGGCCAAGGACAAGTGCGATATCACGATCTCGATAGACTGCGATGGGCAGGACGATATCAACGCCATGAACGAGATGGTGGATGCCTATCTGGACGGCTGCGAGGTGGTATACGGTGTGCGCAGCAAGCGCGATACCGACACTTTCTTTAAGCGCTTTACCGCCGAGAGCTTTTATAAGCTGCTGAATAAAATGGGCGCCGAGGTGGTGTACAACCACGCCGATTACCGCCTGGTGAGCAGCCGCGTGTTACAGGAATTTGCCAATTTCAAAGAGGTGAATATCTTCTTGCGCGGCATGTTCCCCTTGGTGGGCTTTAAAAGCACCAGCGTATATTACGAGCGCCATGAGCGCATTGCCGGCGAAAGCCACTACCCGCTTACCAAAATGCTGGCCTTGGCGTTTGACGGCATCACCAGCCTTTCGGTAAAGCCGATCCGTATAATCACGGGCTTTGGCATGTTTGTTTCGGTCATCAGCCTGCTGGGCGTGATCTGGGCCACGGTGCAGCAGATCCTGGGCCATACTGTAGCGGGCTGGGCCAGCACCACCGCCATTGTGTGCTTTGTGAGCGGTGTACAGCTTTTGAGCCTGGGCGTGATTGGTGAATACATCGGCAAAATTTATCTGGAGACCAAGGCCCGCCCGCGGTATATCATCAGTGAACGCTCTTGGGAGGAAAACGAACGATGAGCAAGCAGGTATGGCGCGGCAGCACCCTTTTAAACCCGGAACCCGCCGTTTTGGTGAGCTGCGGCAGCATGGAAAAGCCCAACCTTTTTACGGTGGCCTGGTGCGGCACTGTATGCACACAGCCCAGCATGGTGAGCATCAGCGTGCGGCCCGAGCGGCACAGCTACGGCCTGATCAAGGAAAGCGGCGAATTTGTGATCAACCTGACCACCGAGGCATTGGTGCGCGCTACTGATTGGTGCGGGGTAAAAAGCGGCCGCGATGTGGATAAATTTGCCGCCTGTGGGCTTACCGCTGCGCCTGCCGCCAAGGTAAGCGCGCCGCTTTTGGCCGAAAGCCCGGTGAATATGGAGTGCAAAGTGACCCAGATCATTCCGCTGGGCAGCCATGATTTATTTTTGGCCGAGGTAGTGGCCTGCGATGTAGACGAAAGCCTGCTGGACGAAAAGGGCAAGCTCTGCCTGGATAAAGCAAAGCTGATCACCTACAGCCACGGTGAATATTTTACGCTCGGCAAGCAGCTGGGCACCTTTGGCTATACGGTGCGAAAGAAACCGGCTGCCGGGGCAAAGCGCAGAACCGCCAAAAAATAATTTTACGGTTTTTGAGCAAATACGGCGCATTGCATACGGCTCATACAGATATAATAGAAAAACAGAAAGCTTTTGATGCTGCTTGCGGCACAAAGGCTTTCTGCTTTTTTGATGTTATTCTTTACAGCTTCGGTTGCTTTAAATTGCGCAGGTCGCCGCTTTCGCTGAAGTCTTCGCGGTCCAGCGTCAGGCTGGGGCTGTAGTAGGGGTCGGCCAAAATATTTTTGCGGCCATGCACGGCGTAAAGGCGGCGGTGCTCGGCCTCAAAGCGGGCCTTTTTGGCAGGGTCTTTTTCATCGCTGCCGCGGCTTTTGCTTTCGTAATGGTACAGCTCGGCGTAAGGGGTCCAGATCACACGGTAGCCCGCATCGCGCACGCGCAGGCAGAAGTCTACATCGTTGAACGCTACGGTAAAGGCTTCGTCCATGCCGCCCACCTGGTCAAACACGCTGGTGCGCACCAGCAGGCAGGCCGCTGTTACACACGAAAGATCCTGCACAGTGGCTGCGCGGAACATATAACCGCTGCCGCCGCGCTTTTTATATTTATGGCTATGGCCCGCATAGCCGCCCAGGCCCGTGATCACGCCCGCATGCTGAATGGTATCATCGGGATAATACAGCATGGCGCCACAGATCGCCGCCCCAGGGCGGCTGGCCTGCATCAGCATTTCGGTAAGCCAATCGGGGTTAATGATTTCTACATCGTTATTCAGCATCAGCAGATACTCGCCCTTGGCGTGGGCACGGCCAAAATTGTTGATGCGTGAAAAGTTGAACTCGCCCTGGTAGCGCAGCATGGTGCAGCTGGGGTATTTTTCTAAAATGGAATCATAGTAATCAAAGGTAGCCTGCTGGGTGGAGTTGTTTTCAACTACCAGCACCTCAAACTTTTTCCAGCTGGTTTTGGCATACAGGCTGGAAAGGCATTTTTCAAGATCATCGGCATGGTCTTTGTTGGGAATGATAATGCTCACCAACGGGCGGCCCGGAATCTCCCAATCCACTTTATAGGTGCTGGGGAACAGCCCGTCTTTCACAGTGCCCTTTTCGCCTGTGCGGGCAATATGGTCGGCAATGGCCTTTTGGGCGGCCTCGGCCACATAGGGCTTGGCCTCAACGCCGCCGCTGGTGCTGGCCGCATGCACGCGCCAGTAATACAGCACATGCGGCACATGCACGGGGGCCTTGCCGCTGGCATCGATCAGGCGCAGAAACAGATCATGGTCCTGGCTGCCGTCGCATTCCGGGCGCTCGCCGCCGATGCTTTCAAACAGGCTGCGGCGAAATACCGCCAAATGGCAGATATAGTTGCAGCACAAAAGATAATCCGGCGCATAATTCGGCTTGAAATGCGCCACCATGGGGTGGTCGATGCGCTTTTTAAACAGCGCTTCATCGCTGTACAAGAAATCGGCCTCAGTGCGCAAAATGCTTTTTCCCATGGCAAAAACGGCGTGGGGTGCCAAAATATCATCATGATCGGCCAGCGCCAGATATTCGCCCGTGGCCAGCGCTGCCGCCGCATTGGTGTTGGCGCTGATTCCTTTATTTTCGATCTTCTTATAGCGGATGCGCTTATCCTGCCCGGCCAGCTTTTGCAGGTACTGCCCTACCTCGGGGTGTTCGGCATCGCTGGCATCGGCCGCGCAGAGCTCCCACCTGGGGCAGGTCTGATTCAGAATGCTCTGCACAAGATCCTTTAAAAATTTTTCGGGTGTATTGTAAAATGGCACACAGATGCTGATCACCGGCAGGGCCTGCGTATCTTCGGCGCGCTGGGCGGCAAGAGTCTGCCTGTCGGGCAGGTAGCGGGCCCGCCTGCCGAAAAAGCGGCGCTTGAAAAAGCCTGCGCCGCGCCGCAGCATGGTGCCGATGCCGTTTTCTTTTGCCAGCGTGGCAGCATAGCCAAAAAGTTCTTTGATGCGTCTGATCCTTTGATTCATACGCTGTTGCCTCCCGCTTTCGGCCGTGCCTCAGCGCAGGCCGAAATTCTCGAATTTGTTGTTGAAATGGGGGTTATAATAGGGCTCGCAGTGGTCGATATACTCCCTGTAAGCCTCATAGAAGTTTGCTTTTTCACGCTCATAGCGGCGGGCATTTTCGCCGGTGGTATCCAGGCCCCGGCTCTTGCTTTCGTAGTGCGTGGCCTGCGCAAAGGGTGTAAACACATTTAGATAGCCCTTTTTCCAAAGCTTTAAGCACAGGTCGATGTCATTATAGGCTACGGCAAACTTTTCTTCGTCCAGGCCGCCGCATTCTTCGTAGAGCGATTTTTTCACCATCAGACATGCACCTGTTACGGCCATAAAATCCTGCGTAGTCACAAGGCGGTACAAATCGCCCACAGCATCGTGCGGGTGACCCTTGTGGCTGTGGCCCGCGCTACCGTTGATGCCCATGATCACGCCGCCGTGCTGAATGGTGCCGTCTGGGTAAAACAGCTTAGCACCCACGCAGGCAACATCCGGGCGCTGGCTGTAGCTGAGCAGCTCTCGCAAAAAGCCAGGCGTGGTGATCTCGATATCATTGTTCAGCAGCAGCAAATGCTCACCTTCGGCATATTTTTCGCCAAAATTATTGACCGCCGAAAAGTTGAAGCTGTCCTTATAGATTACCACCTTGCAGCGCGCAAATTTTTGCGGCAGCTGCTCGTAGTAGGCAAAGGTAGCCGGATCGGTGGAGTTGTTTTCGACCACGATCACCTCGTAGTTATCGTAACCGGCCAGCTTTTCAAGGCTGGAAAGGCAGCGGTCAAGATCGTCGATATGGTCTTTATTCGGGATTAGAATGCTGATCTTCGGGCTGCCGGTAAGCACATAAGTCACCTGAAAGGCCCCGGGAATCCCCGGTATCGCCGCACAGCGGCCCGCAAGGCCCAAGCGCTTCAGCTGCGCCTCCACGGCCCTTTCGCCCGCTGCAATGGCATAGGGCTTTGTTTCATTGCTGATGCCTGCCGCCGTGCTGCCCGCGTGGCCGCGCCAGGTATACAGCACCTTGGGAATATGGTGGATCTTTTTGGTATTTTCCGTTAGGCGCAAAATCAAATCATGATCCTGCGCGCCGTCAAACTCGCTGCGCTCTTCAAAGCCTGCGCGCATCGCCAGCTCGCGGCTGAAAAGGCACAGATGCGTGATATAGTTGCAGCCTCGCAGATTATCGGGCGCGAAGTCCGGCTTGAAGTGGTAGCCGCCCAGCTGCTTTAAATTGCCCGAAAGCACGATCTCATCGGTATACACAAGCTCGGCCCCGGTTTCGGCAATGGCCTTTGCTGCCTCGTACAAAGCGTTGGGGTAAAGCACATCATCGTGGTCTAAAAGAGTGATCCAGCCGCCAGTGCAGGCTGCAAAGCCCACATTGGTGTTTTTGGCGATACCGCCGTTAGGCACATGGTCCAGCAGAACGATGCGCTTATCGCGCGCCGCATACTCTGCGGCGGTTTTGCTCACCTCGGGGTGTGCTTCATCGCTGGCGTTCACCAGCACCAGCGCCCACCGTGGGTAGGTCTGCGCCTGCACGCTGGCGATCATCTGGTTCAAAAAGTTTTTCGGTGTGTTATACAGCGGCACAACGATACTGAACACCGGGCCCTCGATGGGTTCTTTGCGCTGGCGGCGCAGCTCACGCCGGGTGGGAATATCGGCTCTGTGCTGCCATTTATCGCGGTGCAGAGCCAAGTTCACACGAAAATCCAGGTCACGCCAAAGCTGCTCGGCGCCCTCGTTTTGCAGGGTATTCACGCTGCGCTTTGCCAAATCGGCCAGGTGAGCCGGGTTCAACAGGCGCTTTGCCATGCCGCCAAGGCTATCCTGCCGTGCTACATCGGCGGGCAGTTCTTCTTTATGCTTAGGCATATTTTTGTAAAACTCCGATCTATGCAAAACCGCCGCTGCCTGCCGAAAACGGAAAGGGCAGCAGCGGTTTTAAAAATTTTTACTGCTGCGGTTTTTCAAATTGCTTATAGGCAGCGCACACCTCGGCCGTGGGGCCGTTCATGCGCAGATGGCCATGGTCGAGCCAAGCCACTTTATTGCACATGCGCTCTACCTGCTCGATGGAGTGGCTCACAAGGATCACCGTTGTGCCGCCGCTCATCAATTCCTGCATGCGCTGCTCGCACTTTTGCTGAAACAAGAAGTCGCCTACCGAAAGGATCTCGTCTGCGATCAGGATATCCGGCTTTGTGATGGTGGCAATGGCAAAGGCAATGCGCGCCACCATGCCGCTGGAATAGTTTTTCAGGGGCACATCCAAAAAGTCGCGCAGTTCGCTGAACTCTACGATCTCATCAAACTTACTGTCGATATATTTGGGGGTATAGCCCAGCACCGTGCCGTTGAGATAGATATTCTCGCGGGCGGTCAGGTCCATATCAAAGCCTGCGCCCAGCTCAATGAGCGGCGCAATGGTGCCGTTTACCTTTACCCTGCCCTGGCTGGGCTTATATACGCCTGAGATCACTTTCAGCAGTGTGGATTTGCCGCTGCCGTTCAAGCCCACAAGGCCGTAAAAATCGCCGGGCTCCACCGTGAGCGATACAT
>CAVGKH010000089.1:0-8086 GCA_963629755.1 Gemmiger sp.
GGGGAAGGGCACTGAGGGCCCACGCAAAATAAAATTTTGAAAAAACACAAATATTGCACAAAATGAGATATTTTGGTAACATTTTTATGCTATAATTATTATTGTAATTATAGTAATTTTTAAAAGCAAGATATTGAAGTAAAGTAAAAATCACGAACTGCGATTTATCAAAGAAACCCGGCTATTGCCCATAGGAAAGGAAGAAACATAATGAAGCACACGCAAACCCTAAAAGACATACGCCCCCAAAATCTGCTGCTGCTCACGCTGGCAGGGCTGATCAATGCGTTTGGCGTAACGATATTTTTGGCGCCGGTCGATCTGTATGACAGCGGGATTTCCGGCACTTCCATGCTGCTGGGGCAGCTTACGCCCGAGTGGATGAGCCTCTCGTTTTTTCTGATCGTTTTGAATATCCCGCTGTTTTTGTATGGGCTGAAAAAACAGGGCGTGCTGTTTACTTTTTATGCCATTTATACGGTGACAATATATTCTATCGGCGCATGGCTCATTACCGATGTGCTGCCGGTAGATGTAAGCATGGCATCGCCCCTGGCCGGAAAAGATCTTTTGCTTTGCGCACTGTTCGGCGGCCTGATTTCGGGCCTTGGCAGCGGCATGGCGCTGCGCTTCGGCGGCGCAATGGATGGCATTGAGGTAATGGCCGTGATCTTTGCCAAGAAGCTGGGCGTGACCGTGGGCACCTTTGTGATGATCTACAACACGGTGCTGTATATTCTTTGCGGTATTGTAATCAACAGCTGGATACTGCCGCTGTATTCGATCGTTACTTACATGGCGGCGCTGAAAACGGTAGACTTTATCGTAGAAGGCATCGATCGCTCGAAGGCCGTGATGGTGATCACGACCCGCCAGAAAGAGATCTGCGCGGCGCTTTCGGAAGCGTTTGAAACGGGCATCACGATCATGGATGCAAAGGGCTATTACTCTAACACGAACCGAAAGGTGGTATATATCGTTTTGAACCGATTTCAGATCAGCCGTATGAACCAGATCGTGCATTCCATCGACCCGCTGGCCTATATCACGATCAGCGAGATCGCGGATGTATTCAAAGGCAACCAAATGCCCGATGTGGCGCAGGAGGGCACGCAGCCGGAGGAGGCGTAAACCGGGCAAAAGATTTGCAGTGTGCGCGGGATTTTTCTGGTTGCAGATGTTTACAAGCGGCGAGTTTTATTGTAATATAAGAGCGTGGATAGAAATAAAATGTGGGGAAAGGTGTGCCTGCCTGGGCCGCCGGCCTGCGCTTTGGCGGCGTATGCCAAAGCCGATAAGAGAGGAAGTTTTTATACATGGCAAAAAAATTCAAACGCATTCTGCTGAAGGTGAGCGGTGAGGCGCTTGCAGGCGAAAAGGGCACCGGCTTTGACGAGCCGACGATGGAGTCTATCTGCAGCGGCATCAAAGCAGCCTATGACGAAGGCGTGCAGATCGGCGTTGTGGTAGGCGGCGGCAATTTCTGGCGCGGCCGCAGCAGCGGCAAAATGGAGCGCACCTGTGCTGATAAAATCGGCATGCTGGCCACCGTGATGAACGCTTTGGCCCTGGCCGACTGCCTGCAGAGCGCAGGCGTGCCCGCCAAGGTGATGACCAGCGTAGCCATGCCTCAGGTGGCGGCGGTGTTTACCCGTGACGATGCCGTGGCGGCACTGGAAAATGGGCAGGTAGTGGTGTTTGGCGGCGGCACGGGCTGCCCCTTCTTCTCGACCGATACGGCCAGCGCGCTGCGCGGGCTGGAGATCGGCGCCGATGCCATGTTTAAAGCAACCATGGTGGACGGCGTATATGACAAGGACCCCAAAAAGAACCCGGATGCCGTGCGTTATGATAAGTTGAGCTTTACCAAGGTGCTGGCAGACCGCCTGCAGGTGATGGACGGTACCGCTGCGACTCTGTGCCGTGAAAATAAGCTGGACATCATGGTGTTTGACCTGAGCGACCCGGCCAACATTGCCCGCGCAGCCCGCGGTGAAAGCGTTGGCACGCTGGTGACCGAGGAATAATAAGGTTATAAAAGTATTATGCCCCACGGGGTAGAAAAGAGGATAATATTATGAGCGCAAAAACCAAGCCCTATGAGGAAAAAATGACCAGTGCCTGCAAGCACCTGGAAAAAGAGCTGCAGGCCATTCGTGCCGGCCGCGCAAACCCTGCCATTCTGGATAAGGTATCCGTGGAATATTACGGTACGCCTACCCCGGTGGCTCAGCTGGCTGCAATCGCTGTGCCCGAAGCCCGCGTGCTGACCATCAGCCCTTGGGACAATAAGCTGGTGAAAGAGATCAGCAAGGCCATTTTGAGCAGCGATATCGGCATCAACCCCGTAGATGACGGCCGTGTGATCCGCCTGAACTTCCCCGCTCCCACCGAGGAACGCCGCAAGCAACTGACGAAAGATGTTTCCAAGATGGGGGAAGAATCCAAGGTGGCTGTGCGCAATGTGCGCCGCGATGCACTGGATAAGTTTAAGGCAGCCAAGAAAAAGAGCGAGATCACCGAGGACGAGCTGGCAAATCTGGAAGACGAAATGCAGAAGCTTACCGATAAGTTTGTGAAAGAAATCGAAAAGATCTGTGAGAGCAAAAACAAGGAAATCATGGAGCTGTGATATACCGGCTGTTTGTTTTGCTTGCGTTATAAAACAAATTGTGCCGTGCATGATTCTCTGTGCACGGCACAGCTTTTGGAGAGGTTAAAACACTATGGCACATTCTGCCGATTTTGCAAAAGGCCTGAGCATTGGCATTATTATGGACGGCAACGGCCGCTGGGCCAAAAAACGCGGCCTGCCCCGCACGGCCGGCCACAAAAAGGGAGCAGAGGTATTTCAGGATATTACGCGCTACTGCAATGAGCTGGGCGTGAGCAGCGTATATTTTTACGCATTTTCCACCGAAAACTGGAAGCGCCCCGAAGAGGAAGTAAGCGCAATCATGCGGCTGTTCGGTGAGTATCTGCTCAAGGCTTACGACTATGAAAAAGAAAATAACCGCGTGGTATTTTTGGGCGACCGCAGTGCACTGAGCCAGAAATATCAGGAGGAAATGAACGAGATCGAAACCAAGACCGCCCATAATACCGGCATGGTGCTGAATGTGGCTATCAACTACGGCGGCCGGCAGGAGATCGTGCGTGCGGCACAGCAGCTGGCCCAAAAGGCTGTGGCAGGAGAGATCGCCCCGGAGAGCATTACCGAGCAGATGATGGCTGACCATATGTATACCTGCGGGCAGAAGGACCCTGATTTTATTCTGCGCCCCAGCGGAGAAAAGCGGCTTTCTAACTTTATGCTGTGGCAGGCAGCCTATTCTGAATTGGTGGAAATGGATGTGCTGTGGCCCGACTTTACGCGCGCAGATCTGGATGCGGCCATTGAGGAATTTAACCGCCGTTCCCGCCGGTTCGGCGGTATCTAAAGCAGGAGGACCCCTACGATGAAAACAAGAATCATCACAGCCGTTGTTGGCATTGCGGTGCTAATCGCGGTGATGTGCTTTTTTGATACGCTCCTGTTTGATTTTGTGATCGTGGCGCTCACACTTTTGGCTATGCATGAGGCCTGGCAAGCGGTGGGCTTTAAAAAGAAAGACTGGTATATTTATGCGGCTGCGGTGCCAACGGTGTTTTTGGCGCTGCTGAGCCACTATAAAATCGCACAGCTGCTGATCTTGCCGGCGCTCACCTGCACGGCCATCTTTTATGCGGCGTGCCTGGTGGTGCGCAGCCGCACACTGGATTTTGGCCGCCTCAGCAGCTTTGCGCTGTTCAGCTGCGTAATCTTGCTGAGCTTTTACTCGTTCATATATCTCAAATACCGGCTGCCCGTTGAGGAATACAGCGCAGAGGCAATTTATTTTATCGTGCTGATCCTGTGCTTTGCCTGGGGCGGCGATACCTTTGCCTATTTTGCGGGCCGCTTTTTCGGCAAGCACAAGCTGGCACCCGTGGTAAGCCCCAAAAAGACCATCGAGGGCGCAATCGGCGGCATTTTAGGCTGTGTGCTGCTGGGTGAGATATGCACATTTATCTATCAGAATATCGCGGTAAAGTCGGATGTTTTTTTCCATCTGGTAACGCCGGCCTTTTATCTGGTAGTGGCGGTGCTGGGCGTTGTGGCAGCGATTTTGGGCATTCTGGGCGATCTGTTTGCCTCGGTAATCAAGCGCCAGCATGGCATCAAAGACTATGGCACGATCTTTCCCGGGCACGGCGGCATACTGGATCGGTTTGACAGCGTGCTGTTCGTTTCGCTGTTTGTATGCATGACGGTTCGCTACGCGTTTTATTTCGCCGCCTGAAAAGGCCCGATACAATAAGGGAGAGCATAAAATGAGCAAAAAAATCACGCTGCTGGGTTCTACTGGCTCGATCGGCACCCAGAGCCTGGATGTGGTTCGCATGCAGGGCTACGAAGTGTTTGGCCTTTCGGCCAATACGCAGGTAGATGCCGTGCTGCGGCAGATCGCTGAGTTTCACCCCAAATTTGTGTGCATGGCCGATGAGGCTGCAGCCGACCGGCTGGCGGCAGCGCTGGCCGGGCAGCCGGATGCCCCTAAGGTGCTGCGCGGGGCCGAGGGCCTGCGTGAGCTGGCTGCTATGGAGGACCCCGATGTGGTACTGAACTCTGTGGTGGGCATTGCGGGCCTGGGTGCGAGCCTGGCAGCGATCGAAAGCGGGCACGACCTGGCTCTGGCTAACAAGGAAAGCCTGGTGACCGGCGGCAAGCTGGTGACCGATGCCGTGGCAGAGCACGGCGTGAAGCTGCTGCCTGTAGACAGCGAGCATTCGGCAATTTTTCAGTGCCTGCAGGATGCCAACAGCGCCAAGAGCCTGACGAAAATTTTGCTTACCGCTTCGGGCGGGCCGTTTTTTGGCATGACCACCGAGCAGCTGCGCGGAAAAACCAAGGCCGATGCCCTGAAGCACCCCAACTGGAACATGGGCGCCAAGATCACCATTGACAGCGCGACCCTGATGAATAAGGGTCTGGAGCTGATCGAGGCAGTGTGGCTGTTTGGTCTGCCGCCCCAAAAAGTGCAGATCGTGGTGCAGCGCCAGAGCATCATTCATTCGGCAGTGCAGTTCAGTGATAACTCGATCATTGCGCAGCTGGGCGTGCCGGATATGCGTATTCCCATTCAGTATGCGCTTACCTGGCCTTACCGTGCCCCCAGCCCGGTGCCGGAGCTGGATTTTACGCAGCTGAAGCAGATCACATTTGATGTGGCGGACGAAGAGACCTTCCGCTGCCTGGCAGCCTGCAAAAAGGCCATCGGCAAGGGTGGCTTAGGCCCCTGCGCCGCCAACGGTGCCAACGAAGAGGCCGTGGCACTGTTTTTGCAGGATAAGATCGGCTTTTTGGGTATCGGCCGTCTTGTGGAGGGCGTTGTGGACAGCGACTCTTTCGGCGGCAGTTATACCTTAAACGATGTATACGAGTGTGACCGCATGGCCCGCGCGTATGTGCGCAGCCACCTGTAAAAAGGCTACGCCGGAAACCAACAACGGGAGGACAAAGCGTATTTCATGAACATTCTAACCATTGTGGTTTCGATTTTGGTGTTTGGAATCGTTATTTTTGTGCATGAACTCGGGCACTTTCTGGTGGCAAAGCATTGCGGCATCTGTGTGCTGGAATTTTCCATCGGCATGGGCCCGGCCCTTTGGCAGACCGAAAAAAACGGCACGGCCTACAGCCTGCGCCTTTTGCCGGTAGGCGGCTTTGTAAGCATGGAGGGCGAGGATGAGGACGGCACTCTGCTGGAAGACCGTGTGCAGCCGCCTGAGCCGAAGCAGGAGGCAGGCGAGGCGGAAAAGGCTTACCCGCAGATAGAGCAGAACATTCCGTTTCCCTTGGCAAGGCCGCGCAAGCGCATTGCGGTGCTGGTGGCCGGAGCCTGCATGAATTTTGCTTTGGGCTTTCTGGTACTGTTTGTGCTGCTTGCCAGCCCCGATAGTGTGATCGCCAGCCGACAGATCGGAGAGGTGGATGAGACTGCGCTCAGCATTCAGACCGGCTTGCAGCAGGGCGATGTGATCTTAAAGGTAAACGGGCACAGCTGCCTGGTAGCCAATGATATTTTCTATGAGCTTTCTCGCACCGAAGACCATCAGGCCGATTTTGTGGTGCGGCGCGATGGAAAAAAAGTAGAGCTGCCGAATGTGCAGTTTGGCACCACCACCGATGAGCAGGGCAGCGAGCATATGCAGCTGGGCTTTAAGGTGTATGCCGTGCACAAAAACTTTGTAACGGTAACGGTGGAAGCGGCCCGATGCACGGCCTATTATGGGCGCATCGTGTATACCAGCCTGCTGGATTTGGTGCGCGGGCGGGCCAGCATCAACGATCTTTCGGGCCCGGTGGGCATTGTAAGCTCGATCAGTGAGGCTGTGGGCTACGGCTGGCAGGATGTGCTGAATCTGCTGGCGCTGCTTACCGTAAACCTGGGCGTTGTAAATTTGCTGCCGCTGCCTGCGCTGGACGGCGGCAAAACCCTGCTGGTGCTTATTGAAGCCATCATTCGCCGCCCGGTGCCTACCAAAATTCAGATTGCAATCAATGCGGCAGGTATGGCAATGCTGTTTGGCATTATGATCTTTGCCACCTGGCAGGATATTCTGCGATTCTTTTAAAAGAGCGATAACAGAAAGGAACAAACTATGCGTATTCCAAAGCGGGAAGTGAAGATCGGCAATATCGCCATTGGCGGCAGCAACCCCATTGCGGTGCAGACCATGCTGAATGTGCCGGTGGAGGATGTGCAGGGCAATGTGGAACAGGCCAAGCGTGTGGCAGCGGCAGGCTGCCAGATCCTGCGCGTAACGGTGCCAACCCCGGCGGATGCCCGTTTGATCACGGCACTGAAAAACGCGGTGGATATTCCCATTGTGGCCGATATTCACTTTGATTATAAGGCGGCGCTGGCCTGTGTGGATGCAGGTGTGGATAAGATCCGCATCAACCCTGGCAATATTGGCAGCGATGACCGCGTAAAAGCCGTGGCCGATGCCTGCCGCACACATGGCGTGCCCATTCGCATTGGTGTGAACGCGGGCAGCCTGGAAAAGCATATCCTGGCAAAATACGGTGCACCTGTGCCTGAGGCACTGGTGGAAAGTGCCATGTATCATGTTTCACTTTTGGAAAAGCATGATTTCGACCAGATCGTGATCTCTATCAAGAGCAGCAATGTGCCCCGCATGATGGAATCGTACCGCCTGTTGAGCCAGAAGTGCGATTACCCGCTGCATGTGGGCGTTACCGAAGCGGGAACCTACCGCATGGGCTTAATTAAATCGGGCATGGGCATTGGCGGCATGCTGCTGGAGGGCATTGGCGATACGCTGCGTGTTTCGCTGGCCGATGATCCCGAGCGCGAGGTGGAAGCCGGGTATGATATTCTGCGCGCAGCAGGCTTCCCTGTGGCAGGGCCCGAGGTGATTAGCTGCCCCACCTGCGGCCGCACGCAGTACCCCTGTATTGAGATCGCTAAGGAAGTAGAAAAGCGCTTGAAGGGCTATAAAAAGCCTATTAAGGTGGCTGTGATGGGCTGCATCGTGAACGGACCCGGAGAAGCCCGTGAAGCGGATATCGGCATTGCCGGCGGCAAGGACGAAGCTATGCTGATCGTGCATGGCAAGCCTGTGCGCAAGCTTACCGGCAATATTCTGGAACAGTTCATGGAAGAAATTTACAAACTGTAGATTTCTGATAAAAAATACAAAAATCAGGGCGGGCAGCATAGCCTGCCCTGATTTTGGCATTTTGAAAAATTTTTTAAAAAGATTGCATCAAAAGCGGGCCGATGGGTGTATAAAATAAAAAAGAAGGATACAGTTTTTATTCGCTTCTATCCGCAGGCGTGGGCGGAGGCAACAAAAAAGCAAGGCGACATCTGCTCTTTTGCCGAAAAGCTTTACGCCATGCTTGCGGGAATACAGAACAAAGAACACTGGTTTGATAGAGGGCAGAAGCTGGCATTTAAACGCTTTTCGCATAAGCTTTTGCTGGTATAAAAATATACAAATTTTGAATTTATAAAATAATATACAAACAGTATAC
>CAVGKH010000090.1:0-4533 GCA_963629755.1 Gemmiger sp.
AGCCGATCACGATCGCAGCCAGCAAAAGGATCAGCGAAAGCAGTCCCAAATTCATGTTATACGCTCCTTCTTATTCCGTATCGTTCCGTATCAGCCCTCGGTGAACACGATGCACACGGGGCTGCCGGTGCGAACGATGTTCAGGGTGGGGGTCAGCTGGCCGGTCACCGAATCAAAATCGAATTCAATGATGGTGTCGCTGTCTTCATTGGCTACATAGCATTTGCCGTTGGGGGCAAAGCAGAAGAAGCGGGGCGTTTTGCCTAGGCAGGGGAAGAAGCCGGTATTGCGCAGGTAGCCGGTGGTCTGGTCGATATGGTACACGGCCATAGAATCGGTATAGCGGTTAGAAACGATCACAAAGCGGCCGGTGGGGTCAACCATCACCTCGGATGCATCCGAGTAGCCGGTCACAGTTTCGGGCACTGTGGTCAGCTCCTGCAGGGCTTCCATTTTGCCGCTTTCGGGGTCAAACTGAAAATACAGCACCTTGTTGCCCTTTTCCTCACACATATACACCCAACGGTTATTAGGGTGCACGGCAGCATGGCGGGGCTCATCCCAGGTGCGGGCCATAAACTGCGAGACCTGCTCAAACCGGCCCGTAGCGTGGTCGTAGCGCAGCGAGCGGAACTGGCCGTAGCCGTTGATGCGCCCCTGGGCTGCGGCAAACAAAAAGTTTTTGTTTTTATCCCACAGGCACTGGTGAATGGTAGATACCTTGCCTGGCTCTTTGCCCTCATAAGTATACTTAGCCACTACCTCGCCCAGGCTGCCGTCAGCATTGCGGGCAATGGTATACAGGCTGCCGCCCTGCAAAGTAGCCACGATCACATGGCGGTTTTCTTTATCTACTGTGATATCCACGGGGTTTTTGCCGCCGATATCCACGGTATTCATATATTCCAGCGTATGGTCGGGCAGCACATGGTAGCTGGTCACCTTGGTAAAATCACCGTGCACAGAATACAAGAATTTCCCTTCATTATCCAGGGTCTGAAACGAAGGGTTTGGCTCTGTGGCAAGGCACTGCAGTTCTTTCCATTCGCCCGAGGGCTGAATGGCATAGGTTTTTAAGCCCTCGCCGCGGGCATTGCGTTCTTTGGTGGTGCGGCAGCCAACATAAGCGTACATCATAGCGGTTTCTCCTTTTTCTTGTTTGTTTCGTTTTCCGTATTTTAAATCATGCGCTCACACTGCCAGCTTCCGGTGGCTGTTACTCTATCTTTTCCTGTGTGTTTTCGATTTTGAGTTCTTTTTCTACAAAATCCACAAATTCCTGCTGGCACTCGGGCAGGCGCTTGCTTTTGGGGTATAAAAACCAGGTGTTGCGGCTTACGGGCGTGCCGTCACGGTGGCACATGGGGGTCAAAAACAGGCGTTTTTTGCCCTCGTAGTTATCCGGCACAAAGCAGCACACATAGCCGGTGCCCTTTTCTACCAGCTGCCAGGCGACATCGATGTAGCCCACGATCATATTGGCCGGGGCAGGCTCGTTAAACTGCTCGGTATACCAGTCGTCTAAAAGCTTCTGGGTCTGCCGGTTGGTGCTGTAGCCTATACGGGTCATCTGCTTGAGGTCTGCGATAAGCACGGGCTGGTTGGTCACGATATAGGCATTGCCCCGCTCTACCAGCACCTTGTTTACCGCACCCTCATAATCGCCCCGGATAAACGCCACATCAATGGTGCCGTCCAGCATGCGGCGGAACAGGCTGTCGCTACCCTCGGTGATCACATTAAAGTGCACGCCGGGGTGGCTGCGGCGGTATTTGATCATCAGCTCGCCCAGATAATATTTGCCGTAGGTATACGAAGAGCCGATGTTGATCACGGTCTCGTCCTGGTTTTTCATGCGCTCTAATTCGCGCTTGGTCTCTTTTAAAAAGCGCAGGTAGATATCGGCCTGCCGGCCCAGATACGCGCCCTCTTTGGTAAACACCAGCCCTTTGGGGGTGCGGCTCACGATGCTTACGCCAAACTCTTCTTCCATGTGCTGCAGGCGCTTGGTCAAAGAGGGCTGGGTGGTATACAAAAGGTCGGCCACCTTGGTCATGTTTGGATTTTTATAAAGCTCAGATAAGATCAGCCAATCGGAATCTTTCACGGCGGCATCCTCCTAAAATTTTCTTATTTCTATTTTATCAGATAGCCGCCTGATTTGCAGTGCTTTTACTGTGCGTTTTCCTGCTGTTCCAGCTGCTTTTTGAGATACCGCAGCTGGCCGCCTGCCAGAATGACCTCCAGCTCGTTATCCGTCAGGTCCAGCACGGCCTCAAATTCAAAATGCTTGGTCAGGTTTTTGATCGTGATGCGGCGGGTCGGGATCTGGTCCAGCAGGTTTTCGATTTCCAGTTCGTCCATCTGGTCAATGCTGTCGTAAGCCGCCGGGTCTGCAAACAGCATGGGGATCACGCCGTGGTTCACCAGGTTGCCCTTATGAATGCGGGCGATGCTCTTGGCGATCACGCACTTTACGCCCAGATACATGGGGTTGATGGCTGCATGCTCGCGGCTGGAACCCTGGCCGTAGTTTTCGCCGCCGATGATAATGCTGCTGCCCATCTCTTTGGCGCGGGCGGCAAAGGTGGGGTCGTAGCGGTTATAGCAGTACTGGCTCATCAGGGGGATATTTGAGCGCATCGAAGAGAACTCTGCGCTGGCCGGGGTAATATCGTCGGTGCTCACATTATCGCGTGCCTTTAAGCTCACCCCGGCTTTCAGGTGCTGCTCGGGCACATCGGGCACAGGCAAAAACTTGATATTGGGGCCACGGGTGATCTCGACCTTTTCGGCCTCCTCGGGGGGCAGCGGCGGAATGAGCATGGAATCATCCACAATATAATGCTCGGGTTCGGTAATGCTGTTCAGCACGGTCACACGCTCGCCCATGACCTCTTCAGCCGTGGCAAAGGTGCCCTTGATGGCCGTTGCGGCAGCACTTTCTGGGCTGACCAGATAAATTTCGGCCGTGGGGTTACCTGCACGCCCCTTGAAGTTGCGGTTAGATGTGCGCACCGCCACACCGTTGGTGGGCGGGGTCTGGCCGATGGCGCAGCAGGGGCCGCAGGCGATCTCTAAAAGGCGCACACCGGCATCCACCAGAATATCTAGGTAGCCATCGCGCAGCAGCTCCTTGTAGGTCTGGCGTGAGGCAATGGCGCAGGTGCAGGAAACATCATCGTTTACATGGTGCCCGCGGAACACCTCGGCAGCCTTGGCAATATCGGCGTAGCTGGCGTTGGTGCACGAGCCGATGAACACCTGCTGCACCTTCTTCTTGGGCACGGTGACCAAAGGCAGCACATTGTCGGGCAAATGCGGGCAGGCCATCATGGGCACCAGCCTGCTCATATCCAGCTTGATCACTTCGTCATACTCGGCGTCGGCATCGGGCAGCAGCTCCACATAAGCATCTCCGCGGCCCTGGCCCTCTAAAAAGCGCTTGACCTGCTTGTCCGCCGGGAAGATAGAAGAAGTTGCCCCCATCTCGGCACCCATGTTGGCAATGGTGGCGCGCTGCGGCACTTCCAGCGTTTCTGCGCCAGGCCCTACATATTCATACACCTTGCCAAGGCCGCCCTTTACCGATTCGCGGCGCAACATTTCGAGCACTACTTCCTTGGCATTTACGCCGGGGGCCAGGCGGCCGGTAAGCTCAACTTTTACGACCTTGGGCATTTTTAAGCGCATGGGCACACCAGTCATGGCCGTGGCCACATCCATGCCGCCCACGCCGATGCACAGCATACCGATGGCACCGCCGTGCGGGGTGTGGCTGTCGCCGCCCATGCTCACCTTGCCGGGTGCACCGAAGCGGGCCACATGCACGGCATGGCAAATGCCGTTGCCGGGGCGCGAAACATATACGCCGTGCTTGCGGGCTACCGACTGCAAATAGATGTGGTCGTCGGGGGTCATGTTGTTCACATACAAAAGGTTATGATCCAGATAGCTTACGCTGCACTCAGTGCGCACGCGGGGCAGGCCGATGGCCTCAAAGGCCAGATAAGTCATAACGGCATTGATGTCATGCGTAAGGGTCTGGTCTACCTTGATGAAGATCTCTTCACCAGGGGTCATGCTGCCCTTTACAAAGTGCGATTCCAGAATTTTTCTGGTCAGCGATTTGCCCATTGTAAAAATTCCTCCTTCATGTTCCTATCGGGCGCTGTACCGCGCCCTGGTTGTGTGTGCCTTTACCGTTTGTTAATTCTTTGTCTGATTTCAGAATATCACGGTTTTTCCCTCTTGTGAAATTGCGATTTTCCATGCCGGTATTCCGTTTTGGAATACCCCGTAAATCACGCCCGCAGGGGCATTTACGGCGCTTTGCAGCAGCCGTGCGGCACACAAAAACCGGCAGGCGCGGCATAGCTTTTAAGCCATACCGCGCCTGCCGGTCTTTACTCTGCTGTACTGAAAGAAAAATTTTCCTCTGCTTGCTCTCTTTGTAAAAACGGCGTTTTTGCTCCCGTTACAAAAGCGCCTTCAGTTTGTCAAATCTATCGCGAATCCATCCCTCTTGCATTT
>CAVGKH010000090.1:4571-8061 GCA_963629755.1 Gemmiger sp.
CCCAAAGCCTCCCGCAGCTTTGGGGCGGCAAATTCAGTACAAACTCTCTTGTTTTCTGACTGCTTTGCCATTATACTGAAATGGCAAAAATATGTAAAAAGTATTTATCATATAGCTGCCATGTGATTATGATATAGCCACATACCGGGAGGTTTTATGTACATCGACTGGGAATATTACAAAGTTTTTTACTATGTTGCCAAATACGGCAGCTTTACCAAGGCCGCGCATGTGCTGGGCAATAACCAGCCCAACATCACCCATACCATGAACAAGCTGGAGGGGCAGCTGAACTGCGTGCTGTTTACGCGCAGCAACCGGGGCGCGGCCTTAACGCCCGAAGGGCAGCTGCTTTACGCGCGCATTTCCAGCGCCGCGCTGCAGATTCAGGATGCCGAGGAGGCCCTGAGCTCCAGCGCCGCGCTGGCCCACGGCAGCATTTCGATCAGCGTGACCGAAACGGCCTTAAACATTTATCTTTCTGATAAGCTGCGGGCCTTTCACAACGAGTACCCCGGCATTCGGCTGCACATTTTTAACCACTCCACCCCGCAGGCCGTGCAGGCCGTAAAAAACGGTGAGGTGGATTTTGCCGTGGTCTCTACCCCTATCGATGCCGAGCCCGCGCTGCGCACCGCCTCGCTTATGCCCTTTACCGAAATTCTGGTAGGCGGCAAAACCTTTACCGCGCTGGCCAGCCAGTCACTTTCGCTGCGCGAGCTGAAGCAGTATCCGCTGATCGCGCTCAGTGCCCAGAGCATGACCCGCAGCTTTTACCGGCAGCTGTTTTTAGAGCACGATGCCGTGCTCAGCCCCGACACCGAGGCCGCTACCACCGACCAGCTGCTCACGCTGGTAAAAAGCGAGCTGGGGCTGGCCTTTATGCCCGAGCCCATGGCCCGCGATTCGCTGCAGCGCCGTGAGATCGTGCAGATCCCGCTGCGCGAGCCGGTTCCGCCCCGCGCCATCTGCCTGGTGTATGATAAGCACCGCCCGCTGAACACTGCCGCGCGCGAATTTCGCCGTATGCTGGCCGAATCGGCCGAGAAAGCAAAGGAGGCACAGGCATGACTTTGCAGCAGCTTCGGTATGTAGCCGCCGTGGCCCAGGCAGGCAGCATCAGCAAGGCGGCCGAGCAGTTTTATATCGCGCAGCCCAGCCTGAGCGCTTCGCTGCATGAGCTGGAAAATGAGCTGGGCTTTGCGGTTTTCAACCGCACGAACCGCGGCATCAGCCCCACGCCCGAGGGCGAAGAATTTTTGGGCTACGCCCGCCAGCTTTTGGCACAGATGAATCTGATCGAAGAAAAATACCTGGGCAATGCCCCCGTAAAGCACCGGTTCTGCGTTTCGGCACAGCATTATTCGTTTGCCGTAGAAGCCTTTGTAACATTGATCAAAGAGCACGGCGGCGAAGAATACGATTTTCGCATTCGCGAAACCCAGACCTACGAGATCATTGAAGATGTTTCCCACCTGCGCAGCGAGGTGGGCGTGCTGTACCTGAACCACGACAATGAGAGCGTTCTGCAAAAAACCATTCGCGAGCATGATCTGGTTTTTACGCCGCTTTTTACCGCAAGGCCCCATGTATTTGTAAGCACCTCGAGCCCGCTGGCTTCCCTTTCCTCGATCACGCTGGACGATCTGGCCCCCTACCCCAGGCTTTCGTATGAGCAGGGCGACCACAACGCTTTTTATTTTTCGGAAGAGATTTTGAGCACGCGCGAATGCCGCAAGGATATTCTGGTGCGTGACCGCGCCACGCTTTTTAACCTGCTGATCGGCTTAAACGGCTACACCATCTGCAGCGGTGTGATCAACGAATCGCTCAACGGCCCCAATATTGTAGCCGTGCCGCTGCAGGTAGACGATTTTATGCAGATCGGCACACTCACCCACCGCCGGGTGCATCCAGGCTTTTTGGGGCAGCGCTATATCGAAATTTTGCAGCGCTGCGTGGCCGGGACCGATCAGCCATAGGTTTTATCTATAGCAAAGCGCCGGTTTTTCATATTTTACAAGCTGTGCTTGCTGCCGTATACTAATGCCATCAAGATAAACACCCAAAAACGGCGGCGCCGCTCCGGGTCCTGCCGGGAAAAAGAGATAGAGAGGTTTTTACTATGGCACAGCTCAGATCCCCCTTCCGCTATGATTTTGTGGGCAGCTTTCTGCGCCCCCATGCCTTAAAAGAGGCACGCGCCCAGTTTAAGGCCGGCCAGATCACCCGCGAGCAGCTTACTGCTGTGGAAAACGAAGAGATCACCCGCCTGATTGAAAAGCAGAAGCGCGCCGGTTATCACGCCATTACCGACGGCGAGTTCCGCCGCAGCTACTGGCACCTCGATTTTATGTGGGGTTTTCACGGCATTGACGAAATCGAATTTGAGCACGGCTATTACTTCCATGGCGAAGAGACCACGCCCGGCTCGGCGCGCGTGAGCGGCAAGATCAGCGGCGAAAACCACCCCTTTGTAGAGCATTTTAAATTTGTAAAGCAGTTTGAAGACGAAAACACCATTGCCCGCCAGACCATGCCCGCCCCCGCGCAGCTGCTGGCTGAGCTGTACCGCGAAAGCAATGCCAAGATCACGGATGAAGTTTACCCTGACCATGAGCAGCTTTTGCAGGATATCGCCGCCGCTTACCGCACGGTGATCGCCGACCTGTATGCCGCAGGCTGCCGCAGCATCCAGTTTGACGACTGCACCTGGGGCATGCTGTGCGACCCCGGCTACCAGAGCTTTTTGGCCGAAACGAACACCAAGCTGGAGGATGTGGCCAACGAGTATCTGCGCCTAAACAACCTGGCTTTAGAGGGCCGCCCTGCCGATCTGGCCTTTACCACCCATGTGTGCCGCGGCAACTATCACTCTACCTGGGCAAGCCGCGGCGGCTACGCCCCCATTGCGCCCGTTTTGTTTGCCAACGAAAATGTGGATGCCTTCTACCTGGAATTTGATGATGAGCGCTCGGGCAACTTTGAGCCCCTGCAGTATGTGGCCGAGGGCAAAAAAGTGGTGCTGGGCCTTATCACCACAAAATCTCCCCGTTTGGAGGATAAAGCGGCCGTGACCGCACGCATTCAGGAAGCTGAAAAGTATATTCCCCTTGAGCGCCTCTGCCTGAGCCCGCAGTGCGGCTTTGCCTCGTGTGAGATTGGCAACAAGCTCACTGAGCTGGAGCAGTGGAACAAGCTGAAGCTGGTAAAAGAGATCGCCGAAAGCGTTTGGGGCAAGTAATTTTCTGAAGTTCCTGCATCATTTGCATAAAAAGAGCCGCTGTTGCCACGCAGCGGCTCTTTTTATATGTGCTTAATAATATGCTTTGGTCTTACCTCAGTGTACTTACCGGAAAGTACCCGGTAAACCGGCTTTTTTGTTTTACCGGCCTTGGGTTTTGATCTCTACGGTCCTTCCACCCAGGTTTTCATAAATGCGGTGCGAAATAGAAAGGACCGTGCGGCCCTTTGAGGCACGGCGCAAGGC
>CAVGKH010000091.1:0-7977 GCA_963629755.1 Gemmiger sp.
CGATGCCATTGCCATTGCCTATTTGAACCCAGAGCACAAAGAATAAAGTTTTCAGTACTTCCTACTTGACAGAATTAACCATTTTATTTATAATATAAAGTATCAAAGGCGATGAGACCCCTAGGGGTTCTCATCGCCTTTTTGATTTATCCGGCAAAAAAGTTTTTAAAACTGTATGGGAAAAGGCGGTATGTCTTTTTTGTACGGAAACAAGAGGGGGAAATTCTATGGATCAACTCATTCTGCATCAGCACGCCATCAACGAGCAGCTTGCACGCTATGGTGTAAAGTTCGGCTTATACAAAAACGGCGTTTTTCAAGAGCGCTTATTTCCGTTTGATCCGTTGCCGCGCGTGATCACCGCCGAAGAATTCAAAACACTGGATCGCGGCCTCTGCCAGCGCGTGCAGGCTTTAAATCTTTTTATCAAAGATGTTTACAGCGATAAAAAAATCATTCATGACGGCGTTATTCCCGAAGACTTCGTGTTTGCCGGAACAGGTTACCTGCCCCAGTGTGAAGGCTGTATACCCCCAAAAGGTGTATACAGCCATATATCCGGCATCGACCTGGTACAGGGAAAAAACGGCGATTGGTTTATTCTGGAAGACAATCTGCGCATTCCCAGCGGTGCATCGTATCCGCTGATTGCACGAGAGCTTTGTCGCCGATGCTGCCCCGAAACTTTTACTGCCAGCCCGGTTTCCGACAACCGCAATTACGCCGAGCTTTTGCGTAAAACCATGGATTCTGTGAACACAGGCGGCATCAATGTAATTTTTACGCCCGGGCGCTACAACGCCGCTTACTTTGAGCACAGCTATCTGGCTGAAAAAACCGGCGCTGCTCTGGCGGAAGCTGGCGATCTGTATGTGGAAAATAACAGAGTCTATTTGCGCACCGTGCGCGGCGGTGAGCGTGTTGGCGCTATCTACCGCCGCATCAGCGATGAATTTTTAGACCCTACAGCCTTCCGCCCCGAAAGCCTGATTGGCATTCCTGGCGTAATGAATGCCTACCGCGCAGGAAATGTTGCTTTGATCAATGCACCTGGTAACGGCGTAGCTGATGATAAGGGCATCTACTATTTTGTTCCCAAAATGATTGAATATTATCTGGGTGAACAGGCTGTTCTGAACAACGCCCCTACCTATCTGCCTTTTTATGAAAAAGACCGCCGCTATGTGCTGGAACATCTGGAAACACTGGTGGTCAAGGATGTGGCCGAGGCCGGCGGCTATGGCGTAGTATTCGGCCGTGATATGACAAAAACGCAGTTGGAAACATTCCGTGAAACCATTCGCCGCGAACCTCGCCGCTTTATTGCACAGGAAGTGATTGACTTTTTGGATCTGCCTATCATGGAGGCTGGCGAAAAGGTATTTCGCAAGGCTGATTTGCGTGCTTTCGTTCTGCACAGCGGCGATGATATCACTGTATGGCAAAGCGGTCTGACCCGTTTCTCTCGCGACCCGAACAGCTTTGTTGTAAACAGCTCTCAAGGAGGAGGTTTTAAAGACACATGGGTACTGTCTCGTTAAATAATTCCAGCCGCCTTTTCTGGCTGGGGCGCTATACCGAGCGCGTATATACCGGGCTGAAAGAAGCCAAATTCATTTACGATGCTTATGTAGACGGGCAGGAAGCCGACTTTGCTGCTTATTGCCATGCGCTGGGCATTTCTGCCAGCTATACGAACACTGCCGATTTTTGCCGCCGCTACTATTTTGATGAGCAGGATTCCAACTCTCTCATCAGTTCCCTGCGCTACGCCTATGATAATGCCGTTGTTATGCGGGATACTCTGAGCAGTGTTACGCTTTCTTATATACAGCTGGCGTTCAACGCTATGCAGGATGCCGCCAAAAGCACTAGTCCCGCCATCTTGCTCCAGCTGGTAATGGACGATATCATGGCCTTTCGCGGCAGCTGCGAAGAAAGTATTGCCGAATCGGCCTGCCGCGCCACCTTAAAAATGGGTGCTAATCTGGAACGGGTAGATCTATATCTGCGCCTTGGCAAAAAAAGCGATTCCATACGGCAGGTATTTGAGCTGCTTTTCAACCGACTGTACCGCACCGGAATTGCACCCGATGCCACCTGCCTGGGCGTTTTGATTGATTCTCTACTCGACAGTTCCAAGCCGAACCGTGCCCCCGGTGAACTGATTTCTGCCTTAGAAAAGCTTTTTCCGGATCTATGACCGAACTGGAATTCAAATTTTATACTGAGCTGCGCTTTTCGTCTCCGATAAAAGATCATGTGTTTGCAGTGCGCTGCCTGCCTATGCAAGATGAAGTTCAGCAGCTTTCCTCTTTTGGCATCAGCCTTGCCCCTCAAGCCGAATACGAACTGCAGCACGACGGTTTTGGTGGGTGGGTCGTGTGCGGCAGCTGTCGAGAAGAGCACCGGCATTTTGTATATGCATCACACGGGCTGGTGCGAATAGACAGCAGCAATCGTGCACCGTTGCCGCTGCAAAGCGTAAATCCGGCGTTCCGCCATGCATCGGCACTTACCCAGGGCAGCACTGCTTTAGAATCGCTTTGGCGCAGCCTGCCTTTAAAAGGCAAATCTTTGTCGGAACAGGCGGATATTTTATGCCGTGCCGCACACGATGCTCTTATCTACACACAAGGCGTTACCAGCAATGCTACCACCGCTTCGCAGGCACTTGTGCTGGGGCAGGGTGTCTGCCAGGATTATACACATCTGCTTTTATTCTTGGCCAGACGCACAGGGTTTGCCGCCCGCTACTGCATGGGGCTGATTCCAGGCGAGGGAGCCACGCATGCCTGGGCCGAGCTGGCACTGCCTGATGGCTGGCTGGGGCTTGATCCTACACACGGTACATTTTGCAGCGAAAGCCATGTACGCTTTGCTGCCGGGCGCGATGCCGCCGACTGCCCCGCTGAGCAAGGGGTATTCTGCGGCATGGCACAGCAAAGCATGTGGGTATCCATGCATCTGGCACGCCGGGCCTAAATCAATGTATAAAATAATGGAGTGTGGAAAATATTATGGAACAAATCGTATCCAGCATTGCCTTGGCGGTACATGAAAATCTGGAGCTGAAAAAGAACCGCCTTTCTCCTTTGCCTGGCAGTGACCGCGGCAAACGCCTGTGCATAGTGACCGGCACACATGGCGACGAGTTGGAGGGGCAGTATGCCGTATATCTTTTAAACCGCCGTATTCAGGAGCACCCGGAACTATTACACGGCACTGTGGACATTTACCCAGCCATCAACCCTCTGGGGATCAATACGATCCAGCGCGGCGTACCGCTGTTTGATCTTGATTTAAACCGGGTTTTTCCTGGCAATACAGATGGCCCCATGGCTGAATATTATGCCAACTGCGTTGTGGAGGATATCCGCGGTGCTGATATTGCCATTGATATCCATGCCTCCAACATTTATTTAAAAGAACTGCCTCAGGTGCGCATTTCCGAAGAAACAGCCCCAGAACTTGTACCGCTGGCCAAACAGCTGAATGTAGATTTTGTCTGGATTCATGCGGCTGCCACCGTGCTGGAAAGCACACTGGCACACAGCCTAAACACCATTGGCACCAAGTGCCTTGTAGTAGAGATGGGCGTAGGGATGCGCATTACCAAAAGCTACGGCGAACAGCTTGTAGACGGTATTTTGAATCTTATGCGCAGTGAGGGCATGTGGGACGGCGATACTGTTTTGCCTCGCAAGCCCATTGTAAGCAAGGACGAGGTTGCTTTTTTGAATGCCGATAATGCTGGCATTTTTTTACCCAGCGTTCAGCATAACGGAGTTGTGCATAAAGGGCAGGAGCTTGCCGTGATTGCCGACCCGCTTACCGGGCAGGTTCTGGATACTTTGACCGCTCCCGCCAATGGCCTTTTGTTTACGCTGCGGGAATACCCCATCGTATATCCGGGCAGCCTGCTGGCACGCATTTTAACGGGAGGGTTTGCACAATGAAACAGGAAATTCTTTATACACTGGAAACTCCCTACCGCCAGAAATTTGAGATTGAAGGCTTTCGATTTGGCAGCGGTGAAAAAGCCTGCGCTGTAGTGGCGGGGCTGCGCGGCAACGAAGTGCAGCAAATGTATGTATGTGCCCTTTTGGTGCAGCAGCTGCGCAAGCTAGAAGCGCAGGGTTCTCTTACACCAGATCATGAAATTCTGGTAGTGCCTTGCGTAAATCACTTTTCCATGAATGTTGGCAGCCGTTTTTGGGCTATGGATAAAACCGACATCAATCGCATGTTTCCCGGATATGATCTTGGTGAAACCACGCAGCGTATTGCCGCTGCCCTATTTGAGGTCGTACAGGGCTATAAGCACGGCATCCACTTTGCCTCGTTTTATCTGCCCGGCGATTTTGTGCCGCATGTGCGCATAATGAATACTGGGCTGCAAACGGCCAGCCTTGGCAACCTGTTTGGCCTGCCCTATGTTGTGATGCGTGACCCGCAGCCGATTGATACTACCACTCTGAATTACAACTGGCAGCTTTGGAACACGAGCGCTTTCAGCATTTACACCAAGGAGACCGATGACATTGACGAGGTCAGCGCCCGGCAGGCTGTAACAGCCGTTCTTCGCTATCTAAGCCGTGTAGGCGTGCTGCACTATAACTGTCACAACGGTTATCTTTCCACTGTATTGCAGGAAAAAGAGCTGCGAAATATTCTTACTCCTACCGGCGGCATTTTCCGAAGCCTTGTCCAACCCGGCGACATGGTCGAATATGGCCAACCTATGGGGCACATTCTTGATCCGTTTACTGCCGATATTCTGGCTGAAATACGCTGCCCGACAAACGGTGTTGTATTTTTTGCCATTAAAAAGCCTCTCGTCACCGAGCATGAGATCGCATTCAAAATTATTCGTCGGCTGCATACATAAAGCCTTTTAAAAATCTACCCGCGCCTCTTTTCAGGCGCGGGCATTTGTGCTATAATGTAGTAGCGTTTTTTATAAAGCGCAGCCCTATTCCCAAGGCAAAGAGCAACTTAGGATTTTAGGCTCTCCATGCCCCTTTGCGGCATGGCACACACCGGGCGGTCTGGCAGCACCGCAGCGGTCAAAATCTATGCTGCCGGAGTAATTATATCATGTCTAACAAAAAGCTTGTACGCTGTGCGGCTATTGCCGCCATTTATGCTGTGCTATGCCTGGTGTTGGCTCCGTTTTCGTTCGGTGCCGTGCAGGTGCGTGTAGCCGAGGCCCTGGGCATGCTGGTGGTGTTTGGCCCTGAGTATGCCGTCGGTGTAACGGTCGGCTGTTTTTTGGCCAATATGATCGGCACTGGGTTCCCGGATATTCTGTTCGGCACCGCCGCCACAGCCCTTTCGTGCGTAGTGATGATGCTTCTGCGCAAATACCGCATCAATGGGCTGGCGATCCCTGCCAGCATTCCGCCGGTGGTGTTCAATGCGCTGATCGTAGGCCCCGAGATCGCCTATTATTTTTCTGACACGCCGTTTACCCTGGGGCTGTGCGTTTTCAACGGCGTTACGGTAGCCATTGGCGAGATCATCAGCTGCTGCGTGCTGGGTGTAGCCCTGGTCCGCTTTATCGAAAAGCGCCCCGCCCTTTTAAAATTCTTTACCGACAGCACCGCCGCTGCCAATTAAAGGAGAAAGCCTATGCCCGCTTCGCTGATTTTATGGGACTGGAACGGCACGTTGCTGGACGATGTTGTTTTGGGCGTGGATTCGCTCAACCGCAATCTGGCCCGCTTCGGCTACCAGCAGCAGTATACGCTGGCCGAATACCGCGAGCTTTTTACTTTTCCCGTAAAAAATTACTATGCGCTGGCAGGGTTTGATTTTTCCCGCCACCCCTACGAAGTTCTGGCGCAGGCTTATATGGACGATTATCTGCCCGCCTGCGAAGCTGTGCCCCTGAATGCCGATGCCAAAACAGCTCTGCAGGCTGTGCAGGCGCTCGGTATGCAGCAGATCATTCTTTCGGCCTGCCCGCAGGGGCCGCTGGAGCACCAGGTAGCCCAGCGCGGCATTCGGCCTTATTTTAATCAGCTTCTGGGCCTGGACGATATCTATGCTAAAAGCAAGGTAGAGCGCGGGCTGCAGTATCTGCGGCAGAGCGGTTTCGACCCGGCACAGGCTGTGTGCGTGGGCGATACCCTGCACGATTATGAAGTTTCTCGGGCTTTGGGCGCGCGCTGTGTGCTCTTCAGCGGCGGTCATCAATCCCGAAAACGGCTGGAAAGTGCGGGCGTGCCGGTGATCGACCGGCTGTGTGAGCTGCCCCGCCTGCTGGAATCGTAAAAAATTCCTGAATAAACAATCAAATGCACCCTCATAGGTTTGACAGACTTTCCTATGAGGGTGTATTATTATAGATACTGTGAAAAGTATAACTATATGCTGTTTATACTCTATAAAAACTCATAAAGGTGCTGCCGCTGGGCAGCAGAAACAACAGGTGTTTGCGATATGTCTTTAGTTGACAAGATTTTTGGCACTTTCTCCGACAAGGAGCTGAAAAAGATCCGCCCCCTCGCCGACAAGGTGCTGGCGCTGGATTCCACCATGGCCGCGCTGACTGATGAGCAGCTCAAGGCCAAGACCGCCGAGTTCCGCGAGCGTTTGGCCAAGGGCGAAACGCTGGACGATCTGCTGCCCGAGGCTTTTGCCGTGTGCCGCGAAGCCGACTGGCGTGTGCTGGGCATGAAGCCCTTCCCCGTGCAGATCATCGGCGGCATTGCCCTTCACCGCTGCTGCATTGCCGAGATGCAGACCGGTGAGGGCAAAACGCTGGTGGCTACCCTGCCCGTATATTTGAACGCACTGACCGGCAAGGGCGTGCATGTGGTTACGGTAAACGATTACCTGGCCCGCCGCGACAGTGAGTGGATGGGCAAGACCTACCGCTTTTTGGGCCTGACTGTAGGCCTTGTTACCCACGACTGCCCCGATAACAATGCCCGCCGCGCTGCTTACGCCGCCGATGTGACCTACGGCACCAACAACGAGTTTGGCTTTGACTACCTGCGCGACAATATGGTGGTGTATAAGGCCAACATGGTGCAGCGCGGCCACAACTATGCCATCGTGGACGAGGTAGACTCGATTTTGATCGACGAAGCCCGCACGCCCCTGATCATCAGCGGCAAGGGTGATGATTCCAGCCATCTGTATAAGGATGCCGATGATTTTGCCAAGACCCTGAAAAAATCGGTGATCGTGGAGCTGGACGACAAAGAGGACACCGATGCCCAGTCGGACGGCGACTACATCGTGGACGAAAAGCACAAGACCTGCACCCTGACCGAGAGCGGCATCCACAAGGCCGAGCAGTGGTTCAAGGTGGAGAATCTTTCGGATTCCAGCAACATGACCCTTCTGCACCACATTAACCAGGCCATTAAAGCCCGGGGCGTGATGCAGCGCGATATCGACTATGTGGTGAAAAACAGCGAAGTAATTATTGTAGATGAATTTACCGGCCGTTTGATGATCGGCCGCCGCTACAACGAGGGCCTGCATCAGGCCATCGAGGCCAAAGAAGGCGTGACCGTAGCCGCCGAGAGCAAAACGCTGGCCACCATCACCTTCCAGAACTACTTCCGCATGTATGACAAGCTGTGCGGCATGACCGGTACC
Organism: Gemmiger sp.; assembly: GCA_963629755.1. Lineage (GTDB taxonomy): Bacteria > Bacillota > Clostridia > Oscillospirales > Ruminococcaceae > SFIE01. The sequence continues at coordinate 7,618 of CAVGKH010000091.1, forward strand.
GCCAGCACCGAGGCCGATGAGTTCAACGAGATCTACGGCCTGAACATCGTGACCATTCCCACCAACAAGCCCAAGGCCCGTAAAGATCTGCCCGATGCCGTTTACAAAACCATGCAGGGCAAGTACCGCGCCGTGTGCAAGCAGGTGGAGGAGTGCCACAAAAACGGCCAGCCCGTGCTGGTAGGCACCGTTTCAATCGAAAAGAGCGAGCTGATCTCCGGCATGCTCAAGCGCATGGGCGTGCCTCACAATGTGCTGAATGCCAAGCAGCATGAAAAAGAAGCCGAGATCGTAGCGCAGGCCGGTAAGCTGGGCGCTGTGACCATTGCCACCAACATGGCAGGCCGCGGCACGGATATC